>JANMCN010000151.1:0-4265 GCA_031361295.1 Acidobacteriota bacterium | reverse complement strand
GATCAAGGACTTCAGCGGCAAAGGGGACTCGCCGCTGGCCCACGTGCCCGAGTTCGTGAACACGATCTGTCCGACGTGCGGCGGGCCCGCGCGGCGCGAGACCGACACGATGGACACGTTCGTCGATTCCTCGTGGTACTTCTTCCGCTTCTGTGACCCGAAGAACACGAATCTGCCGTTCGACCCCGATAAGGTCGCCTACTGGGGGCCCGTCGACTTCTACAGCGGGGGAGTCGAGCACGCCATCCTGCACCTGATTTACTCGCGCTTCTTCGCGCGCGTCTTCCGTGACCTGGGGATGACCACGATCAGTGAGCCGTTCACGCGCCTGCTCACGCAGGGCATGGTCCTCAAGGACGGCCAGGTGATGTCGAAGTCGAAGGGCAATGTGGTCGATCCCGACGACATGATCCAGCAGTTCGGCGCCGACGCGCTCAGGCTGTACGTGATGTTCGTCGCGCCACCCGAAAAGGAGATCGAGTGGACGGACGCCGGCCTGGAGGGCAGCTGGCGGTTTCTCGCCCGCGTCTGGCGGCTCGTCGATCACCTGTGCGACACGATTGGAGGCGAGGGCATCCCCTCGCCTGGCGAGGTCGAGCTGAACGACGCGGAACGCGCGCTCCGACGCAAGACGCACGACACCATCCGGCGGGTCACGGCGGACCTCGATCCGCGGGTCCACCTGAATACGGCGGTGTCGGGACTGATGGAGCTCGTCAACGAGCTCTATGCGTTCTGCGGCCGGACCGAATGCCTGCGCATCGGCCAGGCCGCGGGAGCGGCCCCCGCGGTCGGCACGGTCGAGCGCGCGGGCACGATCGCGGTGCTGAAGGAATCCGTGGAAGCGCTCGTGCGGATGATTTCCCCGTTCACCCCGCACATGGCCGAGGAGCTCTGGGAGATGCTGGGCCACCCCACCGGCATCGTCTCCGCGGGCTGGCCGGAGTTCAGTGAGGCGGTCGCGAAATCAGAGGAGATCACGGTGCCGGTTCAAATCAACGGCAAGCTCCGAGCGCGGATCACCGTGGCGGCGGATCTCGCGGACGACCAGCTGCGCGAGCTGGTGATGGCCGACCCCCAGGTCGTCAAGCATCTCGCGGGCAAGACGGTCAGGAAAGTCGTGATTGCCGGTGGCCGCCTCGTGAGCATCGTCGTAAGCTGATGGTCATGACACGCCGCCCCCTGAGTGCTCTTGCGTTCATCACCGCCGTCGCCGTCATGCTGCCCGGTTGCGGCTATTCGCTGTCGGGTCGGGGCTCGTTCCTCCCGGCGTATATCAAGGTGATTGGCGTGCCGATGTTCGTGAACAGCACGCCGGTGTTCGACGTGGAGAAGCGAATCACCGAGCGGGTCATCTCGGAGTTCATCGGTCGAGGCAAGTACAAGGTGGACCCGTCGGCCACGGCGGCCGATGGGCTGCTGACGGGCGAAATTTCTTCGATCACGCTGACGCCGGCCGCCTTCACGACCGACCGCCAGGCGTCGCGATATGTCCTGACGCTCACCGCGCGCATCGAGTTCAAGGACGTGAAGGCGAACAAGATCCTCTGGTCGAACCCGGCCATGCAGTTCCGGGAGGAGTTCGACATCACGACCAACGTCGGCGATCCGAGTGCGTTCTTCGGCCAGGACGCGAATGCGCTGGATCGCGTCGCCACCGAATTCGCCCGATCCGTCGTGAGCGCGATACTGGAGGCGTTCTGACGTGCAGCGTGCAACACGTGCAACGCCCAACGTCCAACGTCCAACGTGCAACACGTGCAACGTGCGACACGTACACGTGCAACGTGCCACACGTTCGAAGTTCGACGTGCGATCCGTTCGATGTGCGACATGCGAACTGCGACGTGCCGCGTTGCACGATGGACGTTGAACGTTGAACGTTGAGCGTTGGACGTTGCACGTTGGACGTTGCACGTTGGACGAACGTTGCACGTTGGACGTTGAACGTTGACCGTTAACCCCCAGGCCGTACGCAAGCAAATCGCGCAGGGCACGCTCGATCCCCTCTACCTGATTGTCGGCGACGACGAAGCGGAGATGTCGCGGCTGGCAGGCGATCTCTCGTCCGTCGTTGAAGACGAACTCCGCGCATTCAATTTCGAACGGCTCTATGCGGGCGAGAAGGCCGGCGCCCCCGATGCGATTGTGCAGTCGGCGCGTACGCTGCCGATGATGGGGGACCGCCGGGTGATTGTCGTGCTCCGCGCGGAGAAGATCTTCAAGCCCAAGCGTCGCGGCAAGGGTGATGACGAGGAGGAGTCCGACGGGGGAGAACCCCCTGGAGACCTCGATCTCCTCGAAGCGTACATCCGCAGACCCGAGCCGATGACCACGCTCGTGTTCGTCGCCGCCGATGTCGACCGCGTGCGCCGGCTGTACAAGGCGGTCCAGAAGGGCGCGACCATCGTCGAGTGCTGGGGCTTGAAGCGCGGCAAGGACACCAAGGGCCTGGACCTGCAGCAGGTGGCCAGGCAGGCGGAAGGCCTGGTCAAGCAGGCCGTTGCGGATGCCGGGAAGCAGATTGACGTCGTCGCGTCTCGGCTCATTGCCGCGCGGGCCGGGACAGACATCAACGTTCTGCGAGGCGATCTCGAGCGGCTGCTGATGTATGCCGCCGACAAGCAGAGAATCACGGTGGACGACGTCCACGCCGTCGTGACCGCGGAAACGTCGCAGGACGACTGGGCCGTCACCAATGCCATCGAACGCGGTGACACCGCCGGCGCGCTGCGCCAGCTGGCGCTTGCGCTCGAAGGGGGAGGCGTGCCCTACATGATTCTCGGGCAGCTCGGATGGTTTGTCCGGGAGAAGTTGATCGCGTTCGATCCGCGTCGTGTGCGCCCCGCGGTGGAAGCGGTATTTCGAACGGATCTGGAGCTCAAGAGCTCCGGCGGCGATCCACGAATCCTGCTCGAGCGGCTGGTCGTCGATCTCTGCCGGCGTTGAGTGCCAGCCTGGTACGTGGCGCGCAGCTCTCGCTGCTCGGTCGGGGACCCCCCGTCTTCAACCGAAAGTTGAGTGCTGAAAGGCGGTGCTAGGCGGCGGCGGACTTCTTGGCGACGCGGATGGCGAGCCTCGACTTGTAGCGGCCGGCGGCGTTCTTGTGAATGAGCTTCTTTTTCGCCATCTTGTCGACGAGCGAGACCGTTTCGCGCAGCGCGTCCTTCACCTTCGCGGGATCGTCCGAGTCGATCGCAACGCGGATGTCGCGGAGGGCTCCACGAAGACGAGTGCGCATCTGCCGGTTGTGGTCCCGGCGCTTGACGTTCTGGCGGTGCGCTTTGAGCGCAGATTCGTGACTGGCCACTCTTGAATCCTCTTGTCGTGATGGACGCCGGTACGATCGTCGGCACGCCTGCGGCGGCCGTGGCGACTACGTATAAACGAAGGATTATACCACACGAATCGCTGCTATACTGACCCACCCAGAGTCGTCCGTTGTCGCCAGGCCTCAGCCTCATACCCAAACGGAGCGCGCGCGTGCAAGATTTCGAGATGACCCCTCCCCTGCAGCCCTCGGCTGCGGTTCCAGAACATCCCGAGTACGCGGAAACAGAAGAGGACGGAGACGACGAACGGCCTGCGAGCGCGCGTCAACGGTCATCCCGCGCGCGCGAAGGTCTGCCCCCGGCGTATCGCATGCGGCATGCCTCGCATTACGTCGAGCAGCTGATGGGCGACACGCCCCTCCAGACCGTCCGCCACATCTCGGTCGACCAGATCGATTCCCTGGAGCCGCCGGACCGCCCGGACGCTGCCGACGAGCTTGCGGAGCTCGCGGCGTCCATTCGTCAGGTCGGTATCCTCCAGCCGTTGCTCGTCACGCAGGGAAGCGGCACGCGGTTCGATCTGCTCGCCGGCGAACGGCGACTGGCGGCGGCCCGCCAGGTGGGCTTGCAGGCCGTGCCGTGCCTCCTCGTCCACGCGGACGCCGGGCGTGCATCGGAGCTTCGCACCCAGGCCGCTGTCGTCTCGAGTCGCCGGGAGTCCGAGGCGCCCGCGGACCTCGCGACGCCCGATGCCGTTCCGATTCCTGCGTCGGCGTCAATCCCTGACGCTCCGCCCTCGGCCCCCGCGATTCAGTCTCCCGCGCTTGAACTCCAGCTCTCAACCGAGGATCCCGATACCTCGATGCGTCCCGCGCGCGCTCTCGACACCGCGTTGACGACCGCGGTCGACGAAATTGGTGGCGCGCTGGATTTCGTGACCGCCCTCATGCCCGCCGCGTCCGCCGCACGGTCGACGTTTCTGCAGGCGGTGAT
>JANMCN010000124.1:0-1890 GCA_031361295.1 Acidobacteriota bacterium | reverse complement strand
CGCAGGCGCGCGAAACTGTCCGGTCCGGCGTGGACTTCCCAGGTCCACGACGTCGGCCGCGCCGCGCGATGGTTGAAACCGGACAGCCGGTGGAGGTGGGCGACCAGATCGGGCCCGACCGGGGCGAAGATGTCGACGCGGTCGCTGACGTCCGGGTAGATCTCGCCGTGCACCAGCGCGGCATGAAAGTGGCCGGGGTCGAGGGTCATGAAGCGGATGTCTGCCATAGTCGGGACGCTGCCATGCGGACGGCGGGGAACAGGCGGATGCGGCGCCGCGGAACGCGGCACAAGCGTGCCCCGGAGAGCGGGCCGGCGTCAAGGCATGGACGGTGGGGGAATGACGTACACTAGTTGGCGCCCCCCGACGCCGGAGTGGTGAAACTGGCAGACGCGCGGGACTCAAAATCCCGTGGAGTTAACGCTCCGTGTGGGTTCGACCCCCACCTCCGGCACCAAATTCGATCAACAAATACCGCCCCTACTTCCACATTTTCGCACGGTGACTATCAACCCTCCTGAAGGCCGATCGTTGGATAGGACAATCTGACCGTTCAGCCCGTCTGAGACTCGCCTCTCAAGGCACTCGAACGCGTCGGACCGCTTCCGTACGGTAGTCGGCTCGCGGACAGGTCACGCTCGACGATCCCCAACAATCTGATCATCAACGAGTTGAAACCGTAGCAGGCCATTCCACCACCAGCGACGGCATCGGCACGTCCGAGATGTGCTCGAGAATGCGACACGCTCCCGCTCGCACGGGTATCGCCCCGGCCGGAACTGCATATTCCGGTCAACTGCCGGGCGGCGGTTGGGCGAAAACTGACGCCGTGCCTCGATTTGCACGTACAATGAAGCGGCTGCCCGCCGCTTGCCGTTGGAAATATCGGGCCCGCAAGTTCCGGCGACTGCTTCGTAGGGCGGACTGTGCCGAGAGTGGTCAGATGGACGAACCAGCGGTTCTGAATTTCGAAACGGCTGCTCGCTCCGTCTTGTCCTTTCTTCATCGCCGCCTGGGGTTCGACCTCTGGATGGTGACCCGCACCGATGGCGAGGACTGGATCGTCCTTCACGCCGAGGATCACGGCTACAACGTGACGGACGGCACGGTCTTTCGTTGGGCCGATTCGTTCTGCTCGCGAATGGTCGTGGGGCTGGGTCCCAGAATCGCGCCCCGTTCGGACGACATCCCGGCGTATGCGTCGGCGCCCATCGGGCAACAGGTCAAGATCGGGGCCTACGTTGGCGTCGCCTTGAGAGGCGCCGACGGCGGTCTCTTCGGCACGTTGTGCGCAATCGATCCCCATGCCCAACCGGCGTCGATCACGCAGGATCAGGAACTGCTCGACATGCTGGGCACTCTCTTGAGCGGCTTGCTGCAGACCGAAATGGACTTCGCCAGCGAGGCTCGACGCGTCGAGCGCGCGGAAGCCGAGGCGTTCAGCGACGGCCTGACGGGTATCTTCAACCGACGCGGCTGGACACGGCTGCTCGCCGGCGAAGAGCAGCGTTGTCGTCGCTATGGCCATCCAGCCGGCGTCATCGCCGTCGACTCGACGATCTCAAAGTCGTCAATGACTCTCGGGGGCACTTCGCCGGCGACGAACTGCTCGCGCGCGCGGCCTCGGTGATGACTGGCGCAAAGCGCGGGCAGGACGTTGTGGCCCGCGTCGGCGGCGACGAGTTCGCGCTGCTGGCGGTCGAGTGTGATCGTCCGGGCGCCGACAGGTTGGCGAATCGGCTGCGCGAGGCGCTTCTCGCGGCAGGAATTCGAGCGTCGCTCGGCCACTCGATGCGAGTTGCCTCCAAAGGACTCAGCAGCGCCTGGGAGGAGGCAGACAAGGCCATGTATGCCGATAAGGAACGCTCTCGTCGCGAGCGCGGCACCGCC
>JANMCN010000104.1:0-11644 GCA_031361295.1 Acidobacteriota bacterium | reverse complement strand
CGAGCGTGCGGGATGTCACGCGCACTCTCCAGCCCGGCGGTTCGTTCCGGGTCCACGCTGCCCGCCGGATTGCTCGGGGGGTTGCCACTCACCCGTTAGACCTGTCAGCCCTGCAAAGGTAACGCGGGCCGCCTCTTTCGTTGACTTTCGCTTTTTGTTTGATATAGTGCGCGCATGCTGCCACTCACCAAGCGCCAGCGTGAAATTCTCGACTTCCTGAACGATTTTATCCAGCAGCACGGCTATGCGCCGAGCCTGGAAGAGATCGGCCGCCGGTTCAGTCTGTCCTCCCTGGCCACGGTGCACAAACACCTGACGAACCTGCAGGAGAAGGGGTTCATCAAGCGCGCCTGGAACCGGAGCCGGTCGGTCGAGGTGGTGCCGGCGCGGCTGGGCAGCCGCGCGGTCGAGCTGCCCATGCTGGGGTATGTCGCGGCAGGCTCGCCGATCGAGGCGGTGGTCGGCAGCGAAACGATCGCCGTGCCCGAGGATCTGGTGGGCAAGCGCGACAGCTACGTGCTGCGGGTCAAGGGAGACTCGATGATCGACGAGCAGATCCGCGACGGCGACTTCGTCATCGTCGAGGATCGGCGTACGGCGGACAACGGCGAGATGGTGATCGCCCTCCTGAACGGCGCCGACGTCACGCTGAAAAAGCTCTATCGCGAGCACGGGCATATCCGCCTGCAGCCCGCGAATCCCGCGATGCAGCCGATCCTGGCGGCGCCCGACCAGGTCCAGGTCCAGGGGGTGGTCGTCGGCGTCATGCGGCGCTATTAGCCGTCAGGCACACGACGGGGTAATCTGGACCTGCCATGTCTGACCGAAAGCAAATCAACTTCACCATCGTCCCCGACGATACGGCCGATCTTCCCCGGACGTACGCGAATTTCTGCGCCATCTCCCATACACCCTTCGATTTCACCCTCGCCTTCTGCGAGGTGCTGCCGCTCTCGGAGAAGGACATCCACGCCGCGGAAGCGGACCACGTCGTGCGGGCACCCGTGAGAGCGAAGGTCGTCGTGCCGCTGCAGGTCGTTCCCAACCTGATCGCCGCCCTGCAGGAGCACATGCGGGTGTATTCCGAGTCCACGGGAACGAGCTGGGACAACAAGGGACCGATTCACTGAACGTCGCCGGCCGTTTCCCCGGCATTACAATCGAGAAATGCCGAAGGGTCCCGCTGCGCGAAAAAAGATGCCCGCGGCAGCCAGGAGCGCGGCGGACACGCGCCGCATCATGGCGCGCCTTGCGACCCAGCACCCGAACGCCGACACCGAACTGCACTTCTCGGACGCATATCAGCTCCTGGTCGCCACGATTCTCTCGGCGCAGTGCACCGACGCACGGGTGAACCAGGTGACCCCCGGTCTGTTCGATCGCTACCCCGACGCGCGCGCGCTTGCGCACGCCACGACCGCGGAGCTCGAGCCGCAGATCCAGTCGACCGGCTTTTTCCGCGCGAAGTCGCGGTCGCTCGTCGGCATGGCGACGACGGTCGTGGAGCGGCATGGCGGCCAGGTCCCCGCCACGATGGACGCACTGGTGGAGCTGCCAGGAGTCGGTCGGAAGACGGCGAACGTCGTCCTCGGACACGCTCTGGGTGTGCCGGGGCTCCCGGTCGACCGGCACGTGCTTCGAGTGGCAAACCGGATCGGAATCGCCCGATCGGCGGATCCGGAAGTCGTCGAGCAGCAGCTCGGGGCAGCAGTCCCGCCTGCCGGCTGGACCCGGGTCTCGGACACGCTGATCCTCCACGGACGTCGCATCTGCAAGCCGAAGCCGCTCTGCGACCGCTGCCGTGTCCGCGACGACTGCGACTACTACCGCGCGCTGCGGCCCGCCACGCCGGCGCGTGCCAAGAGGTCCCGCCGGCCGTGACCCGCGAGCGATTCACCCAGCTGGTCGAAGCGGCGCTCGATCAGATCCCCCGGCGTTTTCGCGAGGAGATGAGGAACGTCGCCGTGATCGTCGAGGACGATCCGGCGCCGCAGGTCCTGGCCGAGATGGAGATCGAACCCCCCGACTCGCTGTTCGGCTTGTATCACGGCACGCCGCTCCCCGAACGCGGATGGGCGTATGGCAACACCCTGCCCGATCGCATTTCCATCTACCAGCGGCCGATCGAAGCGTCGTGCGAGGACGACGAGGAGATTCGCGACTGCGTGGCGGAGACCGTGATCCACGAGTTCGGTCACTACTTCGGCATGAGCGAAGAGGAGATCGAGGACATCGAGGAGAAGTACTGGCGGGGCGATTCCCTCGATGAAGTCTGACCTGTCCGGCCGCGTCAGTCCCGTGAGACGGCGCGCCTGGGTGGCCTCGCCGGGCGGGATGCATGCCGCGGCTCGGCCGTGGACGGCTGGCCGCCCCTGATCGGCATGCGGGCGAAGAAACGATACGGACAGCACTTCCTGCAGGCTGCATGGGCGGAGAAGCTCGTCACGGCCATCGATCCCCGGGCCGCCGACTGGTTCGTCGAGATTGGACCCGGGCCCGGCGCGCTGACGCTGCGGCTGGCCCCGAGGGTGGCTGGGCTCGTGGCGATCGAGCTGGACCCGGAGATGGTCTCGCTGCTCCAGCCGAAGGTGCCGCCGAACGTCACCATCGCTCACGGGGACTTCCTGGATTTCGACCTGCGTCTGCTTCCGCCGGGGCGATCCTTCCGCGTCGCGGGCAACCTGCCCTACAACGTCTCCTCCCCCATTCTGTTCGCGCTCATCGCAGCCTATCGCGCGGGCATCGCCCTGGTGGACGCGACGCTGATGCTCCAGCGGGAGGTCGCGGCGCGCATCCTCGCGGCGCCAGGCACGCGTGATTACGGCGTGCTCTCGATTTTCGTGCAACTGCACGCCGACGTGCTGCCGCTTCTCTCGCTGCCGCCGGGGGCATTCCGGCCGGTGCCCCAGGTCCACTCGTCCGTAGTGAACCTCCGGTTCCGCCCGCCGTCGGTCGCGGTCGCGGACGAGGCGGCGTTCGAAGCCATGGTCCGCACCATGTTCATGCAGCGGCGCAAGACGCTGCTGAACGCGCTCCGCCCCTACGCGCTCACGCGGGAGCGGGATGTCCGCGCAGCCCTGACGAGCGCGGCGATCGATCCAACCCGGAGACCAGAGACGCTGCAACTGACAGAGTTGGCGCGGCTTGCGGACTTTTTCGCTACGGGTTGAAGGCGAGCTGTGCTATAGTCTGCGCAATTTTGCACAGTCCCTGGTCGGCCGTCCCAGCGGCGCCAGGTGGACACACGACGCGCGGCTCTCCGCCGCATACACGCAGGCTCCGCCCGCCCGGGCGGCTCTTCTCGCGTGTCGTGTCCTCCGACTGGTGGAACGGCCTGTCTGGAACAATTGACGTCGATCGTTCCGCAGGGTGTCGTACCCGGATATGTGGTGTCTGTACTGGTGACTGACGATTCCCGAACCACGACCGACCTCCCGCCGCTGGACCTGATCCCGCTCGGCGGCCTGGGAGAGTTCGGCATGAACATGATGGTCGTCGCTTTCGGGGAGACAGCCATCCTCGTCGATGCCGGCGTGATGTTTCCTGAGCCGGAACTGCTCGGGGTCGACCTGATCATCCCGGACCTGCGGCAGCTCCAGCAGTACAAGATCGCCGCGCTCGTCCTGACCCACGGCCACGAGGATCACATCGGCGCGGTGCCGCACGTGCTGCCGCACTTCGACGGCCCGGTGTACGGGACGGCGCTGACGCTCGCGATGGTCGAGAACAAGCTCGAGGACAACGACGCCGCGGGCCGCCGGCGCCTCGTGCGCGTCAAGCCGCGAGAGCGCGTGCAGGTGGGCGACTTCTCGATCGAGTTCCTGCGCGTGACGCACAGCGTGCCGGACTGCGTGGCGATTGCGATTCACACGCCCCGCGGGGTCGTGATTCACACCGGGGACTTCAAGATCGACCAGACGCCGCTCGACGGCGAACAGGTCGATGTCCATCGCCTGGCGGAGCTCGGGTCGGCCGGCGTGCTGGCGCTCCTGGCCGACAGCACGAACGTGGACCGGAAGGGCTTCACGGGGTCGGAAATCGAAGTCATCGACGGATTCGAGGAGATCTTCACGGGCGCGACGGGAAAAATCGTCGTCGCCATGTTTGCGTCGAGCCTGTATCGCATCCAGATCCTCGTGGATCTGGCGGCCCAGTTCGACCGGCGGGTGGCCCTCGTCGGACGGGGGATCATCGAGAACTCGGAAATCGCGCAGCGGCTGGGATACCTCAGGATTCCGGCCGGGGTGCAGATTCGCGATAGCGACGTGCGGAATTTTCCCGGTCAGGACGTCGTATGCATCTGCACCGGGTCTCAGGGGGAACCGCAGGCGGCGCTGCCGCGGATCGCGATCGACGACCACCGGCACGTGAAGCTCGACCCCGAGGACGTGGTCGTCTTCTCGGCCCGTGAGATACCGGGCAACGAAAAGGCCATCGGGCGGGTGATGAACAACATCGCCCGTCGCCACGCCGAGGTCGTGTCGGACGGCGACAAGCACGTGCACGTGTCCGGGCACGGCAGCCGGGAGGAACTGAAGCTCATGCTGTCGCTGGTCAGGCCGAAGCACTTCGTGCCGATACATGGGGAGTACCGACAGCTGGCGCTCCACGCGAAGGTGGCCGCCCGGGTGTCCCGGTCGACAAAAGTGCTGCTGGCGGAAAACGGCGACCTCATCCGCTTCGACGACGAGGGGGCCCGGCTGGCCGGGAAAGTGCCGGCGGGACGGATTCTGATCGACGGGACGCGCAGCGGTGAAGTCGGCGACGAGGTCCTGCGAGACCGGCGGCACCTGGCGGGCGACGGGCTGGTCGTCCCGGTGGTCACGATTGGCCGGCAGTCCGGCACCCTGGAGGAGACGCCCGACGTGATTACGCGGGGGTTCGTGCTCGACGCGCGCACCGAGGCGCTGCTCAAGGAGATTCCGTCGCTGCTCGCGGCGACCCTCGAGAGCGCCAGCGTCGAGGAGCGGACCGATCCCGGGCTCATCAAGGAGAAGATTCGCGTGGATTTGCAGCGGTTCTTCCGAAAGCGCTCGGGCCTCCGGCCGCTTGTCCTCCCTGTCGTGATGGAGATCTGACGTGACCGCATCAACGTTTTCGCGCAGGATCAGCGAGTTCGTCGGCGTCACGCTGTTTGCCGCGGCGCTGCTGTCGTTCATTTCGCTGGCGAGCTACAGCGCGGCGGATCCCGTCTGGTTCTTCAACACGGGGGGTGACCTGCCGCCCGCGAATTTCGCGGGCCGGATCGGCGCGTTCGTGGCCGAGCTGTCGTATCAGCTGCTGGGGTACGCCGCCTACCTCGTACCGCTCGCGCTCATGGTGATCGGCTGGCACCAGTTCTGGTGCCGCTCCCTCGACGCCATCTACACCAAACTGATCGGCGCCCTTCTGCTCTTCGCCTGTGTGTCTGCGTTCCTGGCGCTCGCCTTCGAATCCCTGGACGTGTCGGGCAAGACCTTCCACGCGGGCGGGTATGTTGGCGAATGGGTGTCGGGCGGGCTTGCGACGTACCTGAACCGGACCGGATCGATCATCCTGATCCTCACGCTGCTCTTCCTCGGGATCATCCTGTCAACGCAGTTTTCGCTCGGCCGGCTGTTCGCCGCCCTCGGTCAGTTGCTGCGGGATCGATGGGCCGCCGTGCTCGGTGCGTACCGCGCCCGCCAGGAGGAGCGCCGCCGCGACCAGGAACGCCAGGAAGTGCTGAAGAAGCACCTCGACAAAATTCCCGGACAGCCAAAGCCGGACATGAGGCCGGGCATGCAGCCGAAGATCGCCGCCCGGCGCGACACACCGGATCCGGCGGTGATGCGTCCGCCGGTTGGCGGGCGAACGGCCATCGAGGATCCGAACGCCGACGCGGCCGCGCGCAAGACCTCGCGAACCGCCGCCATGGTCGGCGCCGCGGCCGCGGCCCTCAAGGCGGCGTCGTCCCGTCCGACCCCGCCGCCGGCGACCATCAAGCGTGCGGCGCCTCCCGTCGAAGCGTCCCTGCCGTTGTCGGATCCGGAGCGGTCGCCTGCCGAACGGAAGAAGGGCGCCTATGTCACGCCTCCGCTGGCGCTGCTCGATGCACCCAGGGCGGAAGGCAAGATCGACGAACGCGAGCTGATGGAGGGCGCCCGCTTCCTCGAGGAGAAGTGCCGCGAGTTCAACGTCGAAGGCACGGTCGTCCAGATTCATCCCGGGCCCGTCGTCACGACGTACGAGTTCAAGCCGGACGCCGGCGTCAAGTACAGCAAGATTACCGGCCTTGCCGACGACCTGTGCCTCGCGATGCAGGCCGAGTCGGTGCTGATCGATCGCATCCCCGGCAAGTCCACCGTCGGCATCCAGATCCCGAACAAGAACCGCGATCTGATCTCCATGCGGGAACTGCTGGAGTCCGAGGCCTACAAGCGCTCGGCGTCCCGCCTGACGCTGGCGCTCGGCAAGACGATCCACGGCGAACCGTTCGTCGGCGACCTGGCCACGATGCCGCATCTCCTCATCGCCGGGTCGACGGGAACCGGAAAGTCCGTCAGCGTGAACGCGATGCTCTCGAGCATCCTGTTCCGGTCCACTCCCGACGAAGTGCGCCTCATCATGATCGACCCCAAGCGCCTCGAGCTCGGGATGTACGAGGAGATCCCCCACCTCCTGACGCCCGTGGTCGTGGACCCGAAGCTCGCCGCCAATGCGCTGCGCTGGGCCGTCCGGGAGATGGAAGAGCGCTACAAGACGCTCGCGAAGGTGGGCGTCCGGAACATCGAACAGTACAACCGGAACCTGAAGCTCGCGCAGGAGGAGAACAAGGGGCCGGTCCTCGACGACCACGGGATCGAGGTCAAGACGCTCCCGTTCATCGTCGTCCTGATCGACGAGCTTGCCGACCTCATGATGGTGGCGGGCAACGAGGTCGAGGAGTCCATCTGCCGGCTCGCCCAGATGGCCCGGGCCGTCGGGATCCACCTCATTCTCGCCACGCAGCGGCCGTCCGTCGACGTCATCACGGGATTGATCAAGGCGAACCTGCCTGCGCGCATCTCCTTCCGGGTGTCCTCGAAAATCGACTCGCGGACGATCCTCGACGGCAACGGCGCCGAGCAGCTGCTCGGAAAGGGGGACATGCTTTACCTGCCGCCCGCGTCGTCGCGGTTCGTGAGACTTCACGGACCCTACATTTCCGAGCAGGAGAGCGCCAGGCTGGCGAGCTTCCTGCGCAAGCAAGGCAAGCCGACGTACGACAACTCGATTACCGAAGACGAGAAGAAGGCCGGCGGGGACCTCGAATTCGAGAAGGACGACCTGTATGACGAGGCGGCGCGCATTGTCGTGTCGAGCGGCCAGGCGTCTATCTCGTATCTCCAGCGCCGGCTGCGGGTCGGCTTCAGCCGGGCGGCACGCCTCGTCGACATGATGGAGGCGGAGGGGCTCGTCTCCGGTGTGTCGGGGGCCGCCGGGGGCAAATCGCGCGAGGTGCTCGTCAAGGCGGACTACTTTGACGAAGTCGACGCGCAACTGAGGTAGGCATGAAGCTCAGGCTAGGTGTGGTCCTGCTGCTCGTCGCCACCGTATTCGGCGCGGTGCCATCAGCGGCAAAGTCCGGCACGGCAGCCCGGACACTGTACGCGCGCGCCCTCGACCGGGAACGGGTGCTCCGCGAGTCGGAAGAGCGCGCGTCGCTTCAGCAGCTGCGCGGGCTCGCGGACACGTACGACGCGATTGCCCGGAAGTTTCCCGGCAGCGGTTATAGCGACAACGCGCTCTGGCAGGGGGGCAACATCGCGCTCCTCGCCTTCGAGCGATTCGGGCAGCCCGCGGATCGGCGTACGGCCGAGCGGATGCTGAGTCAGCTGCGGCACAACTATCCGGCGAGCTCGCTCATCAGCCGCATCGGCGACGTACTGGGACGGATCCCCGACCCGGCCCGATCGAACAACACGCCTGTTCGGATGCCGAAGCCCCTCCCGCGCGTGGAGGCGCGCGTGTCGTGGCCTGTCGCGCTCGTTCCCGAAACCAGGAGCCGATCGGCGAGCGCGGACGCCGCGCCCGATGTGCCGGTGCAGACGGTGGGGATCGGCCGGCTGCCGGACGGTCTGCCAGATGCCGGCGGTGCGGCCGGCGACGCGCCGCCCGGTCCTGCCACGATCCGGGAGATCAAGCGGACGACCATCGAGGGGGGCGTCCGCGTCACGATCGAGATGGACGGCGAGTCGTCGTACCGGGCCGAGCAGCTCGAGCGCCCCCGACGCGTGTTCTTCGATTTGAAAGACACGCGGCCGGTTCCGTCGCTCCTCGACGCGACCCTGAAGTTCGACGAGGACGTGGTCCGGGAAGTGCGGCTGGGCCGACACCCCCGCAACACCACGCGCATCGTGTTCGACATGCAGGGCGTGGAGAGCTACAGCGTCTTTACGCTCTACAACCCGTTCCGCATGGTGATCGACTTCAAGGCCGGCGCACCCGGCAATGCGTCGCCCACGCGTTCGGCCGGCTCGGCGCCGAAGTCCTCACCCGTCGATCTGCCCACGGTGCCGATCGTGGCTGCGCTGCCGCCGCCGACGCTGGCCGCTCCCGTCGCCGCGAGGCCGCCGCGCGAAGCGGTGGACGCGGGGCCGAAGCTCCTCTCGCCGCGGGCCGTGTCGACCGCGGGGCCCGTTCCGCCGGAACTGCCCGCGGCCAATGCGGATGGGCGGTTCTCGTTGTCGCGCCAGCTCGGGCTCAGCGTGTCGCGCATCGTGATCGACGCCGGTCACGGTGGTCACGATCCCGGGGCCCAGTCGACCGGCATCGTCGAGTCCGAGCTGACGCTCGACGTCGCGCTGCGCCTCAGCCGCCTGCTCGAAAAGCAGCCTGGCGTGGACGTGGTCATGACGCGCGATACCGACGTGTTCATTCCGCTCGAGGAGCGCACCGCGATTGCCAACCGTGAAGGGGCGGACCTTTTCCTCTCCATCCACGCGAACGCGAGCCGCAGCTCGACGGCCCGCGGCGTCGAAACGTACTTCCTGAACTTCGCGTCGAACTCCGAGGCGTCGGCCGTGGCGGCCCGCGAGAACTCCGCATCGGCCCGGGCCATGCACAGCCTGCCCGAGATCGTGCGCGCGATTGCGCTCAACGACAAGATCGACGAATCCCGCGACTTTGCCGACATGGTCCAGCGGTCGATGGTCCACAAGCTCTCCACGCGCAACAAGCAGCTGCGCGATCTCGGGGTCAAGCAGGCGCCGTTCGTCGTGCTCATCGGGGCGGCGATGCCGAGCGTGCTCGCGGAGATCTCGTTCGTCACGAACCGGCAGGAAGGCCAGCTCCTCAAGACGGGTCCGTACCGGCAGCAGATCGCCGAGGCGCTCTTCGACGCCGTCATCCGCTACCAGCAGTCGTTGAAGAAATGGAAAACGGGGGCGATGGGAGTGGGGTCGAGGTAGCGGCCGCCGACTGCGACCTCCGGATCCTCAGACGATATGGATCGTGCCTGAGTCCGGGGTGCCGGCGTCGTGGACCCGGTTGCGCCAGGCCTTGAACAGGATCAGCAGCCCGCCCAGCACCCCGCCCGCCAGCACCGCGGCCAGCACCAGCACCGCCGCCAGTCCGATCGAACCGATGAGCACGTCGCCCACCGTCGTCGAGCGCACGGGCTGCTGGACGACGTGAACGATGATCGGAGCGGACTCCTGGCGCGTCATGTCCAGCTCGGCGCCGTGAAGGCGAGTTCGGCAAGCGTACGCACGGCGACCCCGGTCGCTCCCTTGGGCATCCACGGCTTCGCGTCGTCCGCCCACGCGGTCCCGGCGACATCGAGATGCGCCCAGGGCCCATCTCCGGCGAACTCCTTGAGGAACATCGCGGCCGTGCAGGCGCCCGCGGGGCGCCCGCCGGTGTTCATCAGATCCGCGATGTCACTGCGCAGCTGATCGGCGTACTCGTCGTACAGCGGGAGCGGCCAGCAGCGGTCACCGGCAGTCTGCGCGGCGCGGCTGACGGCATCGACCCAGGATTGCGGCCGTCCGAAGAGGGCCGAGGCGGCCTTCCCGAGCGCCACGACCGCGGCGCCCGTCAGCGTGGCCACATCCACGAGATGGGTCGCGCCCAGCTTCCGCGCATACCACAGCGCGTCGCCGAGAATGAGGCGCCCTTCGGCATCCGTGTTGATCACTTCGACGGTCTTGCCGGAGGCAGACGTCAGCACGTCGCCCGGCTTGACGGCCCGTCCGCCCGGCATGTTCTCGGTCGCGGGCACGACGCCGATCACGTTGAGGGGGGCCTTCAGCAGCGAAATGGCGCGCATCGCACAGACGACGGCGGCGCCGCCGGCCATGTCGTCCTTCATCCGCTCCATCCCGTCGGCGGGCTTGATGGAGATGCCGCCCGTGTCGAAGGTCACGCCCTTGCCGACGAGGCCGAGCACCGGCGCACCGGCCGCGCCGGGCACCGTGTGCCGCATCACGATCACCCGCGGAGGCTCGGCGCTCCCCCGCGAGATGCCGAGCAACAGGCCCATGCCGAGGGTTTCGATCGCCTTCTCGTCCAGGATCTGGACCTCCAGGCCCGCGGCGCGCGAAATCTCGGCCGCACGATTGGCGAATACCGTCGGGGTGAGCACGTTCGATGGCTCGTTGGAGAGCTCGCGGGCGATATTGCACGACTCGCCGAGAATCCGGCCGCGCTCCGCGGCCGCGCCAAGGACGGCTTCCTCCCCCTTTCGACCTGCGAGGATGACCATCTCAGTCAACGCCGCCGGCGCCCGGTCGGCACTCCGGTAGGTGTCGCCGCTGAACATCGACAGGGCAAGCCCTTCCGCGGCGGCCTGCACGGCCCCGGCGAGGGGCAGATCACCGCGGTTGAGCCAGGCCAGCCGCCCGGCCCGCCGCAGCCGCGCATGAAGTGCCACGGCCGTGGCGACGCGGCGCAGACGCTCGGTGGTGTAGTCGGTCCGCTTGCCCGCCCCGATGAACGCGAACCGTTGCGCGCGCCATCCGTTCGTGACGGGTGTGACGAGCAGTTCATACAGACGTCCCCGCAGTTCGAGCGAGGCGAGCGCACGGCCCAGCGCGCCGCCCGTGGCGGAGTCGGCTGCGCGCAGTTCGGCGCCCCGCTCCTCGCCTTCGAAGACCGGAACAGCCAGGATATCGGTGTCGATTTCCTCGACGGGCGCACTGCTGACGTGCAAGGACGGGACGACGGCGATCGAGAACATCTGCTGATTATAAACGGTCCGGCTCCCGCGCCGCCGGCCGGACCGGGCGGTCTGCTAGAATGATTCTTCCGCCAGAGGAGGTCCCAGATGGCACTCACCAGTCGACGCGGCGCTCGTCATGCGGTTGTTGCCGGGCTCGTCGCGCTCGGAGCCGCATATATCGGCCCGCCTGCCGCCCAGGCGGACAGCAAGAAGGCCAAGCCCACGATCACGCTCAAGGCCACGCCCCTCATGGCGTTCTCGCCTGCGCGGCTGGTCGTGACGGCGGAGCTCCGCGGGGGCGACAACGACTATCAGGATTTCTACTGCGCGACGGTCGAATGGGACTGGGGCGACGACACCAAGTCGCGGACGGGCGCCGATTGCGATCCGTACGAAGCAGGCAAGAGTGAGATCACGCGGCGCTTCACCCTCGACCATGTGTTCGACACCGCGGGAGACTACCGGGTCGAGTTCCGCCTCAAG
>JANMCN010000071.1:0-8722 GCA_031361295.1 Acidobacteriota bacterium | reverse complement strand
GGCCTCGGTGTCGCCCTGGCGTACGTGATTGCGGCACGAGTGGGGTTCCGGCTCGCATTCGTCGCGGAGCAGGTCACGACCGTCTGGGCGCCCACGGGAATTGCTGTCGCGGCTCTCCTCCTGTGGGGCCGGTCGATGTGGCCCGCCATATGGCTCGCGGCGTTCGTCGCGAATCTCGGCGCCGACGCTCCTCTCTGGGTTCCGGCTGGCATTGCGACGGGCAATGTGCTTGAAGCGGTGGCTGCCGCCTCGGCGCTGCGTCGATTGTCCGGCTTTGACCCCGCCCTCCGTCGAATCTCCGATGTCGTGGCCTTCATTGTCGTGGCCGCCTTGCTGAGCACGGCCATCAGCGCCACCATCGGTGTGGCGGTGTTGTGCAGCGCGGGCGTGCAACCCTGGCTTCGCTTCTCGGCGCTCTGGTTCGATTGGTGGTTGGGCGATGCGCTCGGCGCGCTCGTCTTCGCCCCGGTCATTCTCACCGTCGCGCGTGCGACGGGGACGTGGTCGCGACGACAATGGGCCGAGACGTGTCTCTTCGTGATCGGCGCCGCCATCGCGACGCATATCGTGTTTGGCCGGGTCTTTGACCCGATCAGCGGACAGCACCCTCTCGAATACGTCATCTTTTGGTTGGTGATTGCTTCGGCGGTGCGGCTTGGACACCCGACGACCGCGCTGGTCGTGCTGGCCGCGTCAGGCGTGACCATCTGGCACACCGTTCGTGGCACAGGCCCGTTCGCTGGCCCCGAGTTGCATCAGAACCTCATCCTGCTCCAGGTGTTCATGGGTGTCCTGGCAGGCACCGGCCTCCTGCTGGCAGCCGCGATCACGGAGCGCAAGACGAGCGAGCGGCGACGCTCAGCCGCGTACGCCGTCGGCGACGTCCTGGCGCGCGCGACCGATCTGACCCAGGCGGCGCCAGATATCCTTCGAGCCATTTGCGAGGGCCTCCAGTGGCAAATCGGTACGCTCTGGCTGGTTGATCCCCGTGCAGAACGACTCCATTGCCTGACGGCGTGGACTGAGAGTGCCACCGGCGCAGCGGCATTTCTGGCCGCCACCCGAGAAGTGCGCTTTTCCCCTGGTGTCGGGCTTCCGGGACGTGTCTGGGCGTCGGGCAAGGCCGCATGGGTTGACGATGTGGTCCATGATTCCAACTTTCCTCGCGCGTCCGCCGCACGCGACGCTCGGGTCCACGGTGCCTTCGCTTTTCCGATTTGTCTCGACGATGACGTGCTCGGCGTGATCGAGTGTTTTACGCACACCGTTGCGGCGCCAGATACAGACCTGCTTCGGACCATGTCCACTGTCGGGAATCAAGTCGGGCAGTTCATCGGTCGGAAGCGCGGGGAGACGGCCCTTCTGGAGGGTCAACGGCGCACGGGCGCCATTCTCGAGAGCGCACTGGATGCGATCATCGGCATGGACCATCAAGGAGTCGTCACGGATTTCAACCCGGCAGCCGAGCGCATGTTTGGCGTCTCCCGGAACGACGCGATCGGGCGCGAACTCGCGGACCTCCTGATTCCGGCCGAACTGCGCGCCAGCCATCGCGGAGGTCTGGCCCGGTATCTGACCACCGGCCAGGGACCGTTCATCGACCGACGCGTCGAAACGACTGCCTGCCACGCGGACGGCCGTGAGTTTCCCGTCGAAGTCTCGATCACGCGCGTGCCGGGCGAAGATCCACCTCGATTCACCGGTTTTGTCCGGGATTTGACGGCCCGGGCGCAGGCTGAGGCGGAGCGAGCGCTGCTACTGCAGCGGGAATCGGTCGCCCGGCGCGAGGCGGAGACCGCCAACCGGGCGAAGGATGAATTCCTGGCGACCCTCTCGCACGAATTGCGTACGCCGTTGAACGCCATCGTGGGCTGGACGCGGATGCTCCTGGACGGCACGATGGACGGGCGCAGCACGAAGCGTGCGCTCCAGGTCATCGATCGGAACGCGCATCTGCAGGTGCAACTCGTCGCCGACATCCTCGATGTGTCACGGATCATCACGGGTGGCCTGACGCTCGATATCAGGCCGGTGGATCTGGGGACCGTGATCGGGGTCGCACTCGACTCCGTGCGGCCCGCGGCGGATGCCAAGCAGATCCGGATTCGGTCGCATCTCGCCGCGTCAGCGCGGCTCACGGATGGGGATCCGCAGCGACTGCAACAGATCATCTGGAATCTGCTGGCCAATGCGGTGAAGTTCACGCCGCCGGGCGGGTTCGTGGACGTTGACCTCGGGGATGCCGGCGAGTGCGGCGTGCAGGTCCGCGTTGCCGACAACGGCGCGGGTATCGAGACGGACTTCCTCCCGCACGTCTTCGAGCGTTTTCGTCAGGCCGACGGCTCGGTGAGCCGACAGCACGGAGGCCTCGGGCTGGGCCTGGCGATCGTGCGACATCTCGTCGAACTCCACGGCGGCACGGTGCGGGCGGAGAGTGCGGGGCCTGGCAAGGGGGCGGCGTTTACCGTCGTGTTGCCCCGACTGAGCGCCGATCGCGTGCCGGTTTCAGAAGACGCCATCGGGGGGGTGAGGGCCCCTGACGCACGTGGGTCCGCTGAGGGCATCTCACTCGCGGGGTGCCGCGTCCTTGTCGTAGAGGACGAGGACGATGCCCGAGAATTGCTCGCCATGATTTTGACCACCGCTGGCGCTACGGTCTACACGGCGTCGTCCGCGGGCGCTGCTCTACAACAGCTCGACACCTCGAACCCCGATGTGCTTCTGGCAGATATCGGCATGCCTGGCGGGGACGGCTACACGCTCATTCGCGAGGTTCGCAAACGTGAAACGCCTGGTCGGCATCGCCTGCCGTCGGCGGCGATTACGGCGTACGCAGGCCCACTCGATCGTGAGCGCGCGCTCACGGCCGGCTTCGATCGACACGTCGCAAAGCCGATCGACGCGACAGCCGT
Source organism: Acidobacteriota bacterium (assembly GCA_031361295.1). Taxonomy (GTDB): domain Bacteria; phylum Acidobacteriota; class Vicinamibacteria; order Vicinamibacterales; family 2-12-FULL-66-21; genus JALZOC01. The sequence goes on along the minus strand of JANMCN010000071.1, from coordinate 5,810 downwards.
CCTCGAGGCGGTGCGATCCATGTGCGAGGGCCGCCGATGACCCCGTGTGCGACCACGTCTCGTGGATCGTGACTCAGCGTACCAACCTGGCCCCGGATTCGGCGGCGCTCTTGATGGTGCCGTCGGCGCTCGTTCCCGAGACGTTCAATGTCCTGTCAACCTGCTCACCAGGACGCGAGGCGCATCGCCATTGTCGAGACGGGCGAGCACGCGCTCGATCCTCGGTTGCTCAAATAAGACGGCTCTGACCAGCCTCTGAACAATTCTTTGCCGAACACGGCGTATCAGCAGGTCCTCATCCGAGCTAGCGGTACGAAGAACCCGCGAGGCCACACACTTGCACCACGCTGTTAACCGGAGGGTTGTAGGTTCGAGTACTACCTGAGGAGCCAACTTCTAAAGTACTGCCAATCAACAGGTTATAGATCGAGCCGAATCAGCATCGAACTTCCACAGCCTAAGTCGTCGTCATTGGTAATGCTTTCGGATCGAAGGGCTTCGATCATTTGCGGTGCTGCACTAGTCTGCACGACACTGGCGTGATGACTGCCGCACCGATTTCCGTCTGTCTCGCGGGCGCCACAGGTTGGGCAGGTTCTGAACTCGCACGTGCGATCGCTTCGTTGTCAGACGGGGTCCTCGTGGCGGCGGTGTCGCGCACTCGCGCCGGGCGGCGCCTCGGCGACGTCCTTGGTGATGCACGGATCCGTGTCCGATCTATCCATCCGCTGCGGTTTCCAAGGGCGGCCATTTTCAGATCGACCTTTCTCGCAGTAGCTTGGCGAGAGCGGCAGGAATTCTCAGATGGCCCTGATCGCGGATCCGCGGGAAGCTTCGCGCTGGACAGCGGTCTATCGAACTGCTGCGCGCTGCGTCTGCGCCGCCACTCGGATTGCTCGTCAATTTCGGGCGGGCGGTTGTTGCGTGCGACTGACCCCTTCAGGGCGTGACGGCCGAGAAGCCTTCGGAAAAGCGGCTCAGAGCGACTTCAGGAATTCAACGAGATCAGCTCTCTGTCGCCGGGTGAGATTCAGTTGGAACTGCCGATTGTAGTGATTAACCACTGCTCGCAGATTCGGCGCACTCCCGTCGTGAAAATACGGCGCATGCTGCCAGAGTCCTCGTAACGGGGTGGTGCGGTACTTCATCGTGGCCGTTCTGGCCGCATAGGCCGGATCCATGCCGACCTCGGCCGGATCGTGCAGGAAAGGCGCGCTCGTCCTGCTCGGACCGCTCAGGACGTCGGTGAAAAGCGGCGACCGGTGGCACGTGGCGCATCCCGCTTCGTTGCGGAAGAGACGCTCGCCACGCGTTGCCGCCGCGCGATCGAAGCTGTCTCTGGGAGGTGCCGGCGTCCGCAGGCTGAGTTGATAGTCCAGCAGGGCGGCGAGCCTTGGAGTGACGAGATCCGGCGTTTGTGTGATGAAGAGACCGATTCGAGGATCGCTGAAGTTGCCCTGGCCGCCCATCTGCCCCACACCCACGTAGCGGTTCCAATACGTGATTGGCCCATCAGCCGTAAACGTCTCGAAGCCGACTCCCTTCAATCCATAGATCGGCGGGATGACAATCGGCAGGGAGGGGCTGTTCAGCGACAGCAAGTTTGTGCCGTCGAACGCATGGTGGCGAGGATCATATTTACCAGGGCCCCAAGCGTTGAACTCTTCCTTCGTAGCCTCGTCAAGTGCCGGCGACAGGGCCACGATCGCCCCTACGTTCAGATCGGTGTTCGCCCATCCGTCCAGCCGCCTGCCGATCCCCGTCGTCAAGGAGTTGTCGACCGAAGAGTGGCAAAGGGCGCAAGTGATGCCGACACTGGTGAGGTTACCCATCTCGTCGACTTTGCCCTGAACCCCCACCACTGCGTTCAACCGCAACAATTCAATGGTCACGGCGGGGTCGGTGAGATCAACCTGGCCAGCGCGAAGCGCGGCGATGATCCCTCGCGGCAGGGCCTCGACATCGACCTTGAGGCCGACTGCTAGCGCGGTCGCAGGATCTACTGTCGACATCACTTCGTGCATTCGCAACACATTGGTCCACAACTGCTCGTCGCCGAAGGTGTCGAAGCGGAAGATGGACTGCCCATTTCGGCTTCGTTCGTCGTCGTTCCGTGATTGGCCAGCGAGCGGTTGTGCGGTTACCGCGGGTCCGAACCCTGACGTGACGAACGTCAACGCGAGGACGAACACGATTGACGCGGCGCGGATGAGTCGCATAGCTGTCTTCTCCTGAAGCTTTCTGGGGCAAAATCACCCGACGTCGGTTCGCGCGCTCCCGCGCCCGTGCCGACGATCAAAGCGACTTCAGATACTCGACGAGCTCTCGCTGCTGCTCAGCGGTGAGACCAAGAGTGCGAACCCGGTTGTAATGCGCCACGACATCGGCAAGCGTGGCCGCGCTGCCGTCGTGAAAGTACGGCGGGTGCTGCCACAGCGCACGCAGAGGAGTTGTGCGGTACGTCTTGTTCGCCGTCCGCGCCGCATACGCGCCGTCCACGCCAGTGTCCGCCGGGGAGTGCAATGTCCCACCGTTGTTATCCGTGCCGGCCCCGTCAATATGGCAGCTCGCGCACGTTCGGTCGAAAACGCTCCGTCCACGCTCAGCGATAGCTGCATCGAAGCTTCCGGCCGGAGGTGGAGGCGCCGGCAGACTGTGCTGGTAGGCGCGTAGCGCCGGGAGCTTGGACGTGACCATGTCCGGCGAATGCTTGACGTCGATCCCGAGCCGCGGATCGGAGAAGTTGCCTTGCCCGCCCACCTGGGTGACGGCGACGTAGGCATTCCAGTACGAGATCGGACCTTCCGCCGTGTACGTTTCGTTCTTCACTCGAGCCAAGCCATACGCAGGAGGGAGGACGAGCGGCGTGCTCTTTCCGTCCTGGTTGTAGCGCGGGTCGTATTTGCCGGGGCCCCACGACTGGTACACCGCTTTCTTGTCCGCCGCCAGCGCGGGTGACAGGGCGATGATCGCTCCCACATTGAGATCGCGGTTCGGCCAGCCGTCCTTGCGTCGACCGATGCCAGCCATGACCGAATTGTCCACCGTGGAATGACAGAGCGCGCAGGTGACGCCAAGCCGCGTGATGTGATTGCTGGCATCCACCGTGGCCTGCAGACCCACGACGGCATTCATCTTGAGCAGCGCGACTGTCGTTGCCGGATTCTTGAGATCGACCTTCTCGAGGATGCCGGCCGGCAGTACGTCGGCGTCCACCTTGAGCCCGACCTTGAGGGCAGTCGTCGGATCCACGTTCTTCTCGACAACCTCGTTCAGGCGGAGCTTGTCGGTCCAAAGTTGTTCGTCACCGAACGTCTCGAAGCGAAAAATGCGCCGGCCCTCGTCGATCTCGGTTGCTGACGGCTCCTGCTTGGCTTGAGGCGCCGTGACAGGCGGTGTGCCTTCGGCCGCCGGCTTGGTCGTTCCGCATGCGCTGAGTGCAGTTCCCGCGGTGAACAGGATGTAGACCAAGGTTGCCACGCGGACCGGCGTCTTTCGCTGCGTCGGATCCGTCAGGTGTTTTTCTTCGATGGCCATGTCTTCCTGCCTTCGCGGGGGAAAAGAAGGTTACGAACCTCGATCGGTGGTGAGCCGTTCAATCCTGCTGCACCGTCGATTTGAAGGGCGCCGGTTCAAGACATCTAACCGTTGAGCTGAAAAACGCTGATGAGACAGATACGCAATATGCATGTTGCTTATCTTGCAAATTTGAGGCCGTTCAACACTCGGCTCTTGTGGCGAGTAAACTGCAAGGCCGGTGGACCAACGGCGATCCGTGGGCGTAAGTGCCTTTCCATATTTGGTCAGCCAGAGCGCCGGATGTAGCAATCGGCGACATCGACAGCGCTCATCAACCACACCAGATCTTCGTGGCCGCGTACTCACATGCTCAGACAACAGCTACTCGATACGGGCCGCGGGCGGATCGTCAGCCTTCTCCAGCGCGGCCCATTGACGGTCGACGATATCGCGTCCAAGTTGGAGCTCAGTGCCAGCGGGATACGAGCACAGATCACTGCAATGGAGCGTGACGGCGTTGTCCGACGCGTCGGCAGGAGGCCGGGAACAACCAGACCGTCACGAATCTTTGAGCTGACGCCCGAGGTCGAGCAACTGCTGTCGCGAGCGTATGTTCCGCTGCTCACCCAACTCGTGGAGGTGTTCGCTGATGGCCTGCCGGCGCGTCAGGTAGACGCGCTATTGCGAGAGGCGGGGAGGAAGCTCGCGGGTGAACTGTCTTCCGGCCGCCCGTCTGGCACCTTGCGGTCCCGTGTCATGGCCGCAAGCGGTCTGCTCAACGAGCAACTCGGCGCCGTGACTCACGTTGAGCAGAACGGTGGTTACGTCATCCGTGGTGAGGGATGCCCGCTGTCGGCCTTGACCGGCAAGCACCCCGCCGTGTGTCGCGCCATGGAGAGTCTCGTCAAGGAATTCGTGGGCGCCTCTGTTCACCAATGCTGCGAGCGCGCACAGCGTCCGCGCTGTTGTTTTGAGATCAAATCGAAGGCGTCGGAGTAGGGTTGCTGCCCCTTGCCCGGCCAGCCACACCGGCTCCCCCGCCGACGGACCCGCCACGTCGAGTGAATGGCGAGCTCTTGAAGTGGAAGAAGGTAAAGGACTCTAGTTGCGGAAATCGTCCTCCACGAACGGTGAATTTAAGGGCGTGAAGACGTCCACCGAGCACGTGCAGCACATCGGTGACGACAATTGCGGGACATTCGCCGCGTTCCAGAAAAAATCCGACTGGACCCGCTGGAATCAGTAAAGCCGAGTTGATAGCCTACGTGCGCGACTTGACGATCTGGCCGTAGCTCACACGAGTGGTGGGCGCTTTGGTGGGCGCACTTGGAGACGAGGGGAGGCGTCGGCAAACGCCGGGCCGCGGCACTCCGGCAACATCAGCGTCGACCTTTCGACGCGGGCACGACCGTCAACCCCTCGTGGCGCGCCGCCTCCGCGAGGCGATCGTCAAACGCCACGAAGGGCAGCGACTGGCGCATCTCCGCTGCAGATAGAGGCAACTCGCCAGTTGCACGGCGTCACCGGCCCGCAGACGGTGGCGGAGCAGCAGTGCCCGTGCATCCGCGGTAATCTCCGGGGTGAACTCGACAATGATCAGGGTGGCAAAGTCGTCGGCGAGCGACACCAGCGCCCGGTTCCGTTCGTCGACCGCAAACGCCCCTTCTCGCGCCCGGCGCCATCAAGGCGGAGACGACCTCGACCTCCGAGAGGCGGCTCGCCGCGCCCGCGTCCGCCTTGAGTAAGCGGCGGACGGCTACGGCGCCTGGTTCTCGCACGTACCGCTTCACCAAGGCGCTCGCGTCAAAGTAACGGGTCAGAATTGGTCCTCGCGGTCTTCGAGGATCGCCTCCGATAGCGCGCGTCCCCGGTTCTGGATCGGCCGGAACGCTACCATCGCCTTGCGAACGGGAAGGGTGACGGCCCGCTTGCTGGACAGCTTCAGCAGCGCCGCGGGTACGCTCGTGTCCGACGGCAGCCTGGCGGGGACGGCTACACGCTCATTCGCGAGGTTCGCAAACGTGAAACGCCTGGTCGGCATCGCCTGCCGTCGGCGGCGATTACGGCGTACGCAGGCCCACTTGATCGTGAGCGCGCGCTCACGGCCGGCTTCGATCGACACGTCGCAAAGCCGATCGACGCGACAGCCGTCCTCGAGCCGGTGCGATCCATCTGCGAGGGCCGCCGATGACCCCGTGTGCGACCACGTCTCGGGAATCGTGACTCAGCGTTACCAACCTGGCCGCGGATTCGGCGGCACTCTTGAGCCAACGACCGACGAGCAACTCAAG
>JANMCN010000044.1:0-29454 GCA_031361295.1 Acidobacteriota bacterium | reverse complement strand
AATCAGATAGTCGACGTTGTCGCCCAGCCCCTCGGCGTCGATGTGCAGCTGTTCGAACGTGGTCGTGTCCATTAAATGGAACGACTCGCCGTCCTTGTAGAGATACTGCATCTCGCGCTCGTCGAGCACGGCACGATCCAGTGTATCTTCCGACCGCAGCTTCTGATCGGACAGCGATCCGTTGCGGATATTACGGAACTTGATCCGGACGAAACCCCGCAGGTTTCCCGGGGTGACGTGCTGGAGCTCGAGCACGCGGAACAGATCCGCGTTGATCTTGACGAGCATCCCCTTTTTGAGTCGTGTCGCGTTGATGGAAGCCATGAATCTCCGCCCCGAACCTGCGGATCGTAGCACAGGCACCCGGAGCGGTGCTACGATCCGGCGATGCCGTGGGAACCTTTGCGCGAGCTGCGCGCGTGGCAGGAACGCCTCGAACGCCTCTCCGCGCACAACGCCGACGCCTGGACGCCGCCGATCGACGTGTACGAAACCCACGACCGCTACGTCGTCGCCGCGGAGCTGCCGGGGCTCGCCCGCGAGCACATCGAGCTGGCGCTCGAATCCTCGCGTCTCACGATTCGCGGACGGCGCACCGGCCGACCCGACGAGGCGATCGAGGTGCGGCACTTCCACCAGGTCGAACGGGGCCACGGCGCGTTCAACCGCACCTTCGAATTCGCGGCAACCATCGACGTCACCGCGGTGTCGGCCGACCTCCAGAACGGCGTGCTGACGGTCACCCTGCCGAAAGTGCCCGCCACGCCGCTTCGCAAGATTGAGGTCCAGTGATGTTCCGACGAACGGCCGTGGTGATGTCGTGCGTGACGTTTGGCCTGGCGGCCGGGCTGGTGCTGACGGGGCGGATGCGGACGGCCGGCGAGACTGCCGCCGCCTCCGCATCCCAGCCCTCGACCGCACCACCCCGCGCCCAGCCGGTTCCTCCAATCGCGGGCGGCATGCCGGACCTGACCGCCGTGGCGCAGCGCGCAATCGGCAGTGTGACGAACATCTCGTCCACGCAGGTGGTGCGGACGCCCAACTCCCCGTTCGCGAACGATCCGTTCTTCCGTTTCTTCTTCGACGACCGCAACGACGCCCTGGGATACCGCGAAAGCCGCGCACAGAGTCTCGGGTCCGGCGTCGTGGTGTCATCCGACGGATACGTCCTCACGAACAATCACGTGGTGGCCGAGGGGGTCGAGGTGTCCGTCACGATGCCCGACAAGCGCGAACTGCGCGCGAAGGTCGTGGGCGTCGACGAAGCCACCGATATCGCGGTCCTCAAGGTGGAGGCGACCAACCTGCCGGTGATGCCGTGGGGCGATTCGTCCAGGTTGAAAATCGCCGAATGGGTGCTCGCGATCGGCAACCCGTTCCAGTTGAACCAGACCGTCACGCTCGGGATCGTCAGCGCGACCGGCCGGAGCCTCGAAGGGCGCCTCGCGACCTACGAAGACTTCATCCAGACCGACGCCGCGATCAATCCCGGCAACTCCGGCGGCGCGCTGATCAACGCGCGAGGGGAGCTGATCGGGATCAATACCGCGATCTTCAGCGAGACCGGCGGCTACCAGGGCATCGGCTTCGCCGTCCCGAGCAACCTCGCGCGCCACGTGATGCAGGACCTGATCAAGTTCGGCATGGTGCAGCGGGGCACGATTCCCGGCATCAGCGTGCAGTCCCTGACGACGATGATCGCCGAGCAGCTGGGCGCGCCGAACACGCACGGCGCGGTGGTCGTCGGCGTGCAGCAGCGTTCCGACGCCTACGCCGCCGGGATCCGGCCCGGCGACATCATCAGCAGTTTCGATGGTACGGTGATCGACGACGCCTCGCATTTCGAACGCCTGTTGTCCGACGCCAAAATCGGATCGACCGTCACGCTCGGACTGCTGCGGGAGCGGAAGTCGCTCACGATCAAGGTCCCGATCGTGAAAGCGAGCAGCCAGCGGCGCCGCGGCTAGGCTCGGTCCACCCGCCACGCACGCGCCGGTCGCGGCCCCGAGAGTGACGCGCTGCCCGTCGCGACGCATCGCCACGGCGATTCAACCCCGACCCTGATGCCGATGCGCGGCGTCCACGCGACCGTCCGGCGCGGCAGTCCCCGGTCTTCGATGCGCAGGCGTCCGCCCGTGAGGTCCGACGAGTTCTGGGTGAGGGAGATGCCGAGCGCGCGGGTGAGGTTGCCGGGGCCGCGGCACAGGTCTGCCGAGGCAAAGCTCCGCGCAGGACGGCCCGTCCCACGCGCGCGCCGCCGCCGCATGAGGGCCTCTCCTTCGAGCGGTTCGAGCGCGCGGATGAGCACCGCCGCCGGCCAGCCGTCCGGCTCGGTGACCGCGTTCGCGAGGTAATGAATGCCGTAGTTCAGGTACACGTACGCGAAGCCGGGCGGACCGTACAAGGGAGCATTGCGCGGCGTTCGTCCCGGCGCCGCGTGGCACGCGGGATCGGACTCACCGATGTAGGCTTCGGTTTCGACGATGATGCCCGAGGCGAGGCCGGCCATCGAGTCGTGGACGAACACCGTCCCGATGAGATCCTGCGCGACGTCGAGCGTCGGTCGCGCGTAGAACTCGCGCGGCAGAACGGCCATCGAGCGGCTAGGGGCGCGACATCTTCAGCTGCTGCAGCGCCCGGGTGGCCGCCTGCGCCACATCGTGATCGTGATCCTGTGTCAGCGGCTGGAGGGCGGCCTCGGCCGCCGGACTGCCGAGCACCCCCATGACCTGCGCGATGTTGGCCCTGATCGCGGGACTCGGGTCCTGCAGGTGCGGCAGGAGCGCGGGCACGATTGACGGCCCGAGCTCCACGAGATACCCGGCAATCTGCGGCGCCATCTTGTCGGACGTCATGAAGTCGACGAGCCGCGGAATGTAGTTGTACCCGAGCTTCTGCAGCGCAAACGCCATCGCGGCCCGCACCGTCGTCGAGTCGTCGTTGCCGGCACCGACCTGCAGCGCCGACACCTCGCTCTTGTCGCCGAGTCGGCCGAGACCGTCCGCGGCGGCGCGCCGGAGGAGCGGGTCCTTGTCGGCCAGGTGCGCTTTGAACAGCGGCGCACTCGCCGGGTCCGCGATCCGCGCCAGCGCATCGAGGGCAGCCGACGCCCCCTCCCCTTTTCCGTAGAAGGCCAGCTGGTCACCCAGGGCCTCCACGGCCCGGCCTTCGTGAAGGGCGCCGAGCGCCCGCATCGCCGCGAACCGCACGCCGCTGTTCGAATCGTTGATCGCCTTGATCAGGGCGTCGCCGGCGGCGCTGACCCGCAGGCGCCCGATGACCCGGGCCGCGGCGGCGCGGATCGCGGGATCGTAATGATCGAGCGCCTTGATGAGCTGGGGCGCGGCGTCGGCGGCCAGTGGCGGTCGGGCGATGGTGCCGAGCGCGTAGATGGCTTCCACGCGGACCTTCTGGCTCTGATCGTCCACGGCCTGTAGGAGACCGTGCACGAGTTCCGGCGGGACGGCGTGGGGCCAGACCGCGAGGGGACCCGAGTCGAACGCGGCCTCCGCCTGCGCCGGCGTCCGCACCTCGACGAAGAGACCGACCCGCTTCTTGGCGGGCACGTCCTCGACCAGGAAGAACGACAGTTCCGCCGCGATGGCTTCGAGCTGGACCTGGTCGACAGGGTCCATCACGAGCGAGGCGATCGGTCCCACGGACTCGGGATACTTCGATTCGCGGAGCAGCCGGATGGCGCTGAAGCGCACCTTGGCGTCCGGGTTCCGCAGGTTGCGAATGACGTCGTCGTACCGCGCCTGCTGCGCCGCCGCAGAGCCGCCGATCACGAGAAAGGCACACAGCGAGACGCTGATTGTTCGGGTCATGGAAGAATCCGGGGGGAGTGCCTCCATTGTAGGCCTCCTGCCGGCACAGTCAAGGACCGTCCACCGATGTGTGCAAAAACACGCACCCTGGCGGTCCGAGGGCCCGGCAGGACGCCGGCGAGCCTCAGGCGCGCTCGATTCCGTAGGCGTTGGCCCGTCCCACGGCAAGGACGTCCTTCAGATACCGGCCCGTGTGCGACTCGGCGACGGTGACGATTTGCTCCGGGGTGCCGGCGGCGATGAGGTAGCCGCCCTGCTCGCCGCCTTCAGGACCGAGGTCCACGATCCAGTCCGCGGTCTTGATGACGTCGAGGTTGTGCTCGATCACAAGGAGGCTGTGCCCCGCCTGCAGCAGCTTCCTGAACGCGGCGAGGAGCTTCGCGATGTCGTCGAAGTGCAGCCCGGTCGTCGGCTCGTCCAGGATGTAGAGGATGCGGTCGCCGGTGTGCGACGACAGGTGGGCCGCGATCTTGATCCGCTGGGCCTCACCGCCCGACAGCGTCGTGGCGGGCTGCCCGAGCCGCAGGTACCCCAGGCCGATCTCGTCCAGGACCTGCAGGCGCCGCAGCACCTTGGGCGAGCTGCTGAAGAACGCGAGGGCCTCCCGCACGGTCATGTCGAGGACCTGGTCGATGTCGCGGCCGCGGTATTTGACCTCGAGCACCTGTGACTTGAAGCGCTTCCCTTCGCAGTGCTCGCACGGCACGAAGACATCGGCGAGGAACTGCATCTCGACCTTCACGACCCCTTCGCCTTCGCAGGCCTCGCATCGGCCGCCGGGCACGTTGAACGAGAAGTGGCTGGCTGTCAGCCCGCGGGCGCGCGCATCCTTGGTCTGCGCGAACAGCTCACGGATGGGATCGAAGGCTTTCAGATACGTGACGGGGTTCGACCGCGGCGTGCGCCCGATCGGATTCTGGTCCACGAGCACGACGTCGGTGACGAACTCGGCCCCCTCGAGCCGGCGGTGGGCGCCGACCGGGCGATCCCAGTCGCCCTTCGTCTTCTTGAGCGCCGCATAGATCACGTCGTGCACGAGCGTGCTCTTCCCCGAGCCGCTGACGCCGGTCACCGCGGCCAGGAGCCCGAGCGGGATCTCGACGTCCACGTTCTTCAGGTTGTGCTCGGAGGCGCCGAGCACGCGAAGCTTCTGGTTGGTGGGCTTCCGCCGGGTCGCCGGCACGGGGATCGCGAGCTCGTCGCGCAGGTACTTCGCGGTCAGCGATCGCGGCTCGTGCAGCAGGTCCTGCAGGGTCCCGCTGAAGATGACGCGACCGCCCTGCTCCCCCGCCCCGAGGCCCATGTCCACGACCGTGTCGGCGACCTTAATCATGTCGGCATCGTGCTCCACGACCAGGACCGTGTTCCCCTGATCGCGCAGCTGCCGCAGGATCTTGATGAGCCGCTCGTTGTCGCGCGAGTGCAGGCCGATCGACGGTTCGTCGAGCACATACAACGTGTCGACGAGGGCCGACCCGAGCGAGGTCGCGAGATTGATCCGCTGCGATTCGCCGCCCGACAGCGTGGACGAGAGGCGGTCGAGAGTGAGGTAATCGAGGCCGACATCCCGCAGGAACCCGAGGCGCTTGCGGATCTCCCGGAGCACCTTGTCGGCGATCGCGTTCTCCTTCTCCGAGAGCGTCAGCTCCGCAAAGAACCGATCGACGTCGCGGACGGTCAGGGCGCATACCGCGTCGATCGTCCGGCCGCCCACCTGCACGTCACGCGCTTCGCGCCGGAGGCGTGCGCCTCCGCAGTCAGGACACGTGAGGTAGCCGCGGTAACGGCTGAGGAATACGCGGACGTGGACCTTGTACTTCTTGCGCTCGAGGAACCGGAAAAATCCCTTCACGCCCTCGAAGCCGCCGCCATCCCCTTCGGTGACGAAGCGCTTCTCCGCGTCGGTGAGGTCCGCCCAGGGAACGTCGAGCCTGATGTCCTTCGACTTGGCGGCGCGCTTGAGATCCGCGAGGTGCGCGCGGTAATGCGGCTTGCTCCACGGCTCGATGGCATCCTGCGCGATGGACTTCGTGGCATCCGGCACGACGAGACTCATGTCGAGCTCGATGATGTTGCCGAACCCGTGGCACACCGGGCAGGCGCCGAACGGATTGTTGAAGGAGAACAGGCGCGGCTGCGGCAGCTCGTACGGGATTCCGCACTCCCGGCACTCGAAGCGCTCGCTGAAGCGGTGCACCGCGCCGGGCTCCGTGGCGCCCCGGCTCCGGGCGTCGGACGGCACCTCGATGGCGAACGCCGCCCCGCCGCCTTCCGTGTACGCCGTCTCGATCGAATCCGTGAGCCGGCCCCGCAGATCGCCTTCCACCTTGACCCGGTCGACAATCACCTGCAGGGTGGAGCGGTCCTTGAGGGTCGCCGGGTCGATGTCCTCGAGCGTGACGGTCTGTCCGTCGACGTACAAGCGCCCGAACCCCTTGCGGCGCAGCGCGGCCAGTGTTTCCGCGACCGGATCCACGAGGTCAGGCAGTTCCGGCTGCGGGGGTGAGGCCTCCTCGCGTTCCCCGTTCTCCGCCGCCCTGGCCTCCTCGTCGTCGGCGGCCTGTTCGCGGCTCATCGGCGGAGCGGTGACCACGGGCATGTCGAAGCCGAGGAGCAGGCGCGTGCCGTCGGGCAGCGCGCCGAGTCGACGGGCGACCACTTCCGCCGTTTCCCGGATGACTTCGCGGCTGCAGTTCCGGCAGTAGGTCCGTCCGACGCGGGCGTAGAGGAGCCTGAGGTAGTCGTGGATCTCGGTCGTGGTGCCGACCGTCGACCGCGGATTGCGGATGCTGTTCTTCTGGCGGATCGCGATCGCCGGGCAGATGCCTTCGATCGAGTCCACGTCGGGCTTTTCCATCCGCTCGAGGAACTGGCGGGCGTACGCCGACAGCGATTCCACGTACCGGCGCTGCCCTTCCGCGTAAATCGTGTCGAAGGCGAGCGACGATTTGCCCGACCCACTGACCCCCGTCATGACGATGAGCGACCGTGCAGGCAGAGTCAGATCGACGTTCTTCAGATTGTGCGTGCGCGCGCCGCGGATGCTGATCTGGCCCCGCCGGGTTCCGGTTGTCGTAGTCGCCATGTCTGTGAAGAGGTTCGGGGAATCCCGAACAGTCCATCGTAGCGCAGGGGTTGACGCGCATCAACCTCGACGGCACCATTTGTGCTATTTTGTCTGGGCTTGTCTGCGCGGAGGCATGGCGGGAGGTCCGCCTGCGTTCGCTCGACTCAACCAAGAGGGGGCTGTGTCAGTCCGTCTGTTTATCGGCAACCTTCCGTACGCCGCGTCGGAGCCGGAATTACGCGAGCATCTTTCGAGCGTCGGCGAACCCACCCAGATAGTCCTCCCGGTAGACAGGGAAACCGGCCGGCCGCGCGGTTTTGCATTTGTCGATTACGCGGATCGGGCCGTCGCGGAAGCGGCGATCAGCCGGTTCGACCAGCAGCCCTTCAAAGGCCGGCCCCTGGCCGTGAGCGAAGCGCGCCCTCGCGAGGAGCGGCCCGCCGGGGCCCCGCGCCCCGGTGGATACAGCAGTTCGCCACGCCCGGCCGGCCCCGGCGGCGGCAGCAGCAGCGGGTTTGCGCCGCGGCCGAGTGGGTGGGCGCCGCGCCCGTCTGACGGCGGAGGGGGTGCACCGTCGGGTCCGCGCAGCCGGAATTTCGGCCCGGACGCTCCGCCGAAGAACAAGCGGAAGGCGCCGCGCAAGGACGGCGATCGCGGGCCGAAGGGTCCCATCAAGGAACGCCCCGTCAGCCGCCTGTACGAGAACGACGAAGACTGGCGCAACGAAAAGCCCGAAGAGGATATCGACGACATCGCGACCAGCGCGAAGACGGAGCCGGAGGTCGATTCGGACGAGGAGTAGCCTCCGCCCAGGCGGAGGCAATTGAGCACATGCAGACGCACGTGAAAGTGCTTGGCGTTCTTTACCTGGCCCTCAGCGCCGGCTTCCTCCTTCTGGCGTTCTTCCTGCTCGTCGTGATGGGCGGGACCGCCGGAATCGTGGGTGCTGCAGCCGACGCCGAGGACGCGGCCATTGCGATCCCGGTCCTCGGAATCGCCGGCACTGCGCTCGCCATCTTCCTCGTCACCTTCGCCATCCCGGGACTGCTGACCGGCTACGGAATTCTCAACTACAAACCATGGGCGCGGATCCTCGGCATCGTGCTCTCGGCGTTCAATCTCATCAATATCCCGCTGGGGACGATTCTCGGCGCGTACGGCCTATGGGTCCTGCTCAACAGCGAAACGGAACGCCTCTTCACGGGCCGGCCGACCGTGACCTCGACCACGATCTGACAGCCCATCGCGCTCTTCTCCCTCCGAAGCACAGCTTTTGCATCGACGCCAGCATGCCGGAGAGTGGTGCGTCTGGCCCTGTGTCCGTGACGGGGTCGCACACGTCTACGCCACAGTGGCAGAGCTTCGAGTTTCGGATGCGGCGGCGCCGTGCGGAGCGCTGCCTCGTGCGTGCCGATCTGGCGTTTCATGCCGGTTTTTTCGACGATGCGCGGGCCGCGACCGACGAGGCGAAGCATCTCGACCCCGACCTGCCGGCTGTTGTCGAGATGGAAGCGCTGCTTGCGGCAGCCCCACCGGACGCAGCGTTGCCGCTCATGGTCGAGGCTCCCTCCCCGACTTGGTTTCCTGCAGAGCGTGCAGAAAAGGGTCGGCGGGTGCACTACCCGTTCGCGTTTGCCCTCGCGTGCGCGTCCGTGGCGCTGATCGCGGCGGCGTCCTTCGGCTGGCGGGCCGTGCTGCGCCCGCCGATGCCGCCGGCTGTCAACGCGTCGCTGCGAGGGAACGTCACCTTGCCGGCGGACCTGGTGCTCGACACGGCACTGGGGGCCCCGGCCTCAGCCATGGTCGAGCCCCCTCCCGCCGAGACGCTCGAACCCGAACCCGCGGCCATCTCGACTTCCGGCGAGACGGTGCCCCCGGTGGTCGAAAACTCGCACCGCGCGGATCCGGTCAAGTCGGCGACGGCTACCGCGCCCGCAGGGCCCGACCGGACGGTTCCCGAGGGAAGTCCTGCCGTTCGTCTGACCGCGGCGGCCGGTACGGCGCCCACACCCGCCGATCATCCCGGGGTCCAGCCCGCGCGGGAAGAGCCAGTGGCCTCGCTCAGGGCGCCAGTCGTGGAGGCTGTCCCGCTGTCGGCGGCCGTGCTGCCGGCACCCGGGTCCATACCCGTCGCCGCGCCTGAGCCGCCCCCTCCGAGCAGGACACGCGCCCCCGAGGTTGCCGCGCCGCTGGTCGACGCGCAGGCCGCCATTCGCACGACGCTGGCCCGCTACGAAGCCGCCTACAGCGGGCTCAACGTCTCCGCCGCGCGCGCCGTCTGGCCCGCCGTCGATCAACGCGCGCTCGCCCGCGCGTTCGACGGCCTGGCTTCCCAGCGCGTCGCGCTCGACACGTGCGATGTGGCGGTGAACGGCTCGACGGCCCGTGCAACCTGCTCCGGCAGCGCGGAATGGACGCCGAAGGTCGGCGGGGGTCAGCGCCGGCAGAACCGCCACTGGGCGTTCGAGCTCGCGAATGCGGGCGGGACGTGGCAGATCGTCAGGGCTGATGCGAGGTAGGAACTCGGCGTCCACTTCCCAGCGGCCGGCTTCCAGCTAACGCGTGCGTCCCGCGCTCAGATCTGGCGACTTGCAGAACCGACAGCGACCAGCCTGGCAGCGCACAGAAAAAGCTCTAAGCGGGAAGCTGGAGGCCGGAAGCTGGAGACTGGAAGCTGACGGCGCAGGCCCCTAGAATGCGTATTCCAGCCCGAGCGCCGGCGTGATCGGCGCGGTGAGTCCGCGCTTTGCCAGCGCGAACGAGACGTGGCCGCCGAGCACCAGCGTTCCCGTCACATTCCATTTGAACCCGGCGACTGCGGATGAAAGGGTGATGGGCGCCGTTCCGGCGGTCAGCCGCAGGATGTCCAGACGGGCGATCGTGGGGTGCGGGGTGGCGGCGAGGGTGACGTCATGCAGGTCCGACACGTGCCGTCGGAGGACTTCGCCCGACAGAGTCACGCGCGGGCTGACGGCGTACGACGCCGCGCCCGAGGCCGACCATTCGGGCGAGATGCCGCCTCGGAGAAATGACGCGTTTCCGTGCAACGCGAACACCCCTTGTTCGAGAGAGCCGATGCCGATGAAGCGGTAGGACGTCGTGCCCGTCCCGAGCAGATTCTGCGCGTCGCCCGTGGGCAGCCGCACTTCCGTCGCAGCCGCGACGCCGCCGTTCGGCCGCGCGACGAGCGTGTACTTCGCGCGGAGGGCGACGTCCGCAATCCCGCTCGCGGTGCCGGTGGCCGACGCCTGCAGGAACGTGCTGCCACGGTACAGATTCACGCGCTGCCCGTCGATGGAGACGCGCGCGAACGGCACGGCGGCGCCTATCTCGAGCCGGTTCGTCACGCCCACACTCCCGAAGAACGTCATCGTGCTGCTGCGGATCTGGAGCGTCAGCGATTCGGTGTCGAACGGCGCCGCCTCGTCCCGGAAGCGCCTCGCCACGGTGACGAGCGTCCCGTCGCGGAGATTCCGACCGTCGAGCTGATCGAACGCCGCGCTCGTCGCGGACACCCCGAAGGTCGCGCGGCCACGACCCGGCGTGAGCGCCCGCTCGACGAAGAACGGCCCGAAGCTACCGGTCGCCCGCTCCACGGTACCGAGCTGTGGATTGAGCCGGTAGAGGAAGCCGCTCGACGATGTCGCGAGGGGCGCCGACGTGAGGTTCACGAGCAGGGCGCGGGAGATGGTGTCGCGCGCCGCCTCCGCTGCCGCATGATCGCGCGCGAGATCGTCCGTGGGGACCGCCTGGTTCGTGACGAGGAAGCCGACGACGTCGCTGACCGTTGTCTGCGCGCGTGCCGCGGCACAGAACGCCGGCGCGAAAGTCATCGCCACAAAAAGAACTACACCGCGAGCGTGGAGCGTCATCATTCGAACCGCTTGCCGCCTTTGAGGGTCACCTTGTTGGCGCGGACGCGACCGTCCGACATCAACACACCCCTGATGTCGACGTCAATGCCATTGCGAACATCGCCGCAATCCCCTTTGTTGAAGTCGGTGTCCGGCAACGCATAGACGTCGTGCCCGTCGACCCTGAACGTAATGACGGGGCATGCCCCGGCAAGGGCGGTCACCGTCCCCCCCAGGTCGATCGGCCGGCCCGGCGCCGGGGCACCCGGGGTGGGAGCCGGCGTCGGAGCGGGCGCGGGGCCAGGAGCCGGGACGGGAGCCGGACCAGGTGCAGGCGTCGGCGCTGGCGCCGAACTCCGCGAGGCCTGGGTCGTGGTGACGCGCTCCCCCGCCACGTTGAGCGTCAGCGTTCGCGGTGCGCCAGGGTTTGGGGTCACCGTGATACGCACGCTGGCGTTGCCGCGGCCGCCGGCTGGGGACACGTCCGCCCAGGGGACCTCGCTTGCGGCCGTCCAGTTGCACATCGCGTGCGTGCGTACCTCGATCGCAATCTGCGCGCCTTCCGCGGCCACGCTCGGCGGAACGCCGGACACGTCGAACTGACACGGCGCCGGGTCTTCCGCCACCGCGAGATGTTGATCGCCCACGACGATGGAGCCCTGGCGCGCGACCGGATCGGTGTTGGGCGCCACCCGGTAATTGACCGTCCCTTCCCCCTGGCCCTGCGCCGCCGAGGCGAACGAGATCCAGGGAGACTGCGACACTGCCGTCCACGTGCATTCCCGCGCGACACCAATCGACAAGGTCCCGGACCCGCCGCTCGGGCCGAACGAGGCGGGCGGCGTATTGAGTGAGGTGTCGCACCGCGTGCCGCTCGGACTCGTTACGGTTGTGGTGGCGGAGTGGCCGCAGGCCGAGGCAGCGATGACAACGACGGGCAGGATGCACAGTAGAGCTTGGCGCAAGCGACTCACGATGAGGTGCAATGCAGGATAGTCGCCAGCCCGGGCCGTATTATGATCGGCATCGGCGCTGCTGTTTTTTGATGTCCATTCCCGCATTCGTGAGCCGGCCCGCGGGGTGGTTGGTTCTTTTCTTCTCTTTATTCCCGTTGATCGCCACAGGCGGCTGCGTTGCGGAGCACCGGCTCGCGGACCGCGACGCCGTCAGTGTCGCCCCCCCAGCGCTCCGCTGGGTCGGTCCGTCAGGCCCACGTGACCGTCGTCTGCTCGATCGCTGGCGCTCAGCCGTCGGTCCGCCCGTGGTTCGGGAGGGCAATGCCCGCTGGACAGCGGCCGTCGACGAGCTGACGATCGTCAGCTGGAACACGGCGCTCGGCGCCGGCGATTTGCGGCAGTTCGCCGCAACCCTGCCCCGTTCGCGACCGATGCTGCTGCTGCTCCAGGAGGTATACCGCGGAGGGCCGGACGTGCCGAACGTCCTGCCGCGAGACGCCGCGTATGCGCGGCGGCTCGGCGGGGCGGCTGCCCACTACGAACAGATCGAACCCATCGCCACGACGCTGGGCCTCGCGCTGTATTACGTCCCCTCGATGCGCAATGGGGGGCCAGCCCGGTCGAACGAGGATCGCGGGAACGCGATCCTCTCCAGTCTGCCGCTCACGGATCTCACCGCTTACGAGCTGCCCTTCGAACGCCAGCGACGGGTCGCGCTCGGTGCCACGATCGCGGGAACCACGTCCGCCGGCACCCCCTGGCGACTACGCATCGTGGATGCGCACCTCGACAACACCTTCAGCCCGCGGCGTCTCTGGCTCGCATCGGAATACGGACGAACGCGGCAGGCGCGCGCCCTCGTCGCGTCGTTCGACGCCGGCGAGCCCCTCATACTCGGCGGGGACTTCAACACCTGGTCGGGATTCTCGGACGAAGCCTACCTGACGCTTGCCCGACAATTTCCTGGCGTTCGATCGACCGACCGGCGGCCGACCTTCCGAGGGGTGCTGCGACTCGATCACCTGTTCTTCACGCTGCCCCCGGGATGGACGGCAAGTTTCGTGCGCGGAGACCAGCGGTTCGGGTCGGATCACTATCCGCTCATCGGGACCGTGAAGGTTCGCTGACGACGCGGTCTCCCCTTCCGGGAGTGCGCGGCTGCGTCTTTCCTCACTCCTCGGCCATGAACGGATAGGTGAACTCGCGCGCGGGGGCGAAGGTTTCCTTGATCGTCCGGGCACTCACCCAGCGCACCAGGTTCAACCTGGAGCCGGCCTTGTCGTTGGTGCCCGACCCGCGGGCGCCGCCGAACGGCTGCTGCCCGACGACCGCGCCCGTCGGCTTGTCGTTGATATAGAAATTTCCCGCGGCGTTCCGGAGCGCGCTCATCGCCTGCCGAACCGCCACGCGATCGCGGCTGAAGACCGCGCCGGTCAGCGCGTACTGCGACGTGCGATCGACGAGAGACAGGGTCTCTTCCCACGCGCCGTCCGGGTACACGTATGCGGTGACGACCGGTCCGAAGATCTCCTCGGACAGGCATCGATGGCCCGCGTCCTCCGTTTCGATGAGCGTGGGCTCGATGAAGTAGCCGTCCGTCCGCGTGGCCGTGCCGCCGGCGAGCACGCGGGCGTCCTTCTTCGCGCCGTCGATGTAGCCGCTGATCTTCGTGAAGGCCTTCTCGTCGATCACCGCCCCCATGAAGTTGCGGAAATCGGCAACGTCACCCACCTTCATCTGCTTGATCATCGCGACCGTGCGTTCGCTCACGTCCTTCCAGAGCGAGCGCGGCACGTAGATGCGGCTCGCGGCGGAACACTTCTGCCCCTGGTATTCGAACGATCCCCGCGCAATCGCGACCGCCACTTCCGTCGGATCCGCCGACGGGTGGACGACGATGAAGTCCTTGCCGCCGGTTTCGCCGACCAGCCGCGGATAGGAGCGGTAGCGGCCCATGTTTTCGCCGACCTTCCGCCACATCCCGTTGAAGACGTCCGTGCTGCCGGTGAAGTGCACGCCGGCGAGCTGGGGCGAGTCGAGCAGGAGGTTGCTGATGTCGCGGGGATCGCCGGGCACGAAGTTGATGACGCCCGGCGGGAGCCCGGCGGCCTCGAGCAGCTTGAGGGTGTAATAGCCGCTCAGCATCGCGGAGGCGGCCGGCTTCCAGATCACGGTGTTGCCCATCAGCGCGGGGGCGGTGGTGAGGTTGCCGCCGATCGCGGTGAAGTTGAACGGCGACACCGCGTAGACGAATCCCTCGAGCGGGCGGTACTCCATCTGGTTCCACACGCCCGCGGTGCTGATCGGCTGTTCGGAATAGAGCTCCTGCGCGAAGGCGGTATTGAAGCGCCAGAAATCGATCATCTCGGACGCGGCGTCGATTTCCGCCTGGAACGCCGTCTTCGACTGCCCCAGCATCGTCGCCGCATTCAACGTCGGCCGCCAGGTCGTCGCGAGCAGTTCGGCCGCGCGAAGCAGCACCGCCGCGCGCTCCTCCCAGGGCCAGCTGCCCCACTCGCGCCGGGCCTCCGCCGCCGCCGCGATTGCCTGGTGCACGTGCTCGGGTCCCGCGAGATGGTAATCGGCGAGCACGTGCCGGTGATCGTGGGGCATCACGGCCCGGGCCGTATGCCCGGTGCGGATCTCGCGGCCTCCGATCACCAGGGGGATGTCGAGCCGTTCGCCGGCCATCGTCTCGAGGCGGGCCTTGAGGGCCGCGCGCTCGGGCGAACCCGGCGCGTAAGTGCGGTTGGGGTCATTGACGGGCTGCGGCACGCGGCGCACCCCGGCAAATGCCGCCGTCGGGGTGGACGTGGCACTCTGCGCAACCGGCGGAGTTGACGACGTCGTGTCAGGGTCTGGAATGGTGTGTGTGGACATGATGTACCGCAGCAGGAGATGGAATCCCTATTCTAGCGCTGCCGGTCGCCTTCCCGGAGCCCTGACGCGCTGAACGAGGGTGAGTTCCAGGGCGTGTTCCCGTTGATTGTCAGGGGCTCGCTGGACCGTGCGGGCGTCGCGCCGCCGGCGGGGGTCGTGTTAGAATGTTGTGTTCTTGCGGTCTGTTCCGCCCCTCCCGTGCCGACGTAGCTCAGTTGGTAGAGCAGCTGATTCGTAATCAGCAGGTCACCCGTTCAAGCCGGGTCGTCGGCTCCATAATCAAATCAATCACTTACCGTCATTCGTGCCCGTCGCGTTTTCCTCACTGGTTGCGCCTGGGTTGCGGATTGGCAACGCGTCCAACTTGTCTACCGCCGCGCGATTCGCGCTCGGCACCAGGTGCCCGTACACGTCCACGGTGACCTGGATGGAGGAGTGCCCCATCTGCTCCTTCACGTACGTCAGGGACTCGCCGTTCTGGATGAGCAGGGATGCATAGGTGTGCCGCAGGTCGTGGAACCGGATCTGCCGCAACTCCGCGCCTTCAAGGAGTCGATAGAACACGCGATGCCGCACGTTATCGCCGTCCAGGGCGCTGCCGTCGCGATTGATGAACACCCATGACGGAACAGGCGTGCCCGCCTTGAGGCTCGAGGCCTTGCGCTCCCGGTGCAGCTCACGAAGCGCCTTCGTCAGGTTCAGGGACATATCGACACGTCGCCGGTTCGTGCTCTTGGTGGACGTGAGGCGCCCAGCCACGAGGTTCCGGCGCACCTCGAGGAAGCGGCCGGCGAAGTCCACATCGGCCCATTGCAGCGCCAGGAGCTCGCCGAGGCGCATGCCCGTGCGCAGCGCGCACAAGAAGAACGGGTGATACTCCGGCATCCGGTCGCGAACCGCCTCGAGGAATTGATGTGCCTCCAGATACGTGAGCGGCTGAATCGCCGCCCGTTTCTCGTCCCCGAGTCTCAGATGCTTGCCCATCCGAAACGCCGGATTGGCCTGAAGTAACCCATCCTCGATCGCGTGCGACAGGACCGCGCTGAGCGTCCGTTGCACACCGAGCAGTGACGCGCGTTTTAGGCCCTTTTGCCGGCAGGCCGTGATGAGGTCGCGACAGTCGGCCCGCGTCACCGCGGTGATAGGTCGGGCCCCAAGGACTGGGACGATATGCCGCGCCAGGTTGAACCGGTAAAAGCGATGCGTGCTCGCCTTTCGATTACCTTCGCCTTGCTCGAGCCACCGGGTGCCGTAGCGTTCGAGGGTCTCCGCCGGCTCAGAGGTGAGCAAGCTCAGGTCACCAAGCAGCAGACGCTCCCGAATACGCTTCGCCACCTCGTGCGCCGTGGCCTTGTCGCCAATCTTCTTGGCTTTACGCCGGCCTTGATGGTCGATGTACACCCACCACGCCGCTTGCCGAAACTTGACCTTAACGCCCATCGTTGCCGGCATCTTACAACCCCCGCAGTGTTTCGGCGACTATTGCATCGATGGACGGCCGCGCCGCGGACCGGAACCCAGCAGCCCACGCATCGAACTCTGAGCGGCGCACGAGAATCTTCCCGCCGATCCGGTAGTGAGGGAGCGGGCGCGCACAGTGCCGCAGATACTGGCGCAACACCGTGACGCTCAGGCCCGCGTACGCGGCGAGCGCCTTCATCGGCAGGTAGGCGTCCCCTTCAGAGGGCGGGTGCATTACCGAGTGAACTCCGGCAGAGACGAGGGAACGCCCAGACCGTGAGCGAGTCGCCAGGAGACGGCGCACCGCCAGCAGTGCCCCATCCTCGCCGTCGGTAAGGTGTCGAAGCACGCGAAACAGAAGCCCGCGCGCTGACCGTCGGCGCCGGGCCCGATCACTCCGGACCCGCCCCGCAGCTGTTCAAGCCTCTCCTGCACGCCGGCATCGCACACCCGAACCAGGGCGAGCAGCGACGCGCCATGACACTGCACGCGGGCACTGTCGGGCGCCGTTAAGCGATCGCCAATAGCCTCGAGGCGTCCGTCCGTGCCCACCCGCAGATCGACCCCGCCAATCTCCAGTGACAGGAGCAATGAGAGCGCGTCCTCATCCTGGAGGACATCCACCACCCCACGATCCACGTAGGCCGGAGCGGACGCGACCGCGAGGCTGAGGTAATGACCCAACGTTTCAACTCCTAGTGACTACGAAAGAAACGAATTAAACGAAAGAACGGTCACGCTGCCGCCTTGCTGGTGGGCCGATTTGACTGGGGGCGCAAGACAATCCACCGCTCCGCTGGCCGTCCGCTGCCGCCCGGTTCGATCGCGGGCCGCCCCGCCAACCCCAGCTCTGCGAGGCTCGTCAGGGCGCGCT
The DNA here is from genome assembly GCA_031361295.1 of Acidobacteriota bacterium. Classification (GTDB taxonomy): domain Bacteria; phylum Acidobacteriota; class Vicinamibacteria; order Vicinamibacterales; family 2-12-FULL-66-21; genus JALZOC01. The sequence continues at coordinate 12,535 of JANMCN010000044.1, read as the reverse complement.
GAATCTGTGCCGATTGCTTGTTGCCGGCGAAAAGTCCGTTGATCTCTGTCCGCGTGAGTCCCGTTGCGCCAGCGGCATTCAGTGCGCGGAGAATGTCATCCGCGACGGGATCGCCCAGGGCTTCACCGAAGATGAAGCGCGCAGACGCCTCGGCATATTCCCAAAGGGCTAGCGCCGCGATGAGGTGGGCCTCCGTGACCACGACGGAGCAATCAAGCAGCGCATACAAACAGGCAAGCCGGCGGACCTGCGCTTCGGCCCTCGAGATAATCGCCCCGAGCATGCCCGGCTTACCTTCTGACAGGTCCGCGTAGACGCGCTCCCACACCCCGCGAGCGGCAGCGTCCATCGTGATGGTATGCGCGCGCTGCCCAAACTGGACGGCCGCGTCGAACTCCGCGTCGAACCTCGCCAGATCCTCGGGTTGGAGGCTTCCGCCCCATGGCAGGACGCGCTGCCGCCGCACGCAAATCCACAGAAAGCGATTACCGAAGCCGTTGCCGACCTCCGTCCGTGTGAGGTATCGGCGCAGCTCCTCCTTCGTGATGTGGCCGACAATGCTAATGTGGGCTCCCGTCGCCTGCGACGGCTGGGTCTTCGTAAGGTTCCGGATGGTCCCGGTATCCCAGGCCTGCCGAATGATCGCGGACAGCGTGTTCCCGTCCCGCTCCATGACCCGGAGGGCTGAGGCGAGCTCAGTTTCGTAGACGAGCAATCGCTTGTCGGCAACACCCGGGTCCTCGACTTCGGCCTCGACCGTCGGGTCATCTTGGCGCCGGCTGCTTCGAGAGGTGCGCATCCTCGGGTCTCGCACTTGATGGACGAGCCCTTCACCGGAGGCCATATTGCCGGTGATCCGCTCCTGCGCCCATGTCCCATCGACCGCCTCAAACCGTGCGCGAATCCGGCCGAATCCGGTGCCTTTTCTGCCCTTGCTCGTCGCCCCGACGACCCCGACGAACAGGTTGAGCGCGTGGCGATCGTCCTCCACGACAAAATGCGGGCTCCGTCCAATCACGTTGCCGAACGCGACGAGTCCTTGCGCCAGTAGACCAACGGGGTCGGCCTCGGTGTCGGGCGTGAGCAGGCTTACGAATCGGCCGAGCAGCCCGTGGTACATGGCCGGAGCGGCTTCGGGCCAATGCGGCACATCCGACGAGGATTCAAGGGCGGTCGAGGGCGAGGTATCCGGAGCCGACTCGTACGGCGGAGCGGACTTCATCAGCCCCATCAGCTCCGCTGGACTATGTGAGGCGAGGTAATCGCTAACATCCCCCTTCACGGGTACGCCTGGTAACGTCAGCATCTTGACGCTCAGGCCGGCCGCGACACAGGAAGCGGCGACGGTGCAGGCGTGCTGTCGTCCCGTCTCGTCGTTGTCTGGGATAACCAGCACCCGCTTAACACCAGCGGATACGAGCTGGCCCGTGTGTTCGCTCGTCCACTTCGTCTCCCCACCCGAATTGGTGGTTGCAGGGATACCGATCGCCCAGAGCGCATTAACGTCCTTCTCCCCGGCCGCCACAACGACCGCTTCGCGCCCCGTCAGTTTGGGCCGGCAGTAGAGGACCCTCGGAACCCCAGCCATGTTCCAAATCCAACCGCCGTTACCATCAGGACGACGCTGGCGGAAGCCCTTCGGGTCTAGTCGCACCACCTGATACACCAGGGCGCCGCCTTCATCCGTGTAGTCGTAGGTTGCGACGATTCGCCGCTCTGGCTCGCTCATCTGTCCCTGCTCTGCCAGCCACCGCATGGCCGCGGGAAAGTCCACACCCTTGACGCGTTCGACCAGCTCGAACACGTCCCCACCGAAGCCGCACGGGTCGCAGTGCCACACTTGCCGATCTAGGTTGATGCGCAACGACGGCGACTGGTCCTCGTGAAACGGACACCGTACCGCCGGCTCCCGGCTGCCGTTGATGTGCAGCGGCGTGCCCAGGAGCGCAGGAATCACGGCTTCGAGACGGGAGCCTCTACGTACCGTCTCTTTGTCTAACGCCATCGGCGTTCGTCGCTTCCATCCTCACGCGGCGTTTGCTGAGCGGCCTGTTTCGCAATGAATCTGGCCAGCCGACGCTTCGCCATGAACTTGCGGTCTGCGGCTTGGAAGATCGCCACTTTGAAATGGTCGTACTCGAGCGCTGTATCGTCGGCCTCATTCTGCAAGCGGAGGAACTCAAGATTCGACGGTTTGACCCTGACAGGCGTCATCGTGCCGCCACCGGTCGATTCGCGTAAATCAGGACACCGCGGGGACGTGGACGTGAGATAGACTTGGTACACACAGCTTCGCTCCTTCGAGAATTGAACGCCGCTTAGGGTGATGACCTGGCGGCGTTCGTCGTTTACAAACCACCGGTGACACGCAGGCTGTCGTCTAGATCGATTCCGAGTCGTCGCCGTCACTCGCGAAGCATTCCATCGGTAACAAACCAAGCTGCCGCCCAACGGCAACGATTCGTGGATCGTCCGGTCGGACGCGCTCAGCGCCGTTCATGAGCTTCGAAAGTGTGCTCGGATGGAGGCCGGCCGTAATGGCCAGGCGGTACGCCGGAGTATGGCTAAGCTTGATCCGTTCGAGGAGAGCGCGAGAGACCATCAACATGGTGATGACGATACCGCTCGCAACCGCGGTCGTCAGCCCGTCGGACGGTACCAGTTGAGGCCGTTAGGGGTTCTTCGCCTGGGCACGCTTGCGCCTCGGGGATCGTGCAAAGCGCATCGCGTGCTCGATCGCCACCGTCGCGTCGTTGGCTGCCTGCTCAAGCCAAGGCGTCAGCGCATCAAGAAAGCTAGGGAGTGCTTTTTTCTCTGCTGTCATAATGGCCTGCCACAAAGCTTCAGGAGACCTACAGTCTTTAAGAACTCCAGTTTGTGGAAGGGGCCGCAGCACGACAGCCTTTGCCAGCGGCTTTATAAATTCCCGCAACTTCTTCGCTTCTCGATTGCGGCGTGTCGCATCGGCGTGCCCTTTTCGCCGGCGCGACTTCTGGCTCACGGCTTCGTAGGTTTTTGTGCAGCCGGGGCGTTTGCAAGTGACGCGCTGCGCTGGCAGGGTGCGGGTAAACCAAGTGCCGCAAATCGCGCAAACTCTACCCGCCTCTGCCAATTTTGCAACGTCGGCCTTGATTCTGGCCGAGATGTCGAGTGCCGCGGCGGTCGAGTTGCCTCCCAAGACTGCCCCCGGGGCCGATCCGACTGAGCCCACAAAAGCACAGGTCAGGATATACGGCAGGTAGATCAACGCTTCCGCCCAGCGATCTGAGGCTTCCTCGGTCACCACAGCCGCACGAAATAGCCGCCGGGAATTGCTGGCGTCCTTGTCGGCCTGCCAGATTGCGCAGTGATACGCCTTGTATATTTCCAAAGTGTCGATCACGATAAGCCCGCATTTACTGCCGCTGGCGATTACGGGCAATAACAATTGACTGGGCAGAAGAGGTAAGCGGGCGGGCGGGGCTTTAACCGCGGAAGTTAGAAGTCCCTGAACGAGCGCGTCCCGCAGCGTCACCATTTTTAGACCGCCCCCTGTTGCAGCTGCTTTCCCCTGTAAACGAAATTCAGCGGGCCGGCGCCCAGGAGTGGCGCTGTTCGGGAGCTACCCTAGCCCGCTGAAATTGAAACAACTACGCCGTCGGCGGACGCCTCGAGCGCGCACCCCGCCGGAGCTCTCCAGTACGCGCAGGAAACGCCCGACCGCCGCGGTACTTGCGCTCGAGTCTGGCGATCTCGCGCGTCAGCGCCTCATCCAGGAGCTTCACGAACGAAAACCCAGGAAGCTCGCCGGCTACAAACACCACCGCATTCCTTGCACGCTCAAGCACCTCAGGCTTGACCCACACCGACGCTTTGACAACATCCACAGGCTGATACCTTTTGGCCACGCGGAGAGCGTAGCAGATTGCCGGGTAATGAGCTTGACAGGGCCATATTACCATGCAATGATTGCCGGGTAAGTTGTTTTTCAGCAGGAGAACCCGCATGGCTCGCCAAGTCGCCTCCGGCCGCGCACTCGCCTACATCCGCGTATCCACGGATCAGCAGAGAGAATCCGGACTCGGTCTCGAGGCCCAGCACGAGGCCATCACGCAAACGGCCGCGCGCCTCGGCCTCCAGCTCGCGGCGACCTACACCGATGCGGGACTGTCAGGGACGCTTGCGGTTGAGGACCGGCCGGGCCTTGCCGATGCCCTGAACGCGCTCCGCCGCGGCGACGTGCTCATCGTCGCCAAACGGGACCGGATCGCCCGCGACGCGTTTATCAGCGTGTTGATTGAACGGGAGGTCTCGAAGAAGGGTGCCCGCATTGTGAGCGCCGCTGGCGAGGGTACCGACAACGACGACCCGGCGAGCACCTTTACCCGTCGCATTCTGGATGCCGTCGGAGAGCTCGAGCGCGCACTGACCGCCGCACGCACCGCGCCGCGCTCCGCGCCAAACGGGCCCGAGGCCAGCGGGCCGGCACGGAGCCCTTCGGATTCCGGGTGAACGGGGACCGCTGCACGCTCCACCCGCAGGCAGATGAGCAGAAGGCCCTCGCCGTCATCCTCGAGTGCCGGGGCGCAGGCTTCACGTACCGGGCGATCGCCTTAGAGCTGAACCGCCTGCAACTCCCGACGCGCGCCGGCAGCGCGTGGCAGCATCAGTACGTGCAAGGCGTGCTCGCCACGATCGCGCGCCACGAGGCCCCGACGAAAGGAGCGGACGCGAAGCACTGACAAGAGTATGCAGACGGACCGCGCCGGTGATTGCAGCCACCGACGCAGCCCTCACCAACCAGGCACGTAGGATGCCGGGACGGCTGACAGGATTATCCCATCCGCCCGACCCGGCCTGTACCCGCGCTGAACGCGCGGGAGAGAGCAGGCTGACCATGAAGAAGAACGCAGACGCGAAGACCCCCGCCGCCGAACGCCGCGCGCAGCTCATCCAACAACATGAACCTCATCGCCCGAGGGAATGGGATCGAGCCCGCCCCGGCTTCGGCGGACGGCTACGGATCCCTTACAATGGGGTTCAACGAGGCGACCGATGCAGTGAACGGGCCGGCACCGGGGCAGGGAGAATCGTTTGAAGCGCGTCTAATAATCGCCGCAGCCGCGACGGCTGACTGCGGGACACTCTGACCTCTTGTCACGCTTCTACGTCTTGAGCATTGTCGCTGCTACGCCTGAGCCTTCGCGCGCGCCACATCGTGCCGGCGAGCCCACCGCCGAGGATCAGGAGCGTTGAGGGCTCCGGGACCGGAGCAACTGGCGTGACGATAAGGGAAGTGACCGGGCCTCCGACAACCGTGCCCAGCCTTGTATCATAGCCTCCAAACGATAGGGTGAACGGTTCAAAACTGAATCTCGTGAAATCGGGCAAACCCGATCCGGTTAGACCGCGGGCTGAACGATCTTCTGCAAACAAATGAAAATTGAACTCGCCACTGGTGCCCTGCGGTGTATTAAAGGGTTCGAATAAAAAGTTAACCCCGTCGATGAACTCGCCATTAGCCACGAAGAGGAACAGGTCGCCTGTGCGAGTGATCTCCCTGGGCGCGGGACTAGAAATCGCCACGTTCAAAACGGTCTGCCCCTTGAACACCGGAGTGTAGACTCCGAGATCGACCGGCTTGAGGGCTGCAGGATCGAGCGTGAACGAGCCGGAAAAGGAGCCGCCGGTAAAGCTGAACAGCAGTCGAACTGGGTCAGCGGCTGCTCTGGAAGGAAGGGTGCTGACGCACAAAAGAGCGCCAATAACCGAAAGACAGGCCTGCCGGATCCTCATAACTCCTCCAATCGCTGACAGCCCACAGAATCCGCCAGTTCTGCGGCCTCCGAAAGACCCTCGACTTTCATCGCGGAACTCAGTCGCAACGAATCTCGACTTAAAGAATTGCGCCGCTTTGCTCATCCTGTGGGAGGCTGTCCAGCGACCGCCCTCAGCGGCGAGAGCGCCGACGTGCCGCCACGAGGCCCAGGAGTCGTCATTTAGGCCGCACGCGAGCGGCACGCCGTCTGAGGAATCCGCGTGCACCGCTGACCAGCCCGATGGTCGTGATCAAAGACAGCGTCGACGGTTCGGGCGTTGCGGCCGGCTCGAAGTTGTACCGAATGTTCGGAAACGCTTCGAACGACAAAGGGGACAGATCTCCGACAGCCGTGCCGGCGCCGACGAGGTGCATGATCGATGGACGTCCTCCGTCTAAAGTTAAGGTGAGTTCCGCATCTAGTGTAAAGGGCGCGGTGGCGGTACACCCGGTCGAGAAGCCGGAGCAGGTGAGACGGGTCGGCGATGCGTGGAATTGCAGCATCACCGGTGCTGACGCCAGCGCAAGTGAGTTGTTCACGAATGCGCCAAGGGGATTCGGGCTGCGGAATACGCCTGAAAGATCCACCGGCGCGCCTCGTCTGAGCATGGGGACCGAGGCAAAGTCAAAGAACGCAAACTCATCCTCGTCAAACCCGCTCTGCATCAGCAACCCGGGTCCCTCGAGCCACATTTCGTGGGCACTCCACTGGCTTCCGATCTGCAGTCCTCCGACAGCGATCACCCCGGACGTGACGCGGAGCGTGTCTGCTAAGGCCGGGCTTGCGCACCATGTCAACGCGCCCGCAAGACAACTAAGCGATACCAGGACGGGTCGCACTCTACTCATATATCCTCCGGCACCTTCCTTACTGGCCGCCAATTGTGCTCTCCTGCATCTCACCTGGGCCGCCAAGCAACGCTTCTTCCGGTCGTTTGACGAGGTTGGTCGTTCGTGTGGCAGCGGCGCGGGGGGCAGTGCCGCAGGTCGACCGAGAGTCCGCGCGACCGGGCCGCGTGACGCCCCCCCGTCAAGGCCAAGAGCGCGCACGCTCGGTCCTCTTCCGGCCGTAGAAGAATCAACCCTGTTCGATTCCGCCCCGATGACCTCGGGTTCTCTTCGCCCGAGCCGCCGCAGTCATCAGGCCCGTCAGGACCAAGACGATCGAACTGGGCTCCGGCACCACTGCATGCTCAGAAAGGGTGAACGAGACGACACGTCCCTCGATATAGCCTCCCGAAAGCGGCTCTCCATGTTCAGCACGGACGACTTCGTCGAGGATAAATTGATTTGCAGCGCGCGGGTCAAAGACTCGGAGAAATTGCTGAGGGGACGGAAGGGAGTCATCAGACAGGGTGGTGTGATCATTCAAAAATGCCATCGAGAGGCCATGGAAACCAGGCCGCGTCTCGACGTCGAACGCCACCCCGTCATAGTTCCCGCATTTACAAATGCTATCTTCGATAACGGCAATTATTACACCGGGAAAGAACAGCCCGGGGCCAATGTCGAGTTTAAAACCCGAACCGACGGGCAACGTATACGTAGGACCAACCGGCCTATCCACTCGTTGTGCTCCTACAAGGTCAACAAACAAGGTCCCGTGAAACGTTTGGCCCGTCGCTAGGGGAGGCGTCCCGAGAGGTTCGTCCGTGACGCGCCGAACCAAAACAGTGAAGTCAAAGGCTATAGGCTCGGCGGCGGCGTTCGGAACCGGGGCGAGCGAAACGAGTAACACGAGCGCATAGAGTAGGCGTCGCACCTGTCACTTCCGTTTCTAACTGCTGAAGCAGTTCATGTTGCCGCGCAGTCGTGTCTTGATTGAGCGGAGACCCCACCACCGCGGTCGGATCTCGATGGAAAAATTGGGTAATTGCGACTTGAAAATCACACTAGACATTCCCAAATTGACCTGCGAGATACACATTGCGCCTCGCTGACGCGCGAACCGTGCAATTCGTAAGCCGTAACACGATGAGGTTGAACTGCGACGTCGTGACGCGGCGCGGGCGCCGTGCGATTCCATTCAACGAATCCGTTGAGCTGAGCGACCAGCAGGGCGAGCGGCGCGCCACGATTGCGAGCGTCCGCGAGGCACCGATCGAGTTGCGTCCGACATGGCTTAGTGATGCAGAACTGGAAATCACGTTCGACTGTCCGACGGACCACGCCGCCGCGGCGTGTGCTCCCACCCCGGACCGCCACTGGTCCGTGATGAAGGACTCCACGTGGCGGGACGTGCGCATCACCTATCAGACGGCGGCGCGCCTGCAGAATCCCGCGTCTTTTCGCGGCGTTTTCACAACCTCTTCGGAGGGTCAGATCCAGTTGATTGTGCCCCGACACCGCGACCGGCTCCGGGTAGAGAACACCGAAGCGGCCCAGGCGTCACCGACTATCGGATAGCTGCCGTTCAGTTCCTCGTCTTCGCCGCCGCCGTCCTGAGCCCGTGGCGCAGATTAGCGACCCGGGCCAGCTCCCGACCTTCCGTCAGTGGAGCGCCTTGGCAGTAAATCCGCTCACGGACGATCCGCCCGTCGGGTCTACGTCGCCAAGGTCCGCCAGTTGCCGCACCCTGCGCACCCGTGGGGTGCGTGCTCCTGAACGAACTGATCTGCCAGCACCCGCGCCTGCCCTTCGCCACGGACATTCGGAGTCGCGGGAATCGATTGCTGGCTGCGGTCTCTTGGATACGCGTAGACGTGCCAGCGATCGTCCGCGCCTCCGCGGCATCGGCCTCGATCTCTCTTATCCACCCGTTACGTGTTCACGGATCCAGCGCATCGCTACGCCCGACCCGTCTCGATCATCGCTGCTTTCCACGCCCCGGACGTGTCGCAAGCCTGCGGTTCACTTCGTCTGTGCGGTGTCCGAGGACTCGTCCCGCGCGACCCATCCCGCCGCCTCGTCCTCGTTTACAAACACTCTGAAGTTGTGAGACTCGCCATACGCCACGGAGGCGAACAGGCTGAGTGGAAACTCGGCCAGGTCAACTTTAGCGTCCAGCACCATCGCACATCGGCTGTTTAGACCCTTGGGGCTGGAAACGGCACCTACGAGGGACCGCAATGCGGCAGCAAACATCGCCCCACGCAAATCGGTCTGCCGATAGTCAAAGAGGATTCCGAGCTCGGGCCTGAATGACGCGTCATTGAGCACGGATTCAAGCGCCGTCAGGATGTCCAACCAGTGACCGCCTGCGTCCGGCGGCGAAAGCCGTTTCACAGTCACAACGGCAGAGTGCTCCAGATGATGCTGACTGGTCTCCACTGCATCCGGAGAGAGCGCAGGTTCGCCCGGCGCGAGCTTTTCGCTGGCGGCGCGGAACCTCGCCAGCAAGGTTCTGATGGACTCAGCCGCAATCGCCGTCGAAGTGCTTTCCATCGGCCATCCCTTCTGCATCATCGCGGATTACCTCATCGTTGTGGAGGTGGTCCCCTCGAGCGACCGCCATTCTCCAGTAACGATTGGTCCGAAGAAGGCCATCAGGTCATTCCCTCCTGATATGCCCTCGGTGGACGGGTCAAATCCGGCAATTTAGAGACGGGGCAAACCCAGCATTTTCTGCCGGTGACCGAGACCTCTGTTCAATACGTTGTTGGCCGACGCATAGCGCCCAGCATCTCCGACGATCAACGCCACCGCCAGGCGTAAAGTTATGCTGTTTCCCGCCCCTGTGCTGCTCGGCGCTTATTTGCCTTGCTTGCCCTTCCAGCGAGGAGGGCGCACACGCCACTCGCGAGCAGGCTCAACGAACCCGGTTCAGACACAGGTGCCGCGTCTCGTAGATCCCACGACCGGAGGAAACCGCGAAACTCTCCCTCGGGAGATCGGAAAAAAGCGACACCCTCATTAGTCAAGTCAGCGATCCGCTGCGGGGTTGGTAGCGAACTGTCATAGAGAAATTCGGCAGGCCCGCCCATATTTACCTGGAAGTGCTGTCGGCCGAGATCGCGTAGTGAAGGTGGGTTGTCTTGGAAAAAATAGACTTCGTCTCCAGGCTGGCCCGGGTTATGACTCACCACGCCTATCACCGCGCCCGGCAAGAAGGGTGCAGCTCCCAGGTTCAGCTGGAAGCCACCGCTCGGGGATTGATAAGTCACTGCCCCCGTGTACGGGCAGCGGCACGGGGTAAACGTGTTTTCGAAATCGAACGTGAACGTTCCTGAAATCAAGTCATCGAACTGGATTGGGGGCGCACCAAAAAAGAGGTGAGGGGTACCCTGCACGCCGATGACCTTGAAAGTGAAATCAAAGACAACTGGATCCGCTACCGCGTTCGGGACCGCAGTGAGGCCGAGCGCACAAACGAACGTTAGTTGCCGAAATTGGAATCTCACTAGCACACCTCCTCTGACCTGCGTGTGATTCCCCTACGACCGTGCGTAGAACTGGCAGAGGTGCGAAGAACGAGCCGTATGTATTTGGGTCGGGTGACGTACTGGAGGAAATACGAGTAAAGCCCGGGAGAACAGTCCGTCGCCAGGTCGTACTTTTCACCCCCACCTCAGATCTCCGACTCACCAGCAAGGCACGCGCCAGACGGACGAGGGTCGCCTAACATTCGTCACGACGCTAGTGGCTTGTACTCACGACGTGTAAAGCGTACGATGGCTTATGCCATCGAATCGACTGATGCTGACGACTGAGCAACGCACGGAACTGGAAACACGTGAGCGGTCGCGCCGACGCGGCGCAGCGCGCGCTCGTTGGGGCGCAAGCTGGGCGTGCAGCACACCATCGTCGCCAAGGCGTGGCGCAACGCCGGCCTGCAACCGCATCGCCTCGAGCGCTACATGCGCTCGACCGATCCGGACTTCGAACCAAGGCCGCGGATGTCCTCGGCTGATCCGCCGCAGCACGCTGTGGTGTTCTGCATCGACGAGAAAACCGCCATTCAAGCCCTCGATCGGCTGGACCCGGTCCTGCCGTTGTCGCCAGGACGCGCCGAACGGCACGGCTTCGAGTACTACCGACACGGGACGCTATCGCTCTACGCGGCGCTCAATACGCGGACGGGCGAAGTGGTGGGCCACACCGCCGCGCGTCACACGCGCACGGAATTCGTCGGCTTCCTGCAGACCGTCGTCGAGTGGCAGCCCCGGCGGCGCGAGATGCACCTCATCGTGGACAATCTCTCGGCCCACAAAACGCAGCAGGTCCGGACCTTCTTGGTGGTGCATCCGTCCGTCCATCTCCTTTACACGCCGACCTATTCGTCCTGGCTCAATCAAGTCGAACTCTGGTTCTCCAAGATCGAACGCGATGTCACGGCGCGCGGCATCTTCACGTCCGTCACCGGCCTGCGCCGCAAGCTGATGCGCTACATCAAGCACTACAACACCACCGCAACGCCGATCCGCTGGGCCTACGCCGACCCGTCGCGGAGGATCGCATGAACGCTGTACAACTCATTAGTACGATCCACTAGTAGGTCCGCGCCGGAGTTTCACCACGGCCTGCTAGCAGCCCGTGGTACAAGTCGCGATTCTTAAAGACCAGACCCACGCTGTGAAAGTGGCGCGCATGCCGCCGCGAAACGAGCCGCGCAGCTGGGTGACAGCTATGGTGAGTCGCGCCGAGTCCAGGAGCGCCCAGGCGGTGGCCATCAGGACCGCGAGTCGGCCTTGCAGTCCGCGCGGCGTCCCGACGCCGATGAGCGTCCGCATGACGAGACCGAGATTGAAGCCGCTGACATGGACGAGCAGCCGTTTCAGAATATTGTCGTGACCGCGCAGATGGGTCCGACGCATTCCGCCGGTCTCATACGTGTGCGCGAACGTGCGTTCGAGATACTCGCCGCGGCGCCGCAGGAGCCGCACGCCGCGTGGTCCACGGATGCGTCGACGGTTCGCGTACACGGCGGCGCGCGCCTCCGGTTTGTTCCGCCAACACCGGCGACCCCGGTCCGGCTCGGAGATGTAGGTGCGAACGCCGATCGCCTCGAGGTCGACGAGCCGATCATTGCTGTGAAAGCCCTTGTCCGTGACGAGCTCGCGCAGCACGTCGGCGGCGGGTAGCACCGCTTCCAGATGGTCCGCCGCCGCGATCAACGTCTCCAGCATGGTGGTCGTGTCCCCGTCGTCGGCATCCTGCACCGTCACCGCCACGACGGCACCCGTGTCAAGGTCGACCGCGTGCTCGGCCTTGTGCGCGAGGTGCGTCCGCCCGTCCTTCATCTTGGTGATCTTGGCGTCGGGATCGTGGGGATGCGTCCAGTCGTCGTTGGAGCCCTTCTTCTTGCGCGGCCGATCAATGCGCGCCAAATCGGCGCGTGTCGGCGTGCCGATTCCAGACGCCTTTGCCAGCGTCGTCAGAAACTCCTGGTACCCCTCGCCCGTGTCACGCCGCACGATCGTGCGCAGCGCCGCATTGGCTTCCAGTGTCGTCCCGTCCAGACCGAGCGTTGTCCCCTTCAGCAGTTTCGCGGCCGCCAGCCACTCCAACACCCAGACGAAGACCGCTTGATGGGTTTCCAGATCGATCAGTCGGCGCGTCCGCGAGATGGTCGAGTGATCGGGTGGGGCTTCGTGCAGGCCGAGACCGAGAAAGCTGCGCAGCGCCAGGGAATCGGCCGCTCGCCAGGCGATGCCGCGTTCCGAGTCGAGTCCTTCGAAATACCCGACCAGCAGCAGCCGGAAGTACACGCCCGGCGCCAGGCTCGGTCGGCCCATGCGCGCAGCATAGAACCGCGCGCACGCGCGCTCGACAAACGGGTCGAACCCACCCGCGTGCAGG
>JANMCN010000034.1:0-10197 GCA_031361295.1 Acidobacteriota bacterium | reverse complement strand
CCACGCCCAGGTGATCCCGGCCCTGCGCCACCGGGCGCGCACGGGTGAGGGGCAGCGGGTCGGTGAGCGGGGAGCGCACCACACGGACCCGGAATCTGTCGTCCTCCATCACCGCCAACCGGACCACGGAGGACTGGAAGGTCAACGTCAACGGCAATGTCAACGTCCACACCGGTGAATTCGATTTGAGAGGCGGACAGACGATCGTGGATCGCTCCCACGACCACAGCCTCGGCGGGATTGTGGTCCGCAGTGTCGGGCCGCACTGGGCCCTTGCGACGCGCGGCCGGCTTGCCTCCACGACGTTCCTGAACCAAGCGCTGGCGTCCCGTGTCGGAGGGGGCGTCGAGTACAGCGTGTTCCCCTACTCGGAATCCTCGCACCGGGAAATGACGCTCCAGCTCACGAGCAACGTCAATCACTTCGAGTACATCGAGCGGACGATTTACGGACGGATGCGCGAGACGGCGGGTGATGCGGCGCTCGTCGGGGCATTCGACCTCCGTCAGCCGTGGGGTTCGTGTGGGTTGTCTCTGGAGACGGCCACCTACCTTACCGATGTGGATCGGCGCCGGATGGCTGCGACCGGCAACCTTGACGTCCGGCTGTTCAAGGGCTTCGCGCTCAGCTTCGACGGGGCCGCCTCACGCATCAACGATCAGCTCTACCTGCCGGCGGGCGCCGCATCGGATGAAGCCATCCTGCTCCGACGACGACAGCAGGCGACGACGTATCGGTACCATTTCTCGATCGGCCTGAGCTATACCTTCGGCTCAATCTTCAACAACGTCGTCAATACCCGGTTCTGACGTCGCGTTTCGAAGGTCGCGACTCGGGCCAGGCAAATCGCGGATCGGGTGACCACGAGCCCATGCCGTTCATCCCCAACGATCAAGCCGCGCGCATCCTCGCGTCGATCGTCGAGTCGTCGGACGACGCGATCATCGGCACCGATCTCGACGGCCGGATTCTCACGTGGAACGACGGCGCGACGCGGTTGTACGGGTATCCCCCTGCCGACGTGCAGGGGGCGTCGATCGGGCTGCTGATTCCCCCGGAGGGACTCGGCGAACATGCGAGAGTCCTCGAGCAATTGCGGACCGGCTCACGCGTGGCGCCGCGTGAGACGACGCACGTCGCGCGCGACGGGAGCGGTCTGGAGGTGTCGGTCTCGATTTCGGCCATCGCGGGAGCGTCGGGCCACGTCGCCGGTCTGTCGTTCATCGCCCGCGACATTTCCGCGCGCAAGCGCGGTGAGGCTGCGCTCCGGGTCAGCGACCAGTTGTGGCGTTCCGTCGTGGAGTCGGCGGTGGACGGCATCGTCGTCATCGATGCGCGCGGGCGCATCGAATCCTTCAACCCAGCGGCCCAGCGTCTCTTCGGGTATGCGGAGGGTGACGTGATCGGAGAGAACGTGTCGATCCTGATGCCGGCCCCATATCGTCAGGAGCACGATGGATACCTCTCGCGGTATCTGCGTGAGGGGCAGGCGCGCATCATTGGGATCGGGCGCGAGGTCCAGGGGCAGCGCCGCGACGGCACCGTCTTCCCGCTCCATCTGTCCGTTGGCGACATCCCGGGAGAAGGTGAGCGGAAGTTCACCGGCATCCTGCACGATCTCAGCGGGCGGGTGCGGATGGAGCAGCTGGCGCGCGAGCAGGCGGCGATGGCCAGGGTCGGGGAGATGGCCGCCGTGATCGCCCACGAAGTCAAGAACCCGCTTGCGGGCGTCCGGGGGGCGATTCAGGTCATCGGCACCCGCCTGCCGAGTGGGAAAGACGCTGCCGTCGTGACAGAGATCATCGCCCGCATCGACGCGCTCAGCCGGCTGATGGAGGATTTGCTGCTGTTTGCGCGGCCGCCGCAACCGAAGACGGCCCCCGTCGAGATCAAGGCGCTGGTGGGGGCCACGGCGGGCCTGCTCAGCGGTGATCCCGCGTTTCGGGATGTTCACGTCGAGGTTGAAGGGGTCGCCGTCCAGGTGGACGCGGACGCAGGGCTGCTGAAGATTGTCTTCCTGAATCTGCTCATCAACGCCGCCCACGCCGTCCAGGGGAGCGGGACGATCCGCGTATCGATCGCGGCCCACGACAATGTCTGCGGCATCGTGCTGGCCGACAGCGGCCCGGGCATTCCGTCCGAGATCCTCGACAAGTTGTTCACGCCGTTCTTCACGACCAAGGCGCGCGGCACCGGATTGGGGCTGCCCACTGCGAAACGGATCATCGAAGCCCACTCGGGCACCATCGGGATCGATTCTCCTCCCGGAGGAGGGACGAGGGTCACCATTCAGCTGCCGATCGCCAGGTGAGCCTCGCGTCGGCTCGAATCTTGATGTGATGGCTGCGGCGTCCCGCCCTCGACGCCGCAGGAGCCATCATGGACAGTGTTTCCGGACGCCACATCGACAGACCGGCCGATACCGATGGGAATAATTCCGCGGCCGAGCGGACAATTCCCCGGAAGGAGCACGAGCGACCGGCGCGTCGCGTCCTCGTCCTCGAACCCGACACCCTCCTGCGCTGGGCCATCACGGAAACGCTGCGGTCGTCGGGGCATGCGGTGATTGAAGCATCGGACGGCGTCGCGGCGGAGGGCGCGTTGCGCCTGGTGTCTGGTCGGATCGACGTCGTCCTCCTCGCTCACGACTTTCCGGCGTCCCCCGCCTTCGATGTGCTCGCGGCGCTTCACCGCGTGGCGCCTGGACGCACAGTGCTCATGACGACCCCCGACGGCGCGCGTCTGTGGAAGGCAGGGGCCCTGGCGCCAGGTTCGCGTGCCTGCCTCGTCAAGCCTTTCGAGATGGCGCGCCTCGAAGGCGTCGTCCTGAACGTCTGCGCCTGACTCCGCGCACCGGCCTCTTCCACGAACGACACGCGCACCCTCACGCACGGCGATGGCCAGGCCACCTCTCTCGCCCTCCGTCACTCGATCGGGCGTGGGGCGCGTGCTGTGTGGGAGTCGTGTGGGTGATTGGGGTTACCGCGCCAGGCTGCCGGATGCCGCTGCGAGAAGTGGCAGCTCGGCGTTCGGCGGCGCGACGGCCGTCGGCGGCAGCGCAAGCACGAGGGCGTGAGACAGGCACAGAAGGCGGTATGTGACGGAGCCCATTCGAGGACCGAGCACCGGCGAGGCGTGCAGCCCGACGACCAGCAGACCCGCGTGCCGATCGCGCGCCACTTTTGCGAGCTCTTCGGACGGGTCCCCGTAAACAACGAGCCCTTCAATCTGCAGGCCCTGCGGCAGGGCGGTCACCAGCTCCGCCAGGCCATCCTCCGCGACGGCGCGCCGGTCGGCTTCGACACCTTCCAGGTGCAGGCGCGCGGCAAGGCGGCTCTTGAGCGGTTCGACGACGTGTACGAGGATCAGCGGCAGCCCAAGCGTTTCGGCCAACCGGGCGGCGACCTGTGCCTGCGGCAGCGATGCGGGCGTCAAATCCACCGGCACGACAATCCGGCGCAACACGCGCCTGGCGTCGTCGAGGCGCATTTCGCCCGGATCCAGCGGCGGCGTGACGAGCACCGGGCAGGCCGTTTCGCGCAGCACGCGCTCCGTTGTCGAACCAAAGAACAGTTTTCGGCTGCCGGCGAGGCCGTGTGCGTTCATCACGATGAGCATGCACGAGCGCTCGCGTGCAACCCGCAGCGTCTCAGTGGCGGGTGTGCCGACCGCGACCTCGTACTCGAGCCTCGCGAGAACCGGGGACTCGGCCCCGAATGTCCGAGCGGCAAACGACTGCATTTCGGCCTCGCACTCCCCACGGCTCCACAGGACCCCGGTGCCCACATCGGTGGCTTCCGTCAGGAGCGGGTCCTCCACCGTGAGCACCACGAGGGGCACGGACAGGTGTCCCGCGATGGCGGCTGCGTAGCGCAGCGCGCCCGCGGAGCCGTCGGAAAAGTCGACCGGACATAGGACTGAGGGGCACGCGTTCATCTGACCTCCTGCGCTTGTGGTCGATGTCAGTGCAACTCGTGTGCCTCCGGGGCTGCGGACCGGGCGCCTCGATTGGCGCGCTTCGGGCGGTTCCTGCACGGCCACACCATGAGGGTCCACGACCGCCGGGGATTATTCCGGCCAGCGCGGAATACTCCGCACTCCCATAGGTGGGCGGCGCCGCCGATCGGCGAATCCCCTGAATAAACCCGTCAGACGGGCGTCGGCACGCCCGTTGCCCTCAGGAGGGGGAATCGCCCGTCACTTTCGATTTCATACGAGGCATCTGACATGACACGCCGACACATCGCCCGCATCGCGCTCAGCTGCGCGATCGCCGTGGGCCTTTCCATCGCCGGAGCCGGCGCGATCGGCACCGGCCCCGACACGTACAACGGACCGCTCGCCTTGGGCGGCCGCATCTCGATCGCGGGCACGTCGAACATCCATGAGTACACCGCGTCCACCAGCGCCGTCCGCGTGACGCGCGTGCAGCTGGCGAGCTCAGTCGCGGGCCCCGGCTTCTGGGAGGAGATCGTCAAGCCCGGAGCCGTGGTGGCGTTCGACATCGCCGTCGCGAGCGCCACGCTGTCGTCGCCCAAAGAAGGGGTCGACAAGAACATGCACAAGGCGCTGAACGTCACCGAACACGAAGACATCACGTTCCACCTGCGGCGGCTCGAGGCCCGGCCCGGAACCGCCGGAGCACTTCGCGGCATCGGCATGCTCCAGATTGCCGGCGTCGAACGCGAGGTTGCGCTGAATCTGACCACCGAGCGCACGGGCGCGACGCTCGCCGTTCATGGACAGGTGGACATTCTCATGACCGATTACGGCATCACGCCCCCGAAGGCGATGCTCGGCATGCTGAAGACCGATCCCAAGGTGACGATCACCTTCGACACGCTCCTGACCGTTCCACAGACGTAGGCACCGCCCGGTTACACATCACGACTTAGCAAAGGACACCATCATGAGATCGACCCTTCGAATCGCCACGGCGCTGAGCGCCCTGCTCGCGGTGGCCTCGCCAGTGCTCGCGCAGCCCGCCTCCGACGGCGGCGCGCCGCCCGCGCCGGCCGCCGTCGCGTCCACCGATACGCCGGCGCCAGCCCCCGATCCGGCGGAGGCCGCAGCTGCAGCTGCCGCGGCGGCTGCGACGGCCGCCAAGGACTCCTGGACGAAAGGCCGCCCGATCGCCATGCAGTATTTCCGCCCGGCAGACAAGCGGGGCCTGAACGTCTTCGAAACGAGCAAGGATCCGGGCGTGGCGTTCACGGGCTTCAAGCTGGACTTCAACGCCGGCTTCACCTCGCAGGTGCAGTCGCTCACTCACGGCAACCGCGCCGACCCGGTGCTCGTGAACAACGTCAATACGAACCAGCTCGCGAACATCGGGTTCGGGTTCAACAACTCGAACGCGAACTTCGCGCTGAACGCGCAGCTCGCGCCCGGCATTCGCGTCGCGCTCACCAGCTACCTGTCGTCGCGCCACCACAACGAAACCTGGGTCAAGGACGGCTACCTGCAGATGGATCAGTCGCCCATCGACTTCGCCCCGCTCAAGGCGCTCATGGAGATCGTGACCGTCCGCGTCGGCCACTTCGAAATCAACTACGGCGACGCGCACTTCCGCCGCAGCGACAACGGCAACGCGATCTACAACCCGTTCGTGGGCAACTACATCATGGACGCGTTCACGACCGAGATCGGCGGCGAGGTGTATTTGAAGACGTCAAGCGTGGTGGCCATGGGGTCGGTCACCGCCGGCGATCTGCGTGGCACGGTGCTGTCACCCGGGCAGCGGGGCCCGTCTTATATCGGCAAGCTCGGGTTCGACCGCCAGCTGAACACGGCCGTTCGGGTACGGCTGACCGGCTCCATGTATAAGGCGAACAAGGGCATGGGCAACACCCTCTACGGCGGCGATCGCGCCGGCTCGCGCTTCTACTACGTGATGGAGAACACCCTGGCGACGGAATCCGCCCAGCCCTGGTCCGGCCTCATCAACCCGGGGTTCCGCAACAAGGTGCGCGCGCTGCAGCTGAATCCCTTCGTGAAGGTTCGCGGCTTCGAGATGTTCGGCGTCATCGAGCAGGCGAAGGGCCGGGCGACGACCGAGGCGTTCGAACGCACCTGGAAACAGTACGCGGTCGACGGCGTCTATCGCTTTCTCGCGGACGAGAAGCTGTTCCTCGGCGCCCGCTACAACCGGGCCCAGGGCCGGCTCGTCGGCGTCACCGGCAACGCCGGCGCGAAGCGCTACGAACTGAGCGGCGGCTGGTTCATCACGCCGAGTGTCATGGCCAAGGCCGAATACCTGCACCAGGCATACTTCGGGTATCCCGCGACCAGCATCAAGCACGGCGGCCAGTTCAAGGGGATGATGCTCGAAGGCGTCATCGCCTTCTGACGACGGACACGGACGGTCACCACGTCATGGCCCTGCGCAGCAACGCTCCCGTCACAGCCGGTGGACGCCCAGGCGTCGACCGGCTGCTCCTCGTGTCGGCCCTGGTCTGCGCGTTCGCGTGGCAGGCCAGTGCAGCCTCTGAGCCGAAGAGTGCGGTCACGGTGCGCGAGGAGGCCGGCCTCTACCGCGTCGTCGCCACATTCCGCGTGCTGCAACCCGCCGCGATCGCGATGGCCGTGCTCACCGATTACGAGCACATCCCCAGGTTCATGCCGGACGTGCGACGGAGCACGGTTCTCGAGCGCTCCGGTGACTCGGTGGTTGTCGATCAGGAGGCCGTCGCGCGCCTCACGATGTTCTCGAAGCGCATCCACCTCGTACTCGCAATCCAGGAGCGCCCGGGGGGCATCAGCTTTCAGGATCGATGCGGGGAGAGTTTCACGCGCTACGAAGGGGGCTGGACCGTAGAGCGGACGGGGCCGGACACCACGATCGAATACTCGCTCACCGCCCAACCTTCATTCGATGTTCCAGCGTTCGTGCTCAGACGGCTCCTGAAGCGGGACTCCACCCGGATGATCGAGAGACTCCGGGCCGAGATCGCCGGCCGCGGCCGCTAGGGCCGCCGCGCCCGATCTGGTGCTTCAGTTCCCATCCACTCCACACCTCCCGCGTCCCACCTACTGCTCTCGTCGGCTGAACGTTCAATACGGTTCAGTAGTCCACGCGCCGGCCAACGCGTGCCGACGACGCGCCCTCGACTCGCACGCGAACGTCCGCGACGGACACACCCGACGGAAGGACGATCAGCGGGTCCAGGTGCAGTTCCTGAATCTCGGGCGCAGCCGCGACCAGCTCCGAGACGCGCAGCACCACGTCGCGGAGTGCCCCTTCATCCGCCGGCGGCGCGCCGCATTCCCCCCTCAACAGCGGCGCTCCGCGAAGCTCGTCGATCATGTCGCGCGCATCCAAGGCGCTCAGCGGGTGCAGGCGGAACGCCGAGTCGCCGGGGATGTGGACGAGCGCTCCGTGGGTGCCGCACGCGATGACGGGCCCGAACAGCGGATCCTGAACGGCCGAGACGATCATCTCAACGCCCTGCGGAGCCACCCGTTGCATGAGCACCGCTGACATCTCAGGACCCGGACGTGTGGAGACCCGTCCTTCGACACCTGGGATTCCGGCGGCCTCCAGCAGATCGTTCGCCTCGTCCCGGGTCGTCCAGCTGCCGCCACGCGACAGGATCTTCTCGATCCACCGCCGAATCGTCCCGTGATCGAACCGCTCGACACCGCCCGGCGGGTGTACGGGGCGCGCGAGCCAGAGCCCGTAGCTCGTCACGCGCGCGAGCGCCAGCGCGGCCGATTCCGGAAACGCGTATGCGGGGATGGGCGCCAAGGCTGCCGGCCCTCCCTCCGACCGCATGAACACGCCGAGCACAGGCTTCCCCGGGACGAGCCGAGCCGCATCGGCAATGGCCGCCGCGACCGCGCTCGATTCCGTGAGGAGGGGCGGAATGCCAATGACGATGACGCTGTCGACCTGATCGTCGCGAAGGATCGTCTCGAGCGCGTCGCGATAGTGCGCGGGTGGTGCGGAGCCCCGCACGTCCACGGGATTACCGACGGTCGCCCCCGCAGGAAGAAACGCCTCCAGCGCGGCGACGCTGACCGCGCTGAGCGCCGCGAGCTGTAGCCCGTTCGCTTCGCACGCGTCCGCCGCCAGGATCCCGGCGCCACCGGCGTTGGTCAGGATCGCGACCCTGGCGCCCCTGGGCACGGGCTGATTCGCGAGCAGCGCCGCGACATCGAACAGCTCTTCGAGCCGTTCCGTCCGGATCACACCGGCCTGCCGGAACAGGGCTTCCACGACCGCGTCACTCGATGCGAGCGCGCCCGTTTGCGACGGGGCTGCCCGCGACCGGCCGGCCTTGACGGCGACGATCGGTTTCGTCCGGCCGACGCGCCGGGCGATTTCGCTGAACTTCCTGGGATTGCCGAAGCTCTCGAGATACAACAGGATCACGGACGTCGCCGGATCGTCCGCCCAGTATTGAATGAGATCATTGCCGGACACATCGGGCTTGTTGCCGACCGAGACGAAGCTCGAGATGCCGATGTGCATTCGCGCCGCGTAGTCGAGGATCGCCAGCCCCAGCGCACCACCCTGCGTGGACATCGCTACTCTTCCGGCTGGCGGGCACACAGCGGAGAGCGTCGCGTTCAACCGCACGGCGGGATCCGTGTTGAGCAGACCCATGCAGTTGGGTCCCACCAGTCGTGCACCAGCGCTGCGAATCCGCTCCACGACGGCGGCCTCCCTGGCCCGACCTTCGGCATCGCATTCGCCGAAGCCCGCGCTGATGACGCAGATCGCCGGCACGTGTTTACTCAGGCAGTCCTCGACGGCCGCGAGTACGCCAGCGGCCGGCACGACGATGATCGCCAGGTCGATGGATTCGGGGATGTCGATCACGCGCGGATACGCGGTGAGCCCCTCGATCTCCTGAGCCGTCGGGTGCACCGGCACGACCGAGCCGGTGAATCCCGCTGCCAGGATGTTGTGGAGGATTTCGGACCCAGTCTTGCCGCGGTCGCGGTTGGCCCCGACGACGGCGACCGCGCGCGGGTTGAAGAAGGCCTTCATCGACGCCGTGGCCGCCGCGCGCGACCGTGCCGCCGCCTTGTCGGTGAAGTGCTCGGTGACCACGAGAGGCATCACCACATGGCAGGCTCCGTGCTCGACTGCTGTCGTCACGGGAAACCCCGAATCCCGGAAGACGTCCAGCATCCGCCGGTTCCCTCCGAGCACGTAGGCGTCGAACGTGCTGATGCCCTCGACGCGCGCGAGACCGGCGAGCCGCTCCAGGAGGCGGGTGCCGATGCCGTGGCCATGCAGCGCGTCAGACACGGCAAAGGCCACCTCGGCGCGCTCGGGCGAGCCGGGATCCCTGTAGAAGCCTGCAAAGCCGACCAGCCGTCCCCCGGCTTCGACCACGAGAGACGTCGTGCCGCCGCCGGCAGTGCCAGTCAGCGCGCGGACGCGCGACACGGTGAGCGAAGGCAGGCCCAGAAAACGGAAGTACAGGCTCTCTGGCGACAGCGACTGGAGAAACCCCAGCAGCGCCTCGGCATCCTGTTCGCCGGCCGCTCGCAGGCAGACTGTCGAACCGTCGCGCAGGACGACATCTGTCGGCGCCGCGTCGTGTGTCATGTGCCTCCCGGCGGAGTGGAGGGGGCGCAGGTTAGTGAGTCGTGGTCAGCCCGAACTTCTCGATGCGGTACCTGATCTGGTCACGGTTCAGTCCGAGCAGCGTCCCGGCCCGTGTCTGATTTCCACCACTGCGCCGGAGCGCCTGGATCAGAAGGCTGCGCTCGAGTTGCTCGAGGTCCACGCCGGTTGCGGGGAGCTCGAACTCGTTCCCCGGCGTGATCGCGGCCGCCATCGCCGGGAAGTCCCGCACATCGAGCCTGTCACTGTCGGTCAGGAGCATGGCCCGTTCGATCACGTTGCGAAGCTCACGGACGTTGCCCGGCCACCCGTAGTTCTGCAGGAGTGCGTACGCGGCAGGCGTCGCTCCGAGGACGCGCTTCCGGAACTCCGTGTTGAAGGCATCGATGAAGTGCTCGGCCAACACGGGAATGTCCTCCGCGTGCGCGCGAACCGGCGGCATCGAAATCGGGAGGACGTTGAGGCGGTAAAACAGATCGGAACGGAACCGGAAGCTGGAGGACGAAGTCGGCCAGCACCGGTTCCGTTCCGATCTGTTTTACCGCCTCAACGTCCTCCCGATTTCGATGCCGCCGGTTCGCGCGCACGCGGAGGACATTCCCGTGTTGGCCGAGCAC
>JANMCN010000026.1:0-2430 GCA_031361295.1 Acidobacteriota bacterium | reverse complement strand
GGTCGCGTCGCTGCTGCCGTCAGGCCCGGCTTCGCGAGTGCTGATGATGGCCGCCATTCTCAATCCGGTCGACGCCGTGAGGACGGGGACGCTGCTGGCCGTCGAAGGCACGACGGCATTCGGGTCCGCGTCACTCGCCTTCTTGCGATTCACGGGCGGCGTCGCGGGAGCCGCTCTGTGGCTCTGCGCGTCGATCGGCGCGTGGATCATCGGGCCGTACATCGCTGCGGGAGTACGGCTCACGCGGGCTGATATCCAGTGACCGTCGCCTCAAGCCGCCTATGGCTGAGTCGCTCAGCATGGCATCGCGCGGGCTCCGGTAACCGCGGGCACCCTGTTGGTGACGATCGGGGATCACCTGTCGCGACTTCAGCACTGCCCTTGTCGTGACGCGCTCGCCGAGAGGAGCAGCGCCGCGACCACGTCCGCCGCGCCGTAGTCCGACGCGTTTCCGGCGAGAAAGCGCGTGACCTTGCTGAGATCGTCGCCCGAGGTGACCAGGCCAAGCTCGACGTACTTGCCTGCGCGCACTTGTGGCTGGTCGACGTTGGCGATGAGCGCGTTGCAGATGCACTTGCGCCCTTCGGTATTGGCGGGCTCGCCGCCCTTGGAGACGTAGACATTCGCCGGCTCCGCCGGACACCGGAATCCGACCGTGCCGTCCTCGAGGCGGTAGGCCTCACGCAGGTAGCCCAGGTCGCAGATGCGCGGACGCGCCTGATAGACGGCGTCGTCTGACAGCGAACCGGCCAGTTGGGCGACTTTGAACGGAAACCCAGCGGGCGACGCGAGCGGATCGGTGAAGACCGACGTTGTGCCGTCTATGGCCTGCTGCAGCAGTGCGCGGCGATAGTCCTCGCGGAGGCCCGACTCGGCGCAGAGCGCGAATGCCGTGCCCACCTGCACACCGGCCGCGCCAGCGTCGAGCGCTTCTCTCACTTTCTCCGGTGCGCCGTAACCGCCCGCCAGCCAGAACGGCAAGCCAGTCGCCTGCAGCTTCTTGAGATCCACCACATCGCGCTCGCCGTACATCGGCTCGCCTCGGTCGTTCAGTTGCCGCTTGCCGCGCGGCGGTGCGTTGTGGCCGCCGGCCGTCGGGAACTCGACGATGAAGCCGTCGACGCGGCCGTTGGCCTTGCGAGAGAGCGTCAGAGCGAGCACGTCGGACGCGATGATCGCGAGAAACTTCGGGCGCGTGAGCACCGGCGGTTCGCCTTGGACGAACGCGCGCGGATCGAACGACAGCATGAAGTCGTCGCCCGGCTGCGCGCCGGTCACGAAGAGAGGGTAGGTCGCCGCCTCGCCTCGGGTCAGCCGATCGAGCGCGCCCGGGATCTTCAGCGGAATGCCGGCGCCCATGAGCACGTAGTCGACGCCGGCGAGCAGCGCGCCGTAAATCGACGCGAGATGCGGAATCTGGATCTTCTCGAGGTAGTTGATCCCGATCTGGCCGTTGTGGCCCTCGCGCGCGAGGAACACTTCGACGAAGTTCGCGACGATCCACAGCTCGACGAGGTCGCGCGGGTTGTCGAGCGACTGCATCGGAAGGGCCTTGTACGATTGGCGCTCGAGTTTGCCGCCGGGCACGTGGTACTCATCCCAGACGCGCCGGGCCATGTTGGGATACGGAAAGTGATCGAGCGCGCGGCGCATGTGGCCGCCGGGATCTCCGTCCTGCAGCCGCCGCGACAGCAGTTGATCAAGCGCCGTACCGGAGACGACACCGAGCTGACCCAGTTGTGAAACCGTGCGGGCGAGACGCCAATGAGAGATCCCGACCCCCATGCCGCCTTGAATGATGACCGGTAACTCGTTCATGCCGAATTGACAGTATCAACCGGCTCGGGATGTACGGGTAACAAAGTGCAACGGGGAACAGAGTGAACGCCGCCCTTCGTCTCTCCTTGACGCGTTACTCCGCACGCGGGGCGACGGCTCGAGCCACGGACGTTCGTCGACCGGCGCAGGCGTTCAGTGAACGACACCCGCCTGAAGTGTGCTGGGGTCGACCGGTATGACGCTCGTCATACACGGCCCGGCGAAAGGCGTCGATCCTACCCCCGTGGATCCGAGTGGGGTTGTCATTCAGGGCTGCCGGGAATCGGGGAGCACAGGGTGAGCTCCGTTTCCCGAGCGAGCTCGGTGGCGCCGGACGGCGCGGCCCTCGACGTCCTGGTCGAAGGACCGGAGGTGATGGCACTCACTGATGCCGATCTCCGGCGACTCTTTCCCGACAGCACACTGACGGGCGTGCGGCTCGACCGTCTGCGCCACTGGCCGCGCGTCGTGGCCCGGCTGGACCACGGAGCCGTAGGCATGGCGACGTACACGCAGGTCGACGGTGAGACACGAATTCCGGACTTCGCGTTGGACATTCCTTCGGAGAAACGGGTTGACGGGCCCGGGCTGGAGCGCCGCGTGCTCTACGCG
>JANMCN010000016.1:0-42812 GCA_031361295.1 Acidobacteriota bacterium | reverse complement strand
CGAAGGCGGTGACGCCCGTGACGTAGCCCTCGAATTCGTCGCCGACCTTGTCCGCCATGAAGCGGACCTTCTTCCACTGCACGAGCTCGCGTTCGGCTTCGTCCGCCCGGCGCTCGCGTTCCGACGTGTGGCGGGCGATGTCAGGGAGATCCTCCGTGAGCTCGTCTCGGCGCGCCTCGGTCATCAGGTCGTGCCGGGACTCCCGCAGCGTGCGATGGACGACGAGGTCAGGGTAGCGTCGTATCGGGGACGTGAAGTGTGCGTAGCTCTCGGCCGCCAGCCCGAAGTGGCCGCGGTTCTGGGGGTCGTACCTGGCCTTCTGCATCGTGCGAAGCATGAGGAAGGCGATCGGCTTCTCCTCGGGGGTGCCGCGCATCTTCTCGACGAGTTTCTGGAAATGCCGCGGCTTGACGTGCTCGGGCGGGGCGCCGATGCTGTACCCGAGGGTCGTCACGAACTCCTCGAACTCCTCCACCTTCAGCGGATCGGGATCCTCGTGGATCCGGTAGAGCGTGGGCACGTCGTTGTCGTCCAGGTGCTGCGCCACGGTCTCGTTGGCCAGCAGCATGAACTCCTCGATGATCCGGTGCGCGACATTCCGCTCCGCGGCGATGATAGCCTCGACCAGGCCCGCGTCGTCCAGCACAATCTCCGGTTCCTTGAGGTCGAAGTCGATTGAGCCGCGCCGGTGCCGCCGCCGGTTGAGAATCTCGAACAGCTCGCGCATCGTCTCGAAGAGCGGCACGAGCGGCTCGTACTGCGCGGTGACGGCCGGGTCGCGCGTGCTTAGGATCGCGTGCACTTCGTTGTACGTCATGCGCGCATTGCTGTGGATGACGCCGTCGTGCAGCTCGTACCGCACGACATTGCCCTTGCGATCGACTTCCATCAGGCAGGACTGGACCAGGCGATCGACGTGCGGCTTGAGGCTGCAGATCCCGGTGGAGAGCTCGGCAGGGAACATGTGCACGGCCCGGTCCGGAAAGTACACGGACGTGGACCGCTCATAGGCTTCCTCGTCGAGCGCGGTACCCTCCTGGACATAATGTGCCACGTCCGCGATGTGCACGCCGAGCCAGTAGTGGCCGTTGGCCAGCCGCTCGAGCGTGATCGCATCGTCGAAGTCACGCGCATGGTCGCCGTCGATCGTGACCGTCACGATCGGACGGAAGTCCGTCCGGCCCTTGATGTCCGCCGACGTGACCTCGCTGCCGACGCGGCGAGCTTCTTCCACCGCCTCGTCGCTGTGCTCGTCGGGGAGGCCGAACTTGCGGATGATGATTTCGTTGTCGACGCCGGGTTCGTTGATGTCGCCCAGCACTTCCGTGACCCGGCCGAGCGGACCCCGGGTCGGTGTCGGCCAGCGCGTAATCCTGACGACAACCATGTCGCCCGGTCGGGCATCCAGGTGCTCGCCCGGCGGAATCTGCACGTCCATAATCAGGCGTCGATCGAACGGCACGACGAACCCGAGGCCGAGGCCGTCCATGTCGAAGCGCCCCACGATCGTCTCGGAACCCCGCTGGAGCACCCGGACGATCCGGCCCTCGGCACGGTCGGCGCTGACCCGTTCGAGCCGCGCGACGACGCGGTCGCCGTGCATGGCCTGATTCAGATTGCTCCCCGCGATATAGAGGTCGCCTTTGACATTGTCGAGGGGCCGATCCGGCACGACGAAGCCGAAACCCCTGGGATTGATGACCATCCGCCCGACGATCAGGTTCATCTTGTCGGGCAGGCCGAACCGGTTCCCGCGCGTTTCGACGAGCTCGCCGCTGTCGACGAGATCCGCGAGTAGGCGCTTGAAGGTCGGGCGCTCTTCACTGGGGAGATCCAGGGCCTGCAGCAGCTCGCGAGGGGTCGCGGGGTGGTCGAGCTTGTCGCGGATCGCGGACAGGAGCTGCTCATGGTTCAACATCTTTCCCATCTTAAGGGGGGATCGTCAGAAACGGCACCCGGGCTGCTATATTCCAACCGCACCCCTCTTCCGTGAGTCTAGAAAGCGTGTGACGGCTACCGTGCCCCTTCAGGCCACCGACCTGGACCTCGTGCGCCTCGCCCAGGCTGGCGACCTGGACGCGTTTGGGGAGCTCGTCGAACGGAACCGCCGGGCGGTGTTCAGGGCGGCGCTCGCCTGCGTAGGCTCCCCCGCTGAAGCTGACGACGTAGCTCAGGAGGCGTTCATCACGGCCTTCAGGAAACTCGACACGTTTCGTGGAGACTCGCAGTTTCGCACCTGGCTGCTGTCCATCACCTGGCGAAAAGCGATCGATCGGCGGAAGAGCGTCATGCGGTGGGTCCGCCTCACCGTCTCACCGCCGCGCGACGGGTCCGGAGAGGATGCATACGACTACATGGACCGAATCCCCGCAGGCGACCGCTCGCAGGAGGAGGCGGTCGTCGACGACGAACTGCAGCGGAACGTCATGCGCCTGATCGGCACGCTGCCGAAAAAGCTGCGGGATGCGCTGCTGCTCGCGGGTACCGGCGAGCACACGTACGAGCAGATCAGTGAGATGCTTGGCGCCCCGCTCGGGACGGTGAAGTGGCGGGTCTCGGAGGCCCGCCGCGTACTCAAGAAAAAGCTGACGGCCCTGGGATACGCATATGAGTGAGCGCCATGCCGACACCACGGGAGCTCGCGGGTCCGTCCTGGACGCGGCGATCGATCGCGCCGTGCGACGGATGGTGCAGCTCGATCCAGTTGCGGGTCTGCCGCGGCGGGTGGAGGCGCGGCTCACCACCGCACCCGTGCGGATTTCTGCGTCCCGCTTCCGGTATATCGCCGCGGCGGCCGCTGTGGCGCTGGTGTTCGTGGCCGTAGGTCTGCGGCGCGAGGATCGGCCCGAGCCGCGGACGGCGCCGGGTCTGGGTCAGCTCGCCGGTGCGCCGCGGGCCATGTCGCCGTCAGGTGCGCTACCGCAACCGCCGGAGGTGCGACTGCCGGCCGCTTCTCAGCATGCCACGCGGCGGCAATCGATCCCCGGGGCTCGCCGGGCGCCCCACGCCGACGTGATCCCGATGCCGAACATCCACAACGTCTTCGGTGACCGGGCCGACACGGTGGCCGGTGCGACTCTGTTGGCCCGTGAGGGGATCGGTGCGCCGCGGGTCGTCGAATCCATGCCCGCGACCGCGCCGATCGCGATCTCCGATCTGTCTGTGCCCCCGCTGCAGGTTGAGCCGCTTCGGATTGTCCCAATACCCGGCCCGCCCAGATGAGTGGGGAGTCGGAAATACCCGCGATCGGGTCGCAGGAGAGCGCGCACATGATGAAACGAATCGTGGCAACGTGTCTGGCGGTCTCGGTGATGGCGGCGGCGTTGTCAGCCGCGCAGAGACCGGCATCGGCACCCGGCGTCCAGGCAAAGGCCCAGCCTGCGGCGCCGGTCACCGAGGTGAGGCGCCGCAACGTCAGCATCGAACTCGCTATCAGCGACCAGACGGGCTCCGCGGAGGCGGTCAAGAAGGTCGTGACGCTGATCGTCGCGGACCGGCAGACCGGCAGCGTGAGGAGCAGCGGAAACGCCCTCACGCCGAAAGGCGAACCGCTCACCGTGCCACTTGAGCGGGAGACCCTGAATGTCGATGCGATGCCGACCGTGCACCAGGACGATTCGGTCCTGCTGTCCCTGACGATCGAGTACGCGCCGCGTCGGGCAGACGGCGAGAATGGCGGACGCGCTCAACTCAACGAACGCATCGCGGTGACGCTGGAATCCGGGAAGCCTCTGGTGATCTCGCGGTCCGCCGACCCGGGAAGCAGCCGGAAGATCAGCGTCGAAGTGACCGCGACGGTGATGAAGTAGCCGTTACTTGCCGACCGCGACCTTGATCGCATCCAGCGCTTCGCCGGCCCTGCCGTTCGCCGACGGATCGAGTTTCCCCGCGAGGCGCTGCGCCTCGTCCACGTGGCCGAGCGCCGCGTCGATGCTCGACGCCGCGTCGGAGCGGCTCGCGTCCTGGTAGCGCTGCTTCACCCGGCGCAGCGGGGCCTTCGAGTCCTCGAAGTGGCGGCTCGCATCGCCGAAGTTGTTGTTGTATAGACTGACCCTCGCGTCCAGGATCAGGGCCCGGGCGTCGGACAGGTCCAGCTGCTGGCGCGCATCGTCGAGAGTCGTCCGCAGCGCAATCCGACCGGATGCGCCCCACGCGAACCCAAGACCCAGGGTGATTATCAGCGCCGCAAACGCCGTCAGGATGAGCTTTCCGCGCATGGCCATCACTCATCTTAGACCGAAGGTCTCCGCTCTCACGTGTCAGCTCTCAGCTTTCTCGAGGAACCGGCTGACTCGACTCAGACCGGACGCTGATGACTGCCAGCGGCACTCACAGCTCGAGGGCTGACGCTAGCCCGGATCCCCGCCCGCCAGAAGCAGGTGGATGTCGCCCACGTTGGTGCCTGTGGGCCCCCAGACGATCAGGTCATCGAGCACCTGGAAGAAGTCGTAAGCCCCATTGTTCGCCAGGGCCGCACGCGGGTCCAGGGCGGATGCGGCTGCACGGCTGATCGAGGATCGGTCGACGAGCGCACCCGCCGCA
The DNA here is from genome assembly GCA_031361295.1 of Acidobacteriota bacterium. Lineage (GTDB taxonomy): Bacteria > Acidobacteriota > Vicinamibacteria > Vicinamibacterales > 2-12-FULL-66-21 > JALZOC01. The sequence continues at coordinate 38,270 of JANMCN010000016.1, read as the reverse complement.
TCGGTCGGGCCATCGATACCGTCCGTGCCCGCGCTCGCGAGAATCGCCTCGAACGGCGCGCCCGCAACCTGTGCGATGGCGCCGAGTGCAAACTCCTGGTTGCGTCCGCCCCTGCCGGTGCCGGTCACGCGAACAGTCGTTTCGCCCGACGCGATGACGCAGAGAGGGCGGCCGGCGTCCACCGCGCGCCTCAGCCCTTCCGTGGCAAACGCCGCGCCCGCGGCGCGCGCCTCCCCTCCCGAAGCGTCAGCGATCACGGCCACCTCATATCCGCGCGCGCGAGCCGCGCGGGCGGCTCCATCCATCGCAAGCTGCCGCGTCCCGATGACGTCGTATGACGCACCGGCCAGGCAGGGATCGCCGGGCGCGGGTGTTTCGTCGATGCCCCGTTGCAGGTGCTCGACGACGATCCCGGGAATCGCCGGCGCCGCGCCGCATGTGCGCACAATCGACAGGGCGTCCGCGAACGTCGTCGGGTCGCCGACCGTCGGTCCGGATCCGATCACCGACGGGTCATCAGGGACTGGACCGTGGACATCGGAGATCGCCCACGTCACCGAGCGCCCGGCCGCGGCGCCAAGCCGCCCGCCCTTGATCGCAGAGAGGTGCTTCCGGACGCAGTTCAGGTCAGCGATGGGGACTCCCGCGTTCATCAACGCGCGAGCCGTCGCGATCTTGTTCTCGAGAGAAAGCCCGTCCGCCGGGACCGCCAGCAGCGAGGACGCGCCGCCCGAGAGCAGGACCACCAGTGCACCACGCGCCCGACTGGCGCCGGCGCCGGCAAGCGCGCGCCGGCCGGCCGCTTCGCTCGCCGCATTCGGCGAAGGATGCGACGCGTCGAACCAGTCCAGCCCCTCGGGCAACGCTCCCTGACATCGTGGACCGGACACCACCCCTCGCAATCCGGCCGAACGCGTTCCTCCCCCGAGTGGGCGACGACTCGCATACGCGGCACCGAACGCGCGCGCCATCGGCCACGCAGCTTTGCCGGCTGACACGAGAAACACGGGACCGTTGAGAGTGGAAACAAGATCAGTTCGGGACAGGGCCGCCATGACGAGTCGGCCGGGCTCGATGGCGTCGACGGCGGCGCGAAGAACCAGCAGCACGTCGGCCCGACGGCGCCTGCGCAGGTCGGAAGCGGGATGCGAATCGGTCAGTGCAGTTGCTGCGGGTCAGACCAGCCGGACAGGCCGGTAACCGCATTGAAAGAACGGAGCAGCCGTCCCATCAACTGGTCGGCGTCGCTCTGCGTGCAAAGCTGCTCGAGGCGACTCAGCACGCGGGCGAGGGCTTCATCGGCATCGGCGATCGCTCCTGCCGAAAAGTACTCGCGCTGACGCGCGAGGCATTCGCGGTGCCGGATGAACTCTTCACGATAGAAGTCGGACGGAAGACCAACAGGGGCGATCGAAACCCGATTCGGGCTGACGACGCGTGCCATGCGACTCCTCGCGTGGTGACTGATACGGATAAAAATAGTGTAAACGCGCTATGGACAGCTGTCAACTTCGTCCGTTAGATTCTGACGGGTTCTTACCGGACGCGGCGGGCCACGATGAGGCCACCGAGGCAACCGAGCAGCATCCCTCCGAGCACGATCCCCACGGCCAAGTGAAATGGCAGAAATGTAATCGTCCCCAAGCCGATGGTGTCGGCCGCCAGCTGGCCGTAGCGCGCGCGGCCGGCGGCAAACAGCGCCCACAAGAGGAGCACGGCAAGGAGGGCCCCGGTGCCACCCTGAAGGATCCCTTCGACGACGAATGGTCCGCGCACGTAGGCAATCGGCGCACCCACCAGCTGCATGATTTCGATTTCGTCTTCCCGGGCAGCGGCCGCCAGCCGCACGACGTTGGCGACCGTCAGCGCCGAGGCGGCGGCGAGCACCGCGATTAGGGTGACGCCGACAGCCCGAAGAAATCGGACGACGGCGTTCAGCCTCGAGAGCCAGCGACGGTCGTAGCGCACGTCCGCAACCCCGCTGAGACCTCCGAGCGCCATGGCGAGATTGTCCACGGTCGCGCCCGCGTCGCGCGCCTCCGGCTTCAACCGGACTTCGAGGGATGCGGGGAACGGGTTGCTTTCGAGTCGCTGCGCAGGCCCGGCCAGATCGGGAAAATCCTGCCGGAAACGGGCCGCGGCCTGCGCCTTGGACACATACTCGCGGTGTGCCGCGACACCGCTCCGGGCGACGAGCTCATCCACGATCCGCAGCTGGTCGGGGCGAACGTCGTCTTTCAGGTACACCGACAGCTCGGCCGATTCCGTCCAGCGGCCGACGAGGCGCTGGAGATTCCCGTTGAGCGCGAGAAACAATCCGAGGACGAACAGCCCGACGGCGATCGTGAGGACAGCAAGGGCCGCGGCGCCCCGTCCACGCCACAGGCTCGCCGCAGCTTCCGTCAAGAAGTACCTGATCGCCCTCACTCAGATCATCTCCACGATGTGTCCGTGGTCGAGCGTGACGGCCCGCCTCCCCACTCGTCGTATCAGTTCGCGGTCGTGTGTCGCGACGACAACGGTGGTCCCGCGCGCATTGATCTCGCGAAACAGGTTCATGATTTCGAGCGACAGATCGGGATCCAGGTTGCCGGTCGGTTCATCGGCGACGATGATGGACGGGTCGTTCACGAGGGCCCGCGCGATGGCGACGCGCTGCTGCTCTCCCCCCGACAGTTCCATCGGATAGGCGTTCATCCGGTGCTGCAGCCCCACCCACTTCAGGACCTGAAACGTTCGCCGTTGCTGCTGGGGCGCGGCCATGCCGAGGACACGCGGCACGAACGACACATTTTCGAGCACCGTCTTGGCCTGCAGCAGCTTGAAATCCTGGAACACGAATCCGAGCGATCGGCGGTACGCCTGGACCTGGCGCGGCGTGAGCGTCGCGAGATTGCGGCCGCCCACCGTCAGCTCGCCTTCGGTCGGCACCTCCTGTCGGAGCAGCATCCGCAGCAGCGTCGATTTGCCGGCGCCGCTCGGGCCGGTGAGGAACACGAAATCCCCTTTGTCGATGCGGATGGACAGGTCCCGCAGGGCATAGACGCCTCGCGTGTACGCCTTGGACACATGGACGGCCTCGATCACGCCGGCTCCTGATCCAGCTCACGGCGCATGATCGCGTTGACCAGCGCGGGATTCGCTTTGCCGCCCATGGATTTGATCACCTGGCCCACGAGAAATCCGAACGTCTGGCGCTTGCCCGCCCGGTACTGCGTCACCGCGTCCGCATTGGCCTTCAGTACGGCCCGGACGGCCGTTTCGACAGCGCCTGCATCGTCGATCCGCCCGAGGCCTTCGGCCGCGACGATCTCGCCGGCTGTGCGCGCTGAGCCGTACATCTTTTCGAAGACGTCCTTCGCGGTCGGCCCGCTGATGGTGCCCGAGTCCACGAGCCGAATCAAGTCGGCCAGGGCCGTGGGCGCGAGCGGCACCGCCTCGATCTCCACGCCGAGCTCATGCATCTTGCGCGTCAGCTCACCCATGATCCAGTTGCTCGCCGCCTTGGCGTTGCCCGACGCGGTGGCGGTCGCCTCGAAGTACGCCGCCGTGGCGGCCGACTGCGTCAGGAGAGCCGCATCATAGTCCGACAGCGCGTACTGCGTGATGAACCGGCGTCGACGAGCGTCCGGCAACTCCGGGAGGCCGGCGCGGACGCTCGCCACCCAGGCGGCGTCGATTTGCAACGGTGGCAGATCGGGTTCGGGAAAATACCGGTAGTCGTGCGCGTCTTCCTTGCTTCGCATCGACAGCGTTCGTGCCGCGGCGGGATCCCACAGCCTCGTCTCGTGATCCACGCGGCCGCCGGCCTCGAGCAGCGCAATCTGGCGGTCGACCTCGTACTCGAGCGCGCGCTGCACGTGCCGGAACGAGTTGAGGTTCTTGATCTCGGTCTTGACGCCGAAGGCCTGCGTCCCTCCCGGCCGCACGGAGATGTTGGCGTCGCACCGGAGGCTGCCCTCCTCCATGTTGCCGTCCGTGACGCCCGTCGCGACCAGGATCGCGCGCAGCCGGCTGAAGCATTCGGCCGCGTCGGCCGCCGTGCGGACATCCGGGTGGCTGACGATCTCGATGAGCGGCACGCCGCTCCGGTTGAAATCGAGCGCGGTCGCACGGTCCGAGTCGGGCAGACCGTCGTGCAGCGACTTGCCCGCGTCTTCCTCGAGGTGCACACGAAGGATCCCCACGCGCCGGGCTTCTCCGCGCACGTCGAACTCCAGCACGCCTTCGGTCGCGAGCGGACGATCGTATTGGGAGATCTGGTACCCCTTCGGCAGGTCCGGATAGAAGTAGTTCTTGCGGGCGAAGATGGACCGCTCGTGCACCGTGCAGCCGAGTGCCAGCGCCGCTTTCACCGCCAGCTCCACGGCCAGGCGATTCAGCACCGGCAGCGCTCCGGGAAGTCCCAGGCACACCGGGCAGGTGTGCGTGTTCGGCGGCGCGCCGAATTGTGTGCTGCAGCCGCAGAACAGCTTGCTCCCGGTCTGCAACTGCGTGTGGATTTCCAGACCGATCACGGGCTCGTAGGACATGGGGGCTGTCGGACGTGAGTGGTGATTGTAATCGACCTTGCGCGGCTCGCAGCCGCCGGGTTCACACCCTGCGCACCGCGCGGCGACACGGGCGGGGGTGGTTCAGCGGCTCCGCGGACCGGCGGCCGCGACGTCCGGTGCCGCGTCCGCCTCGAACGTCCTGAAGTTCTCGGTGAACATCCGCGCGAGCTTCAGCGCCTGGCGATCGTAGGCCGACGGGTCCTGCCACGTGCTGCGCGGCACGAGGACATCCGCCGGCACTCCCGGGCAGGAACGCGGGACGTCGAGATTGAACGTCGGGTCCGTCGTGTAGCCGACATCATCGAGCTCGCCGGCGAGCGCGGCCCGGATCATGGCCCGCGTGTGCCCGATCTTCATCCGCGTGCCGACGCCGTGGGGCCCGCCCGTCCAGCCGGTGTTCACGAGCCACACGCGCGTATCGTGGCGGGCAATCCGGTCCCCCAGGAAGTTCGCATAGACCGTTGGATGGAGGACCATGAAGGGGGCGCCGAAACAGGTGCTGAAGGTCGCCTTCGGCTCGGTGACACCACGCTCCGTCCCCGCGACCTTCGCCGTGTACCCGGACAGGAAGTGATACATCGCGCCGGCAGGAGACAGCCGCGCAATCGGCGGAAGCACGCCGAAGGCATCCGCCGTCAACATGACGATGTTGCGTGGATGTCCGCCCTGGCCGTCAGGCACCGCGTTGTCGATGTATTGGAGCGGATAGGCTGCGCGGGTGTTCTCCGTCAGCGAATCGTCGTCCAGATCGAGCTCACGCGAGCTCGCATCCATCTTGACGTTCTCGAGGACGGTCCCGAACCGTCGGGTGATCGAGTAGATCTCGGGCTCCGCCTCCGAAGAGAGGCGGATTGTCTTGGCGTAGCAGCCCCCCTCGATGTTGAAGACCCCGTCTTCGCTCCACCCGTGCTCGTCGTCGCCGATGAGGCTCCGATGCGGATCACTGGAGAGCGTCGTCTTCCCGGTTCCGGACAGGCCGAAGAACAGCGCGACGTCGCCCGCCGCCCCGACGTTCGCGGAGCAGTGCATCGAGAGCACGTTCCTGATCGGCAGGACGTAGTTCATCACGGTGAAAATCGACTTCTTGATTTCGCCGGCGTAGCTGGTGCCGCCAATGAGCACGAGCTTCTTCTCGAAGTTCAGGAGGATGAAGACCTCGGAGTTCGTTCCGTTCGCGGCCGGGTCCGCGTGCACCCCGGGGACGTCGATTACGGTGAACTCTGGGTCGAGCGCGGGCCGATCGTGGACGTCCGGCACGTCGATGAACATGTGTTTGGCGAACAGGCTGTGCCAGGCCTGGTCGGTGATGATGCGCACCCGCATCCGGTAGCGGGCGTCGGCGCCGGCGTAGCAGTCCTGGACGAAGAGCTCGCGCCCTTCGACGTAGTTGACCATCCGCCTGTGGAGAGCGTCGAAGAACTGCGGCTCGATGGGGCGGTTGACCTTGCTCCACCAGACCTTGTCCTCGCTCGAGGGCTCGCGGACGATGAACTTGTCGTTGGGCGAGCGCCCGGTATGCTGTCCGGTCCGGCAGACCAGCGGACCGGCGGCCGCGATGAGTGCTTCGCGGCGGCGCACCGCCTCCTCGTACAGCGCCGGTACGCTCAGGTTCCAGTAGACGCGCGCGACGTTGCGTATCCCGTGCCCCTCGAGCCCGGCCGACTGCTGCCCGTGTGCCATCTCGTCCCGCTTCCCGCTCTCAGCTGCCCCGCGGCACACCACGGCGTGCGAGCCAGCCGTGTCGGGCCGCTCGACCTTTCGCGCACGTCCGCGCAGCCGACCGCACGGTGGCGCGGGCGGGCAGCCTTCGCTTCCGGATCGTACCGGGACGGCGGCCGGTAAGTCAACGAACGCGGCCCACTACAGCGCGTCCAGCACGCGCCGGAACGCGTTGACGACCACGGGATCGAACTGCGGGCCGCTGCACCGCTCGACCTCGAGCAGCGCGTCCTGCGAGCTGATTGCGTCGCGGAACACCCGGGGACGGGTCATGGTGTCGTAGGCGTCGGCCACGCAGACGATCCGCGCGCCGAGTGAGACCTCCGAGGCGTGAATGCCTCGCGGGAAGCCCAATCCGTCCATCCGCTCGTGGGCGTCGCGCACGATTGGCACGGCGGCGTGGAGGTAGGGCACGCAGGAGATGAGATCGACCGCGAGCGTCGGATGGCACCGGACCAGCGCCTGTTCCTCCGCGGTCAGGGGTGCGGGCTTCCGCAGTATCGCTTCGGGAATCGCGAGCTTCCCGATGTCGTGCAGGAGCCCGCCATGCTCGATCGTGCCGAGCTCGCCTTCCGCGACGCCCAGCGTCCGCGCCAGGCTCACGGACAGCGCCGCCACCCGATAGCCGTGGGCGTACGCCTCGCGGTCCGTCAACGTCAGCATGGACAACATCGCGTCGAGCGCGTCGTCCCCTTCGACGCTGATGGACGTGACCGCGTTGAGGAGCCGCGACCGCCGGATTTCCAGCTCCTGTTCGAGCGATTCCCGCCAGAGACGCGCGTCCCAGGCGGAGTGGTGGAACTCGAGGCCGCGCGTCACGGCTTCGCGGAGCCGCTCTTTGCCAAACGGCTTCGTGAGGTAGTCGATCACGCCCTGACGGAGGGTCTGCACGGCCGCATCGGCGTCGTGCACGCCGGTGGCCATGATGACGGCCGTCTCGGGAAACTGCTGGCGGATCTTCTCCGCCAGCCACACGCCGTCGTGCCCGGGCATCCTGATGTCGCAGAGCGCCACCGCAGACGGCTGAGCGTTCAGGCGGCCGAGCGCTTCCTCAGCGCTCGCGGCAGTCGTCACCCGGTATCCGCCGGACTCCAGCCAGCGCGTCATCAGATCGCGCGCTCCGTTCTCGTCGTCGACGATGAGGACGCTGCGGGAAGGCGTCGCGCTCCGGGTTCCCGCAGCGTGCGCGCCGGGCGCCGCTCCCGTCCACTCTGTGGCCTTCTGTACCATGGTCAAGCCTCGATCAGCATGATTCCGTCACGGCGGCGGGTGATGGTATTCGACAGATCCAGCCGCTCGAGGCGCCGGTACAGCGCCCGTCGGCTGAGCCCGAGCATCTTGGCCGCCGCCTTCTTGTTGCCGCCGGCCCGAACGAGAGCCCGCTGGATGTGGTCGCGCTCGACCGTGACCAGGAGATCGTGGTTGCCATCGGGAACTGCGCCGGTGTCCGACCGGCCGGCGGCTGATTCGACCGGTGTGGCCGGCAGGGCGGCCGCTGTCACGCCGAGCTCCCGTTCGGTGATGAACTCGCCGTCGGCCAGGATGCAGGCGCGCTCGATCATGTTGCGCAATTCCCGGACGTTCCCTTCCCACTGCGCCGACCCCAGCGCCCGCTCGGCTCCCGGCGTCAGGCCCAGCACGGACTTCCGGAGACGCTCGGCCGACTGGCGGACGAAGGCGGACGTCAGGTAGGGAATGTCTTCGCGCCGCTCGCGCAGCGGTGGCGCTTTGACCTCGACGATATTGAGGCGGTAGTACAGGTCGCTGCGGAAGCGCCCGGCCGCCACCTCGGCGCGCAGGTCGCGATTGGTTGCGGCGATGACGTGGACGTCCACCTGCTTCGACTCGAGCGAACCGACGCGGTGCACTTCGCCGAGCTCGAGCACCCGGAGGAGCTTGGCCTGGACCGATTGCGGCAGCTCGCCAATCTCGTCGAGAAACAGCGTGCCGCCGTCCGCCAGCTCGAACAATCCCGGCTTGTGATCCGTGGCGCCGGTGAACGCGCCGCGCATGTGCCCGAACAGTTCGCTCTCGAAGAGCGTCTCGACGACGGCCGAGCAGTTGACCGTGACGAACCGGCGCTCGCGGCGGGGGCCCGTCTGGTGCAGCGCGCGCGCGACGAGTTCCTTGCCCGTCCCGGTCTCGCCGGTAATGAGCGCGGTGCGCACGTGCGGCGCGAGCCGGCGGATCATGCCGAAGAGCTCCTGCATCAACGCGCCGCGGCCGATCATCCCGCAGAACTCCAGGTGGCGCGCGACGTCGCTCTCCATCGCAAGGAGGCTCCGGCGGCGATCGATGTCCTCCCGCACGGAGGCGAGCAGCTGCTCGAGCCGCGCGAAGTCGAGCGGCTTGCTGAGGTAGTCCATCGCCCCGAGCTTGATGGCTTCCACCGCGGTGTCGACGGTCGCAAACCCGGTCATCAGCACCGCCTGGCACTGCGGGTCGATCTCGCGAATCGCGCGGATGACGTCCAGGCCGCCGATGTCGGGCATCCGGAGATCCACCATCGCGACGTCCGCGCGCCGGGTCCGGAGCTGGGCGATCGCCTCCCGTCCCCCAGAACACGCGATGACGTCGTACCCGGCCCGACGGCCGAACCGCGACACGACGTCGAGAATCCCCTGCTCGTCGTCGACAACCACCAGAGATGGACGCTGCGCCGTCATGCATACTCCTTGGACACTGCGCGGACTGCCGACCGGATGGCCCGCAGCTGACACGGTGGCGCGAGCACGGCACGCGCCTGCTGACGCCCGAACCGCTCGACGTCGCCGTCGTCGGCCGACATCGACATGAGGACCAGGGGCACGGCCCCCGGTTCCGCACGGACCGCCCGCCAGCCGGGGAGATCGGCCGCCAGGACGCCGCGATCGACGAACACACACTGCAAGGTGCGGTCGCGGCAGATCGCAATCGCTTCGCCGCTCGACGCGGCAGGAATGACGTCGCAGCCCCACCCGGTCAGCACCGCGGAGACGAAGTCGCGTTCGCCCTGGTCCGAGTGCGCGACGAGAATCGGCTCAGACGCCTCTTCGACCCGCGCCGGCAGGAGCAGCGAGAAGGTCGTCCCCTGGCCCACCAGGCTCTCCACCGATATCTGCCCGCCGTGGTCGCGAACGATGCCGTAACAGATGCTCAGGCCGAGCCCGGTGCCCTCCCCGACATCACGCGTGGTGAAGAACGGGTCGAAGATGCGTGAGAGGTTGGCGGGATCGATGCCGTGGCCGGTGTCCGACACGAAGAGTTCGACCGCGGCCGCCGCCTCGTCATACCGCGTCCCGACGCGCAGGCGTTTCGGCGAGCGCCCGCGCATCGCCTGCTCCGCGTTCAGCAGCAGGTTGAGCAGCGCCTGCTGGAGCTGGCTGCCGTCCGCCACGACCGACGGCAGCGTGGGGTGAAACTCCGGCACCAGCTCGATGTTGTTCAACCGGTGCTCATATGCGCGCAGCGCCAGGACGCGCCCGAAGAGATCCGCAACATCCTGAGGAGCGCGGGAGGCGGCCTGCCGCCTCGCGAACGCCAGGAGGTTCCGGACGATCCGCGCAGCGCGCTCCGACTCGTCGGCGATGCGGCGGAGATCGCGCGCGAGCTCCGGGGCCGGCCGCACTCCGCCGGCGTGCCTGGTGTCGAGGAGCTCTTCCTGCAGCAGCTGCGCATAACCGATCACGCTCGTCAACGGGTTGTTCAGCTCGTGCGCGACGCCCGCGACGAGCTGCCCGATGGCCGACAGCTTCTCCGCCTGGAGCAGCTGCGCCTGTGTGGACTTGAGCCGCTCCAGCGCCGCCATCGAGCGCGCGTTCGCGAGCGCGAGCTCGTCGCTCATGAGCTGCATGCGACGCGCGCCGCGGATGTCCTCGGTGACGTTCTTGGCAACCTGCACCACGGACGCTCCATCGCTGCCGCCAACAACTGGGAACGTGGTGACGCTGAAGATCTGCCCGTCCGGCCGCGTGATTTCCACCCGGCTGCTCCCGGTCGCCAGGGCGCGCGTCACAGCGCACAGCCCGGCCCCGTCTTCACAGAAGCCAATCTCGGTGCACGTCGCGCCGCGGAGACTGCGAACGCCGCGTCCCAGGTGCGCCGCGAGTGCGGTGTTGCCGCGGAGCAGTCCGCCGGCGCTGTCGAACACCGCAATCGGATCGCTGATGGCATCGAACGTCCGCTCCCATTGCCGCTTGCCTCGACGGACGACGTCGTGGAGCCTGGCATTCTGAACGGCTACGAGAATCTGACCGGCAACGATGGCGACGAATCGCTGGTCGGCCAGCTGAAACCGCCGGGGCGCCAGCGCACCGAGCGAGAGCGTCCCAATCAGATCCGTACCCGCCATCATCGGCACGCTGACCGCGCTGAGGACCGGCGGCGCGCCCGTGAGGCCCGGCGGGAGGAACTCCCGGAGATCGTCGACGATGTACGGCACGCGGTGCGCAATGACGTGGTCGCTCGGACGCAGCAGCGGGCCGTCGAGCCACGCACGCTGGTTCACGCTGCCGACGAACGCCTTCTCGGGGTACTCGTTCTTCTCGTTCCGCAGGCGGATCGATCCGCCCGCGACGTCGAGCGCGCGCGTCAGACACCGGAGCGCGCCGGTGAGCACGTCGTCGAGCTCCAGCGATTGTGCGATGCCTTCCGCCACTTCGTTGATCGTCTGAAGCTCCCAGACGAGCCGCAGGTTGTCCCTGTTCAGTCGCCGGCGCTCGACCGCGCGCTCCACCGCAACGAGCAGCTGCCCGATGTCGAAGGCCTTCTGGACGAACGCGAAGGCTCTCAGGTCGGACGAATGGATGGAGGCGGCGGGCAGCGACGCGCTCGCCGACATCACGATGAGCTCTGCGTGCGGAGCCTGGGCCCTGATGCGGCGAATCACGTCGAACCCGGCGCGGGCGCCGAACTCGAGGTCGACGAGCACGACGTCGAACGAGTTGTACTCGCGCCCGGTCTCGGCATCGTCCGGGGAGGTGACGCACGTCACCTGGTATCCGCGTGCCAGTGCGGCATCTCGGATCGTCTGTACGACGCTGGGATCCTCGTCGAGGACCAGCAGTGAGACCGGGTACGTCGCTGTCTGCATTGGGCACCTGGCCGCGCGTCCCCGCGGCACTCGTGGACACCCCGCAAGAGGCGCGCCGGATCCGCACGCGCGCGCAACCGGCGAGCAGGCGCGCCCTGTCAGCGACTTAGCCGGAGGCCGGTCGGCGCGTCAGGGGAACCGGTGGATGGATGTTCCGTGCGCGAAACATCGGCACGTTTCAGGGATGAAACGCTGAAGGGAATTCCCGGGTGGCCGCGAGAGGACGTCAGCCCGCGGTCGGAGGTCGATCGCCGATGCCGTATTTCTTCATCAGCCGCCACATCGTCGTGCGGCTCACCTGCAGCTCGCGCGCCGCGGCGCCGATCTCGCCGCCGTGCCGCGCGAGTGTCGCGGCAATCGATTCCTTGTCAGCCCGTTCGCGGCCCGCAGCCACCGTGCCGTCCGCCGCTGGCGAAAGCGGCTGGGCTACGACTTCCTCCGGCAGGTCCTCGGGCCGAAGCTCCCGGCCCTGCGCGATGGCCACGGCGCGTTGAATGATGTGCTCCAGCTGACGGACGTTCCCGGGAAAGTCATAAGCGGCGAGCAGCGCCCACGCCGCATCGCCAAAGCGCTCGACGCCTGCCTCGCGGCCAAAGCGGTCGAGAAAGTGATCAGCCAGGAGACGAAGGTCTCCACCGCGATCACGCAGCGGTGGCAGGTGGATCCGGTGGACGTTCAGCCGGTAGTACAAATCGCTCCTGAACTCCCCGGTCTCGATCGCCGCCTTCAAATCCACGTTCGTCGCGGCGACGAACCGTACGTCGGCGCGGCGGCTCTCGTTCTCCCCGATGCGCCGCACTTCGCCGGACTCGAGCGCGCGGAGCAGTTTGGCCTGGAGCGCCTTGGACATGGCGCCGATTTCATCGAGGAAGAGCGTGCCGCTCGAGGCGTGCTCGATGAGCCCTGGGCGCGCCGCGGTCGCGCCCGTGAACGCCCCCTTGCCGTGCCCGAACAGCTCGTTCTCCAGGAGCGACTCGGTGACGGCCGCGCAGTTCAGTGCGACGAACGGACGTTCCGCCCGCGCGCTGCACGCGTGTATCGCCCGCGCCGCGAGCTCCTTGCCCGTCCCCGTTTCACCGGTGATCAAGACCGTACCCGCCGCGGGCGCCGCGCGGCGAATCCACTCCCTGACCTGGACCATCGCCGGACTCGACCCGATGAGCGCCTCGAGCGATCCCGCCGGGCGGATGTGGCGCTGCAGCAGGTTCACCTGCCGCGCCAGCTGGCGGCGCTCCCCCGCGGCGCGCACGCGCATCAGGAGCTCGTCGCGGACGAACGGCTTCTGCACGAAATCCACCGCACCGAGCTTCATCGCCTCCACCGCCGTGTCCACGGTCCCGAACGCGGACATGATGATGAACGCGGAGTCCACGCGCTGCTCGCGCAGTTTGTGGAGGACGTCGAGCCCCGAAAGCCCCGGCATCCGGAGATCGGAAAGAATCACGTCGAATGCGCCGTGTCGCGCAAGGCGGTACCCTTCTTCGCCGCCCGGCGCGGAATCGACGGCGTACCCCGCGGCACGCAGAATTCTCTGCGTGCTCTCGCGTACGGCGTCATCGTCATCGATCACAAGAATACGAGGCATTGGGTGCACCCCGGGCACGGGTGATCGCTGGTGCGCCACTCCGGGTCGCGTCTCAGCGCGCTAAGTTTATACCGCTCCGTACCGATACTCCCCAATATGAAGCCGTTCAGACGCGCCCTTCTGCTCGTACTCGCGGCCGCTTCTGCGTGCTCCGCTCCCCCTTCGCGCACCGAACTGCCGTCGGGCATTCCTGCGGCACCCGCGACGATCCGCATCGGCGTCTCGGAGGGGCGTGAAACCAGGATTCGCGCCGTGCCGCTCGAGGCCTACGTCGAGGCCACGATTCTGTCGGAGTTCGCCCCGGCGCAGGGGCAAGCCGACACGGTCGAGCGAATGCTCGAGGTCCAGGCGGTCGTCGTCCGCACCTACGCCCTCGGCCACCTGGGCCGGCACGCGCGTGACGGGTACGACCTGTGCGACCGAACCCATTGCCAGCTGTACCAAGCCGGACGGCTGGACTCTTCCCGCTGGGCGCCACACGCGGCGCTCGCGGTTCGACGGACCGCGGCCGAGGTGCTGTGGTTCGACGGCGCACCCGCGTTGACGGTCTATCACGCCGACTGCGGCGGACGCACGAGCGCGGCCGCAGACGTGTGGGGGGGCATCATTCGGCCCTATCTCTCGAGCAGGACCGACGACGGCGCCGCCTCGGACGCCCATGCGTCGTGGCGCTATGACGCAGCGGTTCCGGTCGTGCAGCGGGCGCTGAATACGGATGCCCGCACGCGCGTCGGGACCAGGCTCGACCGCATCGAGGTGCTCGAGCGGGACCCTGCCGGCCGCGCCGGGCGAATCGCGCTCCACGGCGCGGAAGACCGGATTGTTCGTGGAGAAACGCTGAGGGACGTGCTGTCGGCGGCGTTCGGTGCGCGCGCCATCCGGAGCACCTGGTTCACCGTGCGCCGCGATCACGGCGACATGGTCTTCGAAGGGCGAGGCTTCGGACACGGCGTGGGCCTCTGCCAGGCAGGCGCGCTCGCTCGGATCCGCGCCGGGACGACGCTCCCCGCAGTCCTCCAGCAGTATTTTCCCGGCACCGCCCTCGTGACCCTGTCACACTGACCGCTTCGACGCGCCCGCCCCACCCGCATCCGTTCCGATCGAGCCCGGCCGTCCCCGTCCAGCTCCCCGGATCTGCTGCGCAGGTCGACTCTGTCGCTCTATAATAGCCGTGGGCTCGTGTCGGGCAGCGGGGACACGGTCGCCGGCGCCGCGCAAGTAAACGTTCCGTGCCTCGAGGCGTATCTCATGACAGGAGCTCAAGCGGCTGGCCTTCCTGGCCGCGATGCGGACGGCGCCGCCGCCTCGGCCGTCAAGGCCATGCAGGCCGAGGGCCGGCTCGCCGAGGCGCGCGAGCGGTACGCCGAACTGGTAGGCAGGCACCAGCGCCGCGCCGTGCGGATCGCGCTGCACTACATGCGCGACGCCGCCGAAGCGGATGAAGCGGTTCAGGACGCGTTCGTCAAGGCGTACTCGCACCTGGATTCGTTCCGCGAGGAGCTCCCCTTCGAGGTCTGGTTCACGCGGATCCTGATCAACGGGTGCCTGGACCGGATCAAGGCGCGAACCCGGCGCGCGCGGTGGTTGGCCCCGATGCCGGACGGGCCGGGCGGTCAGCAGGATTTCGCGGAACGGACGGCTGGCAAGGGCCCGTCGCCCGAAGAGCAGCTGCTCGCGCGCGAACGGCGCGTGGAGCTGACGCGGGCGCTGGCCAAGCTGCCGGAGCGGCAACGGTCGGTTTTCATGCTGAGTCACTACGAGGGCTGCACGTCACGGGAAGTGAGCGCCATGACGGGTCTCAACGAATCGACCGTCCGCGTTCACCTCTTCCGCGCGATTCGCAAGCTTCGGATTCTGCTCGTGGAGACGACCGCGGGCAAAAGTTCGATGGAGAAACGCCGTGTCAATCCTTAACCGCCTGCGGCTCCACAGCCATCTGGACGATGCGGCGATTGCCGCGCTCTGGACTGAAAGCACTCTCGCAGGGCGACGGGCCGCGCACCCGCATCTCGGGGCGTGCACCGCCTGTCGCACGCGGTTCACGGTCTTCTCGGAGTCCCTGGAGGACCTGCGTTCCGACGCGGCCGCCGAGGCCGACGCGCTCTTCCCCGCCGACCGCCTCGCGGCGCAGCAGGCCCAGATCCTGCGCCGGATCGAAGCCTCCGAGCGGCCGGCGCGCGTCATCGCGTTCCCCAGGTTCCCGTCACCGCTGACGTCGCGCGCCCCGTACGCATCTCGCTGGATTGCCGCGGCGGCCGCCGCGGGGCTCATCGTCGGGGTCGGGGTCGGCCAGGTCATGGATTTCCGGCACGTCGGAACCGCCGCCGTCCCGTCGCGCAGCCAGGCCCGGCTCGCGGGACATTCGCAACCTCCCGCCGACCGTGCCACCGCGTCGATGGCGTCGACGAACCCGGGCGGGGACGAAGCGTTCCTCTCCGCGCTCGACGCTTCGCTGTCGCGTCCGTCTGTCCCGGAGCTGCGCGCGATCGACGAGTTCACGCCGCGTGCCGGCGAACAGCCACGATAGCCGTGGCCACATCCCAGCCCCTCATCTTCCGCAAAGGCCTCGACATGAAGGAGGCGGTGGCGGGAGAGCTCGCCGCAGCCTACCACAGCGCGATCGTGGACCGCGTCCGGGCGAGTGACTTCAAGTACCAGGCCGGGCGGCTGACCATCCATCTCGCACGCGAGTTCGGGTTCTGCTACGGGGTGGATCGGGCGGTCGACTATGCCTATCAGGCGCGCCGCCGCTTCCCCGCGCGCAACGTGTTCCTCACGGGCGAGATCATCCACAACCCGCACGTCAACGACCGGCTCCGCGACGCGGGCATCCGCTTCCTCTCCGATCCGGCCGAGAGCCGCGACGGGCTCGGTCCAGACGATGTCGTCATCCTTCCAGCTTTCGGCGTCACCGTCACGGACATGGCGCAGCTCTCGAACCAGGGCTGCACGCTCGTCGACACCACGTGCGGCTCCGTTCTCAACGTCTGGAAGAATGTCGTCCGGTACGCGCGGGAGGGCTTCACGTCGGTCATCCACGGAAAAGTGAAACACGAAGAGACGCGGGCCACCGCGTCACAGGCACTGAAATACCCGGAGGGCCGCTACCTCGTCGTCCTCGACCGCGCCGAGGCGGAGAGCGTGTGCAATTACATCCGCCTGGGGGGCGATGGCGCAGCGTTCCTCGAACGCTTCGCGGACGCCGTCTCGCCCGGCTTCGACCCGGACCGCGATCTCGTCCGCATCGGCTGCGCGAATCAGACGACGATGCTGATGACCGAGTCGCTCGAGATCGGAGAGATGTTCCGGGAGGCGATCCGGGCCCGGTACGGCGAGGCGTCGCTCGCCTCGCAGTTCCGCTCGTTCGACACCATCTGCAGCGCCACGCAGGAGCGGCAGGATGCTGTCGTCGCGCTGCTCGACCAGGAGCGGCTCGACCTGATGCTCGTCGTCGGCGGCTACAACAGCAGCAACACCTGCAACCTGGCGCGCATCTGCGCCGAGAAGGTTCCCACATTCCATATCGCGGACCCTCAGTGCATGGCGTCGCCGGCAGAACTCCACCACCGGCCCGTGGGCGCACCCTCGACGACCGCGGGGATCGAGATGACGACCCTGGAATGGCTGCCCCCGACAGGGCCGATCGTCGTCGGCCTGACGGCGGGCGCATCGACCCCGAATAACATCGTCGGAGAAGTGATCCAGCGGCTGGAAAGTTTCGTAGAGAGAAGTTGATCTCGTGCAGCTGAAGCTGCGCGGCACGTGCTGGGTGGGCGGGGCTGCAGCCCGGCTGATCGACTGACGACACCTGGACCGTGAGAGTCGCTTCGTCCCGTTCGGACGCCTTCCCCACGGATGTAGACGGCGAACAGGATCGCCATGACGAGCGAGGCCCTCATCGCGAGGCGGATGCGTGTTCGTAGCCGGCGGCGGCCGATCGAAGCCCGCACCTCATGACCCGTGCTCGTGCGGCGTTGCGACGAGCGAAGCGCCGGCTGCCCAACGAGTTACGCTGACCGGCGTCGCTTCACGGACCACGGCCTTTCGCACCCGGCGGTAAACGAGGGCCGACGAAAGGTCGTAATACGGACTGTCATCACTTCCGGAGAAGGCACGCTATATGGCAAGGCACCTGGCTTGGGTTCTCTCGGCGGCGCTGGCGTCCGGCGCACCGGCCTCGGCGTCGGGGCTCTGCGGACACGACGCCGACGTCCAACAGGCCGATCAGCAGCGCGGCGGACAGCCCCCGCCGGACCGTGACGGCGACCATCGGCCGCCAGGGAAGGACGACCATCGGCCGTGGAAATTCTGGCTGGGCGACAGCAAGGCGCAGCTCGGGATCACGAACCAGCAGTCGTCGGAGATCGAGCAGATTTTCCAGTCCACGCTGCCGAAGCTCGAGGCCGCGAAGGACCGGATCGACAAGCTCGAAGCGACGCTGTCCCAGACGATCAAGGACAATACGGCGGATCTCGGCACAGTAGCCCAGCAGGTCGACCGGCTGGAGGCCGCCCGTGCCGATCTGTACAAAACTCGCACGCTGATGCTCTATCGAATGCGCGGGCTGCTGTCGGCCGATCAGCGCGCCCGGCTGCAGGCGGCGTGGGAGGCTGGGCGTGCAAAGGGCAACGACCCCGGCGGCCGGCGCTGATGTTTCTTGTGTATTTCGCATGTCCTGGAGGCTTTCGTGAGTAAGACCGCATCGTTCTGGACAGGTTTGGGTATGGCGGCGGTGCTCGCTGCACCTGCCGCTGCGCAACAGGCTCCGTCTGAATCGCCGGACCCCGCCCATGTGCGGGCATTGATCCAGCAGGCCATGCAGCAGGCGCAGCCGCAAGCGCAGAGTCCCGCGGGCGCGCGCACGCCGATTTTCGTGACGGCCGGCCCCCGCGTGAACCTCACGATCGAAGAAGCCGTCCAGCGCGGCGCAGAGAAGAACATCGACATCGCGGTCGCGCGGATCACGCCGCAGCTGACGGACTTCACGCTGGCGGGCCTCGAAGCGAGCTACCGGCTCAACCTGACCTCGTCGGCAAACAATACCAGGCAGACCACGCTGCCGCAGCAGACCACCCAGGGGATCTCCACGCCGACGACCAGCATCCGCGAGAACTGGAGTGCCGGAATCGCGAAAAACCTCTTTCGCGGCGGGGGCAGCTACAACGTCAACTGGACGAACGGCCGGCTGAACAACCAGAGCACCGTCAACCTTCGCAATCCGCAGTTCACCTCGGGGATCACGGGAGCGCTCGTGCAGCCGTTGTGGCGCGGGTTCAGGATTGACGCGACTCGCGCCGCGCTCCTCACGAATCGGCTGTCGCAGCGGAACGACGAGATCACGCTGACCTCCACTGTCTCCACCACGCAGGCGAACGTCCGCAATGCGTACTGGGACCTGGTGTTCGCCATCCAGGCGGTGGAAGCGGCGCAGAACTCCTTCGACCTTGCAGCCAGGCTCGTGCAGGACAACCAGTCCCGGGTGGAAATCGGCACGCTCGCGCCCATCGACATCGTGACGGCGCAGGCGGAGCAGGCGACCCGCCGGCAGACACTGGTGCAGGCGCAGGCGACCGTTCGCACCAACGAGCTGGCGCTGAAGCGCCTCATCGTGAGCGGCACCGACGATCCGCTGTGGACCTCGTCGATCAATCCGGTCGATCGCCCCTCGACGACGCCGGAGCCGATCAATCTCGAGGCGGCGGTCACACGCGCGCTCGCGGGCCGGACGGATCTCCAGCAGTCCAAGAACAACCTCAAGATCAGCGACATCAACCTGCAGAACCAGGTGGACGCCACGAAGCCCCAGCTGAACCTGACGGCCAACTACGGCCTGAACGGGCTCGGCGGCCCGCAGTTCCTCTTCACCGGCCCTGTCGATCCGATTTCCGGCGCGCGCCCGAGCACGACCATCCCGTCGGGCTACCTGGATGCCCTGCGCAATATCGGCGGCTTCGACGCGCCGACATGGACCGTCGGGTTCACGTTCGCGTATCCGCTCGGCAAGAGCGCGCAGCAGGCCACGGTCGGCCGCTCCAGGCTGTCGCTGCGGCAGACCGAGGCCAATCTCAAGGCCCTCGAGCTCCAGATCGCGACCGACGTGACCAACGCCGCGCTGACGGTGCAGAGCTCGCTCGAGAGCGTGCAGGCGAGCGCGGTGGCCAGCGAGCTGTCGCAGAAGCGCCTCGAGGCGGCGCAAAGCAAGATGGACGTCGGCATGGCGACCAACTACGAGGTCGTGCAGGCGCAGCGCGACTTCGCCGACGCGCGCAACAACGAGCTCCGCGCGATTCTGAATTACCGCAAGGCGCTCGTGAATTTCGAGACCGTGCAGGCGGTCGGCACACGCGGGGTGTCGGCCTCGGTCACGGGGGGCGGTGGCACGACGACGGGTGGCGCAACCGGCGGTACCGGCGGTACCGGCGGTACCGGCGGACAGTAGACCGGCTGACTGCCGCGGCCGGCCGCGGCACAGATCGACCAACATGAAGAAACTGATCCTCGTCGTCATCGTGCTCGCGCTCGTCGGGGTGGGCGCCGGCGCTTATTACATGAACCGGCCGGCCAGGGAGCCCGACGTGCGGACGGCTCCCATCACGCGAGGCGACATCGTCGATGCCGTCGCGGCGACAGGAACGCTCGAGGCGGTGACGACCGTCCAGGTCGGCACGCAGGTCGGCGGCATCATCCAGGAGTTGTACGCCGACTTCAACTCAATCGTGAGGAAGGGGCAGGTCATCGCGCGGCTCGACCCGACGCTGCTCCAGACGAACATCGAGCAGCAGCGGGCCAACGTGACCCGCTCCGAGGCGGACCTGGATCGGCTGAAAGTCGGGCTCGCGGATGCGCAGCAGAAGCTCGATCGCTCCAAGGCACTGTTCGAGAAGAACCTCCTGCCCAAGACGGATCTCGACACCGCGCAGGTCAACGTGCAGTCGGCCCAGGCGCAGATCAAGTCCGCGGAGGCCGCGCTGGTGCAGGCGAAATCGCAGCTGAATACCGCCGAAGTGAACCTGGCGCACACCGTCATCACGGCCCCCATCGACGGCATCGTGATTTCGCGGGCGGTCGAGCCGGGCCAGACCGTCAATGCCGGCATGTCGGCGCCGACGCTGTACGTGCTCGCGGCGGACCTCACCAAGATGCAGGTCAACGCGAACATCGACGAAGCGGACGTGGGCCGGATGCGTCCCGGGCAGGTCGTCACGTTTCGTGTCGATGCATTCCCGAATGACACGTTCACCGGCGCGGTCGAACAGGTTCGCCTGCAGCCGACCACGGTGCAGAACGTCGTGACGTATCAGACCGTCATCGCCGTCCCGAATCCGCAGTTGAAGCTGAAACCCGGCATGACGGCGAACGTGACCATCGAGGTCAGCCGCAAGAGCAACGTGCTTCGCGTGCCCTCGTCAGCCACGCGTTTCCGCCCGACGCCGGAGGTGTTTGCGGCGCTCAATCAGGAGATGCCGCCCGAGGCGCGCGGCGGCTTTGGCGGCCGCAACGCCGGCGGGCGCGGTGGTGGCGGCCGCGGCGGCAACGGGCCCGGTCAGCCGGGCGGTGCGGCTCCAGGCGCCGCGCCGGCCCCAAACGCCGCAGCGGCAGCATCCGCACAACCGAGCGCTGCGGCAACACGGGAACCCCGGACGGGGTCTGCGGAAGCCAGGGGCGGCGGCGATCGGGCGACGCCGTCCACCGGCACCGCGAATCCGGGACGGCCGACCGCTGGGGCCCCGTCGGCCAACGCCGCACGGCCTTGGGGCGGCGGTCCCGAGGGCAGCGGTCCGGGCGGTGCCGCGCCTGGCGGAGGCCCCGGCGGCTTCGGCGGCGGCGGACGCGGGTTCGATCCGAACATGACGCCCGAAGAACGGCGCAAGCGCATGGAAGAGCGGATGGCGGCCATGACGCCTGAAGAGCGTGCCGCGTTCCAGGAACGGATGGCGGCGCGGCAGAACGGCCAGGGCGGCGAACGGGGCGGTTTCGGCGGCGGGCGGGGCGAGGGGACCCCATCGGGCAGTGGTGGCGCGCCGGGCCGTCAGGCTCCCACAGCGGCCCCGGCCACGCGGCAAACTCCCCTGCTGCGGGTCGGCGCACCGCAGGGCCGCGTCGCGAGCGTGCCGTCGATGAGATCGGGCGCAACGACCATCGACTCGCTGTTCGGGCCGCTGCCGACGATCGAGACGCGCGGCCGGGCGTGGCTCTACATCAACAAGCAGCTGAAACCAGTGTCGCTGCGCCTCGGAATCTCCGATGGCACGAACACCGAGGTGCTCGACGAGGAACTCCAGGTCGGCACCGAAGTCGTCACGAACATCGTGCTGCCGACGTCGGCGACCGGCCCGGCGGGCGCCACGGGCGCCGCTGGGCAGAGCCCGCTGCTTGGCCCACAACGCGGCGGGCCCGGCGCCGGCGGGAACCGCGGCGGCGGCGGGCGCGGCTTCTAACTCGCGGAGCTGAAGCTCCGCGCTACGAAAGAGCGTATCGCAGCCGGTTCTGTCGCGCTTCAGCGCCGCGATCACCGCCGTCCGTACCGCGGAGCTTCAGCGGAAGCAGAGTGACTTGAAAATGCCTGTCATCTCGATTCGTGACCTGGTCAAGACCTACCACGTCGGCGAGGTCACCGTCCGGGCGCTCCGGGGCGCCAGCATCGACGTGGAACCAGGCGAGTTCGTGGCGGTGACCGGGCCGTCAGGGTCCGGCAAGTCGACCCTGATGCACATCCTCGGCTGCCTCGATCGGCCGACGAGCGGCACCTACATCCTCGACGGCAAGGACGTGTCCCGGATGTCGAAAGACGAGCTCGCGATCATCCGCAATCGCAAGATCGGGTTCGTCTTCCAGGGATTCAATCTGCTCTCCAGGACCACCGCGCTCGACAACGTCGAGCTGCCCCTGCTCTACAACGGCGCCGTCAAGATGAAGACGTCCGAGCGGCACAAATGTTCGATGGACGCGCTGACGGCGGTCGGCCTGGGCGATCGGTTCCATCATTTCCCGAATCAGCTCTCGGGGGGCCAGCAGCAGCGCGTCGCGATCGCCCGGGCCCTCGTCACCCAGCCGACCATCCTCCTTGCGGACGAGCCGACGGGCAACCTCGACACGCGGACCTCGATCGAGGTCATGGACATCTTCCAGAGGCTGAACGTCGAGCGTGGGATCACGGTGCTCCTCATCACGCACGAGATGGACATCGCCGAGTACGGCACGCGGCTCGTCCGCTTCCGCGACGGTCGGATACAGATCGATCAGAAGATCACCAACCGCCGGAATGCGGCGACCGAGCTGGCGGCGCTCCCGCCGCCCGAAGACGAACCGGCAGGCCTGCCCGCCGACGCGGTCGCGGTCGAACACCACGGCGGCGTGGTCTAGGAGAGAACAGATGTCGATCTTCATGACGCTCCGGATCGCGCTGAAGGCGCTCAGTCGCAACAAGATGCGCACGATGCTGACGATGCTCGGGATGATCATCGGCGTCGGCGCCGTGATCACCATGGTGGCGCTCGGCAAGGGCGCGCAGAGCACCATCGAAGCGCAGGTCAAGGCGGCGGGCACCAACCTCGTCATGGTGATGGCCGGCAACTTCACCCAGGGCGGCGTGCGCCAGGGAGGCGGCAACGCGACGACCCTGCGCGTCGAGGATGCCGAAGCGATTCGCAGGCTCCCCGGAGTGCAGTACGTCGCCGCGGGAGTCAACTCGCGCGCCCAGCTGATTGCCGGAAACCAGAACTGGTCCAGCCAGATCCAGGGGACCGACGTCGACCTCCCCCTCATCCGCAACTGGCCGGTGAAATACGGCAGTTTCTTTACACCCCTCGACGTCTCGGGTGCGCAGAAGGTTGCCGTCCTCGGGCAGACGGTGGCGGACAATCTCTACGGCCCCGATGCCGACCCGACCGGCCAGATCATTCGGATCAAGAACCAGCGGTTCAAAGTCCTCGGCGTGATGTCCCCCAAAGGCACGAGCGGGTTCGGACAGGATCAGGACGATGTGGTCTATGCCCCGTACACGACCGTGCAGAAGAAGCTGCAGGGTATTCAGCACATCCAGAACATCACGATTTCCGCCGAGTCTCCGGAGACAGCCGGCGTCTCCGCGCTCGTCTCGGACACGCTGCGCCAGCGCCACAAGCTGCTGGGCAACGACCCCGACGACTTCATGGTGCGCACGCAGGAAGAGATGGCCAGCGTCCGCACCGAGACGACCAAGACGATGACGACGCTGCTGGCCGCCATCGCCGGCGTGTCGCTGCTCGTCGGCGGTATCGGCATCATGAACATCATGCTCGTCTCCGTGACCGAGCGTACGCGCGAGATCGGTCTGCGCATGGCCATCGGCGCCAGGGGCAAGGACGTCCTGCTCCAGTTTCTCGTCGAAGCCGTCGTCCTCAGCCTCTTCGGGGGCCTGCTCGGGATCGGCATGGGGTATGGCCTGTCCGCCGCGGCGGAGAAGTTCCTCCAGTGGCCGACCTCCATTCCGCCGAACGCCATCGCGATGGCGTTCGGGTTTGCCGCGGGCACGGGCGTTTTTTTCGGGTTCTACCCGGCCAAGAAAGCCGCGGGACTGGATCCCATCGAGGCCCTGCGGTTCGAATGATCGCGCGGCACCTCCGGGAGGTGCCCTGCGTCTCGTCTCGGGCTGCCGCTCGGCGGCCCGCACTCGTCGGTCGCGAACGTTGTGGGTCGTTCATCATTCAAAGGAGCAACGCATGAAGCGGGCACGAATCGGAATCATTGCCGCCACGATCTTCGCCGTGGCGTCGGTGGCCCTCGCACAGGGCAAGCCGGATTTCTCGGGCACCTGGACGCTGGACCCTGACGCGAGCGGCATGGCCGCGCCGGCGGGCGGAGCACCGGCCGGTGGAGCGCCGGGCGGCGGAATGGGCGGCGGGCGGGGCGGGGGCGGCGCGCTCGGGAACGGCGCGACGATCAAGCAGACCGCGGACACGCTCACGATCGAACGGACCATGGGCGAGAACAAGGTCGTCACGACCTACAAGCTCGATGGCTCCGAGAGCAAGAACACGATGATGGGTCGCGGCGGCACGCCGATGGAGTCGGTCTCCACGGCGAAGTTCGACGGCCCGAAGCTGACGATTGTGAGTAAGCAGGACATGGGCGGGCAGATGGTCGAGTCCACCTCTGTGTGGACGGTGTCCGGCAGCACGCTCACCATCGAAACGACGAACGCGCGCGGCACGCAGAAGCGCGTCTACAAGAAGTAGCTCGACCCGATCGCCAGGCCTGAAAGCAATCCGCTGTCAGCCGACGAAGGCCGGCGCACCCGCGCCGGCCTTTTCTCCTGGGGCGCTCCCCTATCGGGCCTCGTTCGCCAGCAGATTCCGCAGCAGTTCCCACGCCCGCAGCCCGGTAAGCGGATCCGGCATGTCGGGCGCCACTTCGGCGAGTGGCCCGAGCACGAAAAAGCGATCGCGGAACCTCGGGTGCGGCACCTGCAGCCCCGGAGCGTCCAGGAGAACGCTCCCGAGCAGAATCAGATCGAGGTCGAGCGTGCGAGGCGCATTGGGGTAGGGCCGTTCGCGTCCGCACGCCTCCTCGATGGCCTGGAGCACGTCGAGGAGCTCTCGCGGGCCGAGCGCCGTCTGTCCGACGACGACGGCATTGAGATAAAGGGGCTGGTCGCCGAGACCCGCCCCTTCAGGCTCTGTTTCGATGAGGGAGGAGACCGTCAGATCGGTGAGGACGCCGGCCAGCCGCTCTACGGCGAAGGCAATCGCCTGACGGCGATCGCCCGTGTTGCTGCCGATGGCAATCGCGGTCCGGACGCCTACTGCTCGATCCACCGCGTGCCGAGCACCCCCCCGCCGGTGCCGGCGCCGTCGGCGCGACGGCCGAGCAAATCCGTGCGGCCCGCGAGCGCCTGCTCGAAGAAGCGCTTGTGCTCGAGCGTTTCCCCGAGGATGACGCGCAGGAGACTTCGATGCCGGGCATTGGGCATCGACTCGATGCGCGGCCGCCACTTGTCGACGAAGGCCTGGGCGGCATCGCGATCCTGCGTCAGGAGGCCGGCCTGGGCGGATTCCCCCTTCGATGCAGGCATATCCGGCTCGGGCAGCGGTTCGACCTCGCCACCCATGTCGGTGACGGCGTCGCTCAGCCAGTTGAGCTGCACGTCCTCGCGGCAGATGACGTACTGGTAGGTATTGTTGAAATCGTAGTTCGGCACGTGGCGCGCGGCCGCGACGTGCCGCTGCCGCATGGTCAGCTTGTCGCGAGAGAAGTCGCGCAGCAGCGCGAGCAGTTCGGTGGCTTTCACGAGCTTTGCTTTTCCTTGCACTTGATGCAGACGCGCGTCCAGGGAATGGCGTTCAGGCGCGGTTCCGCGATTTCCTCGCCACAGTCCCGGCAGACGCCGTAGGTGCCTTTCTCCATGCGGTAGAGCGCTTCTTCGATCGCCTGCAGGATTTTCGCGTCAGTCTGCTTGAGCTTCAGCTGTATGTGAACTTCGTTGTTCCCGCTGGCCTGGTCGGCCAGATCGCCCTGCCGCGAATTGACCTCTATCGTCGCCGGCAGCGGCTTGACGCCGCCGCCCGTCGACAGGATCTCTCCGCGCTTGCGCAGCAGCGCCTCTTTGAACGGCGAGTAATTCATGCTGGCGTTCTCCAGGAGGCGGCCTCGCTAAGCACCGCCGCGTGCCGCCTCGGCAAAAGCTCATATTAACAGAAAGGTGCGCGTTCCGGCCGTCCCGGCCCCCATGCGAGGCGCCGGATCGCGGCGCAAGAATCGGTCGCAAAGCTGCCGTCGATCAGCTACGCTCCGGTCCTGGCACCTGAAGAGGCGTGCGCCGCCGGGCCCGCGCCTCGCTGGACAACCTGTCGAGAGGGCATGATGACCAACGAGAGACCACAACTCCTGATCGCGGCGGTGCTCGTCGCCGCGACCACCGTCTGGATCGCCGCGCAGGCGCCTCAGCCCGCCACCGCTCAGCCCGCCGGACAGCCCGCGGCAGCCGGCCCCGCGCCGCAGGGGCGCGGCACCCAGGCTCCCCCGCAGCCGATGTCGTTCTTCGTGACGAGCCGGGGCCTGGGCAAGGGGGCCAACCTGGGCGGTCTGGCGGGTGCCGACGCCCACTGCCAGGCGCTGGCGTCGGCCGCCGGCGCCGGTGATCGGACGTGGCACGCGTATCTGAGCACGCAGGGGCCCAATGCCGTCAGCGCCCGGGACCGGATTGGCGAGGGACCCTGGTACAACGCGAAAGGACAGCGGATCGCGCAGAATCTCGCCGAGCTGCACGGCGACACCCTGGACCTCGCGAGGCTCGGGAACTCGGTCACCCGCGTCACCGCGATCAGCGAAAAGGGTGACCCGGTGAACGGTGTCGGGGCGACTCCGAATCAGCACGACATGCTCACCGGGTCGCAGCCCGACGGTCGCGCCTACACGGACACGGCCGACCACACGTGCAGCAACTGGACGAGCGACGCGGCGACCGGCAGCGCGCAGCTGGGACATCATGACCGTGCGGGCGGCACCAATATTTCGTGGAACTCCACCCACGCCAGCCGCGGGTGCGGCCAGGAGAATCTGGTGAGCACGGGGGGCGCCGGGCTGTTCTATTGCTTCGCGCCGCCGCCTGCTTCTCCTCGTTGAGGACGACTGCGCGCCCCGCGGGACGTCGGAGGCGATGGCTCAGGGCTACTCAGCCCTGAGCGTCGCCAGCGGCTTCTTCCGCAGGACGTCGGCGCTGGCCACGATTCCAACCATCCCGACCAGCACCATCGTCAGCACCGCGCCAGCCGCCAGCAGTCCAGGAGCGGGCCGCCACGGAATGTCGAGCACATGCCGCGTCACGCCCCAGCTCAGGCCGAGCGCCCCAGCGGCGCCGATGATGCCCGCCAGCAGTCCCAGCGCGCAGTACTCGAGGGCGAGCGTGGCGGTGAGCAGTCCGGTGCTGGCGCCCAGCGTCCGGAGAATCGCCGCCTCGTAGACGCGCTGGAACTTGGTCATCGCCACCGCGCCAATGAGGATCAGCGTGCCGCTGAAAAGGGCGACCCCGCCCACAATGGAGATGCCCAGCACGGCGTTGTCGACGACCGACTGAATCTTCGCGAGAATCTCGCGGCCGTCGATGGTCGTGACGTTCGGGAACCGCGACACGAGATCGTACTGCAGCCGTGCCCGTGCGCCGGGGTCGGACGGCCCCTTCGCGAACCCCACGAACGTCTGTGGGGCATCGTCCAGGACACCCGGCTGGAACACGAACATGAAGCCGCCGGCACGCGATTGCGTCCATTCCACCCGCCTGACGCTGGTGACCCTCGCGGTGATCGCCCGCCCGAGGACGTCGAACCTCATGTCGTCGCCGATGTTGATGTTGAACCGCTCGTGAATACTCTGTTCGATTGAGACTTCCGCCGACGACCCGGCTGAGGCGGGGGCGCCCGTCCAGAAGGCGCCCTGCACGATCTCTTCGTTGGCTTCCAGCTTGTTGCGATACGTAATCGTGTACTCCCGTGCGAGCGACCCCTGCCCGCGGACGTCCGCGGGGTTGGCGAGATTCGTTTCCCGGCCCCGCACCGCCGTGACGCGGGCCCTGAGCACCGGCACGAGCCGCACCGGGTTCGTCACAGCATCCAGCCGCTGCTGCAGAAGGGCACGCACGCCGTCCACCTGGTCGCGCTGGACGTCGATGAGGAACATGTCGGCGCCGCCGCGGTCGGCGCCCACGGCGAACTCCGCAATCAGATTGTTCTGCAGTGCGCGGACGCCCAGCACGAAGAAGCTCCCCAGTCCGACGGCGAGCAGGATGACGCGAGTCTGGTTGCCCGGTCGCCGCAGGCTGATCACCGCGTGACGAAGAGGGAACCAGGGCGCGGAGGCGAGCGGCGAAACGAGCCGCACGAGGAGGAACGCCGCCCCGTACAGGGCCGCAGAGACACCGGCGAAGCCGGCGCTCACGGCCGCCCCGGCGCGCCACGACCCGGCCTGCCAGGACGCGACCGCGATGAGGGCACCGCCGACGAGTGCTGCCGTTCCGATCTGCAGCCAATCCATCCGCGCGAGCATCGCCGCGGAGCGCGCGCGGAGACCCGCGCGTGCCGCCGGACGCGGCGCGACGGCGGCCTGCGCGATGTCGGTGCCGCGGATGAGCAGCAGGGGCTTGATCCGGCGCACGTCGAGCAGTGGCACGAGCGCGAACAGCACGGAGACGAGGAGCCCGACCGCCAGCCCCTGCCCCACCGCGGACATCGTCAAGCCATACGACAGGCCACCGAAGGACGACGCGAGCGATGCGGGGATCGCGCGCATGGCGAGCGACGCGATCAGCACGCCCATGAGGCTGCCGGCCAGGGCGAGCAGAGCGACCTGCAGCACGTATGTGACGAGGACCTGCGCCGTCGAGGCGCCGATACACTTGAGAATCGCGACGCTGCGCATCTTTTGCCGGACGAAGACACGGGTGACGCTCCACACGCCGATGCCGCCGAGCACGACGATCACGAATCCGACGAGGCTGAGGAAGTTCTCCGCGCGCTGGAGATTCTCTCCAATCTGATCCTGAGTGGACCGGTACGATCGCGCGTTGACGAAGCGATCCCTGAACCCCAGGCGAATGTCGCGCGTGAGCGGTTCGACGCCGTCCTCGCGCACCTTCAGCAGGACCTGGTAGTTCGCCCTGCTGCCGAACGTCAGGAGGCCCGAGGCCTTGAGGTCGGCGAGATCGACCAGCACGCGCGACCCGAAGCTGAAACCCCCGACACTCCGTCCGGGCTCCTGGTCGATGACGCCGCGAATCGTGAACGGCCGGCCGCCGATCACAATGCGGCCGCCGACCGCGATGCCGAGTTGCGTCAGCAGCTCCGGGCGGACCAGCGCGCCGCCACGGCGCAGCAAATCGTGGGAGTACTGGACGCCGTTCTGCAGCGCGAGCGTCCCGTAGAAGGGGAAGCCCTTCTCGACGCCACGCAGTTCGACCATGCGGGCCACCGCCGCCCCGCTCTCGGCACGGACCATCGTGGCCGTCTCGATGGCGGCGGTTCTGGCGAGAACGGGAGCGCGCGCAATCCGCGCGTCAAGGGCGTCGGTGACATCCGGGGTCCACGGCCTGCTGCTTTGCACGAGGACGTCGGCCGCGATGCTGGAGCGCGCCTCGCGGACGAGCCCGGCGCGAATACTCTGGATGATGGAGCGCAGCGAGACGATGGCGGCGACACCGACCGCGACGCACACGAAGAAGAACACGAGCCGCCGCCAGGAGGCCCTCAGTTCCCGAGCGGCCATGCGAAAGACGAACATCAGCGCACCGCCGGATCGGGCACACGTGCCGCGTCCGGCCTGGTGCCTGCCGCTCGGCCGTCGCGGGGCGTCCGGCTGAAGACGTGCCCGTCGCGAAGCGCGATCGCGACATCCGCCACGGCCGCAAGTTCCGGGTCGTGCGTGACGAGCACGAGTGTCGTGCCGCGCAGCCGGTTCACGTCGAGCAGCAGCTCGATGACCTGTCCCCCGGTGGTGCTGTCGAGGTTGCCGGTCGGTTCGTCGGCAAGGAGCAACGGGGGATCGTTCGCCAGCGCACGCGCGATGGCCACCCGCTGCTGCTCCCCGCCCGACAGCTGCGAGGGGTAGTGATGGCCGCGGGCGGACAGGCCGACTTCGGCGAGCAGAGCGGTCGCGCGCGATTTCGCGTCCTTCGCTCGCGCGATCTCCATCGGCACGAGTACGTTTTCGAGAGCGGTCAACGACGGGAGCAAATGGAAGAACTGGAAGACGAAGCCAATCCGCCGCCCACGCAGCCGCGCGAGTCCATCCTCGCCCAGAGCGGTGATCTCGATCCCGTCGATCGCGATCTGGCCCGTGGACGGCGAGTCGAGACCCGCGATCAGCCCGAGGAGCGTCGACTTGCCGCTGCCGGACGGTCCGGTGATGGCGACCACCTGGCGCGCCGGGACCACGAGATCGAGCGGGTGCAGGATCGTCAGCATCCCGGAGCCGCTCGGCACCGTCTTCGATACGCCGCGCAGCTCAATCATGAGGCCGACAGCCGTTCGAGCTCCGGCCGGAGTACCGTCCAGACGGTGTCCGCGACGATTTGCGCCCCGCGCACGTTCGGATGGATGCCGTCGGCCTGGTTCAATCCGGGCTGTCCGGCAACGCGAGCGAGCAGGAACGGCACGAGACGCACGTTGTACTGCGTTGCCAGATCGCGATACGCCTGCCGGAAGGCGGTCGCATACTCGACTCCGTAGTTGGGCGGCGCCTCCATCCCCGCCAGGACGACGACGATCCGTTTCGCCTGCGCCCGTTCGATGACCGTCGCGAGATTCCGCTTGAGTTCACGGACGGGAAGCCCCCGGAGCCCGTCATTCGCGCCGAGCGCGACGACCAGCACGCGGGCTCCGTCCTGCAGCGACCAGTCCAGCCGCCGGAGCCCGCCTGCCGACGTATCGCCCGACACTCCCGCGTTGACGACGTCGAACGGCAGCCTAGCCTCGTCGATCTTGCGCTGGAGGACTGCCGGAAAGGATTCTGCCGGCACGAGACCCAGTCCGGCCGTGAGGCTGTCGCCGAGAACGATCACGCGTGGCCGCGCATCGGGCGCCGGCCCCGTGGACACCACGGCTGCGGGCGCGCGATCAGCCACGGGCTCTGGGGCGGGGCGCGAGCACCCCACCGCTGTCGCGACGAGCAGGCACAACGCCAGCGGCACAGTCTGTGATGCCCGCCGGTCAAGAGAGGTCATGGATTCCCCATTATAGATTCGCCCGAAGCCTTTCCATATCGTCGGAGTACCGTAAGATGGAGTCGTGGCGCGCGGTTTCGAATCCAAACAGGTGGAATTCCAGCAGGAAGAGGCCGCGCGTGGCCGAGCGGTCTCGGGCCCCGCTCCCTCGGCGGACGAGCGGCAGCGTCTCGTCAGGCAGCAGACGCTGGAGTTGTCGAGGAAGCGCGCTCAGCACGACCTCAGCCGCGCCACGGCCGCCCCACACCGCCTGATGCTGGAGCGGGCAATTGCGGCCCTCGACGCCGAACTCGCCGCGCTGAGCCGCCCGCCGAGTACACCGGCGGCGGTCCGCGACGGGCCGTAGCCCCGGGAGATCTTTCCGTTCCAGGCTGCAGCCGCCTGGAGGAGCCGCTCAACCGATCCCACTCACGGCGGTGTTCCACGCTCGTGCGCACCACGGGCAGCCCGAGGGGCGCACGGCGAAGAACGCTCCGTCTACAACGTGTCGATGTCGCTCATGCGCGAGCAGGCCCCTCGCGTCCTGATGGTCTCGAGATCGACATGGCGGCTGGCGGCGGTCAGCACGCAGCTGAGCACGACCGTGGAGCCGTGGAGCGGGTCATGCATGGACAACTGGTGATGCACACCCTGTCGATCCTTGCGCTCACCGCCTCGCTGGCCCACGCACATTCGCCGGCCCCTCAGACACGAAGGGCCACTCCGTCGGGGCAGAGGCGCGCACCGCAACAGCGGCGCGCACCGCTCGACATGCGCGCCCTGCAGCAGCAGGTGATCCTGGATCGCGCGGGGTTTTCGCCGGGAGTGATCGATGGACGCGGCGGATCGAACACCGACAGGGCATTCGCAGTGTTCCAGCAGCACGGGACGCACACCGCGCCGCCGGTCGAGCCGCTCTCGCAGTACCGCATCACGCCTGAAGACGCCGCCGGCCCGTACGTCCCCATTCCCGAAGACATGATGGAGAAGGCAGGACTACCGGCACTGGGGTATGAGTCGCTGCTGGAGGCCCTCGCCGAGCGCTTCCATGCGACGCCGGCACTGCTGCAACTCCTGAACCCCGGCGTCACGTTCGGCGCCGACCAGGTGATCAAGGTACCCAACGTCGAGCCGATGCAGCTGCCGGTCGCACAGCCGCCGAAGGACGGGTCCCAGAAGCCTCCGTCCGCACCGCCGACGCCAGGCCCGCCGTCCGTGGCTCCGCCCGCGGCGCCGCCAAAGCCGGACGTCGTCGTGACCGTCGGCAAGGCTTCGAAGGCTCTCACCGTCACCACCGCGGACGGCGACATCCTCTTCTATGCCCCCGTGACGACGGGGAGCGAGCACGATCCCCTGCCGATCGGGGAGTGGAAGGTCAACGGAGTCCAGCGACACCCCACCTTCCATTACAACCCGGAGCTGTTCTGGGACGCCGACCCATCGCACGCCAAGGCGAAGATCCCGGCGGGCCCCAACAATCCCGTCGGCGTCGTATGGATCGACATCTCGAAGGAACATTACGGGCTGCACGGGACACCGGTGCCGGAGACGGTCGGCCGGACCGAGTCCCACGGCTGCGTGCGCCTGACGAACTGGGACGCGCTGCGCCTCGCCGCAATGGTCAAGCCGGGCACGCGCGTCGTGTTCACGGAGTAGCCGTGCGGGGAGAGACCAAGCACCCGGCGCGAACATTCGGCATCGGTGCCCTGTGTGGATTTTTCGCCGGGGCGGCGCTCGTCGGCGTCATCGTGAACAAGTACGACGCGGCGGCCGGCACGCAGCGCGCGGGGCAGTCGTCGCCGGCGGTTCGGGCAGACGACGGCATGGCCGACGTGGACGAGCCCGTCCTCGTCGAGGGGACGCGGGCGGCGAAGCCGGTGCCGGCGCCGATGGCGCCAGCGGCTGCGCCCACTCCAGGTGCTCCTCCGGCATCGACAGGCCCTGCCCCATCGAGCGAGACCGACGAGCTCAAGCGCCACGGACTGGCCATCCCGGTCGAAGGCGTGAGGCCCGACCAACTGGTCGAGTCGTTCAGCGATCAACGCAGCGGAACCCGCGTGCATGAGGCGCTCGATATCCTGGCGCCGCGCAATACACCCGTCAAGGCGGTCGAGGACGGGACGATCGCGCGGCTGTTCTTCAGCAAAGCTGGCGGCATCACCGTTTACCAATTCGATCCCACCGAGCAGTTCTGCTATTACTACGCGCACCTCGAGCGGTATGCGGACGGCCTGCAGGAGGGCGCCGGGGTCCGCAAGGGCCAGCTCCTCGGCTACGTGGGCACATCCGGTAACGCCCCCAAGGACACTCCCCACCTGCACTTTGCGGTGTTCCGCCTGACGGCGGCGAAGCACTGGTGGGAGGGGTCCCCCATCGACCCTTATTCGGTTCTGCGATAGCTTCCAGCCCTTCGTGCCCGCCGGCAGTCCGAGCGGGTACAGGAAAAGCGGGAGTCAGGATCGATCACCGGCAAGACGCTCGAAGGCGGGCGCCCGTGGAAAGGTGGACGCCGGTTCAGGCGGGCGACGCGGCAAGCGCGTGTCGCCCCGCTCGGACCGGGAACCGCCGAAGTGGAGCTGGAATCGTTCGGTGGCGAAATCATCCTGCGGCCGGCTGTCGCGCAGAAGACCGGCACGGGTCAGCAGGAGCCCTGAAGGGCGCGCCCGGACGGACGCGCGTCCGCGGCGGGACCCACCCCTCTTCAGCGAGTCGGCTCTCGAGCAGCGTCGACCGCTCGATCAGCGTCCCGCATTCCGAGTATCGCTCGACTTCCTGATGACCCTCAGGCCATGTGATGACCAGCTCGTATGCGTCGCCGTCACTCTGGCGCCTGATCTCGTACTGCAACTTCGCCTGCTGCCGCTCGAAAACCACACCATGCCCTGTCTTATCGGCGGCTGCGATTGCGACTGTAGCAGGAGGGGGCTGGCAGCGGGGACGAACGGCCGTGTTTGAGGGACGAACGGCTGCATGCCCGGGACGGGCGCTTCGTGCCCGCTCGCCTGCCCGCATCGCTTCTCGCCGCTCTCAAAATCGGCGCTTGACGAGCGCCTCGAGCTCGCTCGATAGTGAGACCAATGCCACGAGTCTGGACGCCGCCGGTACGCCTGGTGTTCGGCGCGGCGACCGTACTCGGCGGCTTCTCTGCGCTCCAGGCCTATCGCCTCAGCACGCTCAACGTGACGAGCGGCATGCCGATCGAGGTGGGGCGCCTCCTCCTGCTCAATCTGGCCCTGTGGTACATCGCAGCTGCGATCACGCCGGTGGTATTCCGGCTCTCCGACCGGTTTGCGCTCGAAGACGGACGGCGCGCCCGGGCCCTCGGTGCCCACGCGGTGGCTGCCATCGTGTTCTCCATCGCGCACGTGGGCTGCATGCTGGGCGTGCGGGCGCTGCTCTGGCCAGGCATGAGCCATCCGTACAACGTGGCCTGGATGACCTACGCGCAGCGGCAATACCTGATGAACCTCGATTGGACACTCATGACGTACGCCGCGATCGCCGGTCTCAGCTACGCCCTCGGGTTCCAGCGTGAGTCGCAGGAGCGCGCGATCAAGGCCGCCCATCTCGAAGCCCGTCTGGCGGAGGCTCGCCTCAGGACGCTGGAGGCGGAGCTCCACCCTCACTTCCTGTTCAACACGCTGCACGCGATTTCGACGCTGATTCACGTCCAGCCTGATGCCGCGGACCGGATGATCAGCCGCCTCGGCGACCTGCTGCGGATCACGTTCGCGCGCTCGGGGGCGGCGCGCATTCCGCTCCAGGAGGAGCTCGAGTTCCTGCAGAAGTACCTCGACATTGAACAGACGCGGTTCCGGGATCGTCTCACTGTCTCGTACGACATCGATCCCGAAACGCTCGACGCCGAAGTTCCGAGAATGATCCTGCAACCCCTCGTGGAGAACGCGATCAAACACGGCATCGCGCCGCGAAGCGGGCCGGGAACCATTCACATCGTCGCCGCCCGCGACGGCGAAGGGCTGCGCCTCGAGGTTCGCGACAACGGCGCCGGTCTGACCGGCAGGGCCCGTGCCAGACTTCACCGCGGCGTCGGCCTGTCGAACACACGGGACCGCCTCGAGTGCCTCTACGGCGCCGGCCACGCGTTGAGTTTTCTCGAAGGCGGCGAGGGGCTCACCGTGCAGATGCGTTTCCCGTTTTCGCGACTGGGGCCAGGCGGCAGCGAACCGGCGCGGGTCGCATGACCGTCGCATCCCAGCGCGTCATCCGCATCGTGATCGCGGACGATGAGCCGCTGGCGCGCTGACGGATTGGCCCCGCACTCGGCGACGACCTCGACCGCCGTTTCGTGGGCGACGAGCATCAGCACCGCTGTCCCTCGCCCTGGAGAGGGCGGCGTGGAGGCGCTCCCGGTCGAACACATCGAGGGCCGCTCCAACGGGGAGCTGGAACGCCGGCTCCGCGAGCTGGTGGACGGCCTCCCACCAGCGGCGCACCCGCTCGAACGGTTCGTCGTGAAAGCGAGCGGCCGTGTGTTCTTCGTGCGCGCGAGCGAAATCGAGTGGATCGAAGCAGCCGGCAATTACGTGAAGCTGCACGTCGGGGCGGAGTTGCATCTCATCGGACGGGGTTACGGGACCGCGTCCGACCCGACCGGGCCGACCGGCGCGAACGACGATCGCAGCGCCGGCATATCCCAGCCCGCGAGCGCTCCCCCGGCTTGATACGCACTCTCGAAAAACGCCAGGACGACGTCCTTCGGCGAGACAGCCTGGCGCACATCCTCGTACATCAGCACAGCCAGATGGCTGCCGTTTCGCGGCGCCCACGTCGCACCGGACGGCATGAGCGGTGTGAGGGCGAGGCCCGCCGGCTCCGGCGCCGTGTACGAATAGAACGCAGGCGCCGGCACCGTCGCATCGCCTGTCCAGAATCCGAAGCTGATCACCTCGTGCGAATACGCTTCACGTGTCACGCGGTCCGCCGCCGGCATGGCTGGCGCCCGGCGTCCCGAGAATCGCGTCAGCGCGAGGTCGAAGCTGTGCCAGAACAGGTGCACCGGACTGGTCTTCCCGGTGAACCACCCGCTGAACGTCTTCAGGGTCTCGTCCGCAAACAGCAGCACCTGGTGAAAGCGCCCGACGAACTCCGGATCGTAGCTGGCGTGCGTCGTGTCGGTCGCAAACGGCTCGGTCATCGGGACGCCGTACGGCCGCGCAATGATGCGTGGCCTGATGTCGAGCGTGGCGAGCTCGCGAAGCACCGCACTGTAGAAATCGGCGACGGTGAGCCCCGCCAGCGGGATGCTCCGGCGTCGGCCGTCGCTCGTCACCACGACCAGGTGATGTTCGATGAAGTCGAAGGTGATGTCGAACGTGACGCGGCCCGCGGGGATTGGCCCGGTCCCGGCGCCCCGCGGGGTGAGGTACAGCGGCGCATGCCACCAGTGGTTGCGCGGGGGCTCGGTGACGAGCCGGATCTTTCCGACGATCTGGAAGAACAGGTGCAGCGTGTCCTTTGTGGGCTGCCAGGCGTCGAGCGGAAGCGCGGGAAGCGTGAGCGCCATCAGCCCACCTCGATTCGATGGGCGCGCGCCGGGACCAGGGCGTTCGCGCTTCCCCGTGGAACGGCCGGCCCCTCGACCTGGAACCACTGCTTCGTCATCTGAGCCAACCTGTCCTGCCGGCATTCGAGCCCGCGCCCTACGTTCGGCGCCGCACGCCCGGAATGGACGCCCGGCCCGCGGGGCGCAATTTGCGCCCCAGTCCATTAGACTGCATATGGCGCGCGGCCGGTGCGGTCCATCCCATGTCTCTCCGAACACGCTTGATCATCGCGTTTCTCCTGCTCTCGGTCGTGCCGCTCTCGGCGGTGACCTTCCTTTCGTACACGTCCTCCGTCCGAGCCTTCGAGCAGGCCGCGCAGCGTGAAGCCACGGAGAGCGCGGCGGACGTCAGCCGGCGGATGGAAATGGTGACCGCCGACGTGGGACGCCGGATGGATCGGCTCTTCGTCGCCGGCACCGGATCTCCGCAGCGGCCGTTCAATCCTGATCCGCAGACGGTCCGCGAAAGCGTGGCTCCGCTTCTCGGCGACACCGCGGCGCTGGTGGATCGCGTGGAGTTCCATCCGGCGCCCGACGTGCCCGCGCCGCCTGCCGCCCCTGCGGTTGCCACCGACAGCATCCCGATTCCCATTCCACCGTCGATCCCGCGTCGCGGCGGTTCTGGCCGGGGCGGTCCGGATGGACCCCCGCGGGAAGGCCGCCGGGGTCCGCCGCCTCCGGGCTCCGAGGTGATCGTGATGGACATCCCGCGCATCGTCGAGGAAGCGACGCGTGCCGCGGCGGCCGCCGGTGTCGCTCCCGCGGATCCGAAGATCGGGAAGCTCGTCGAGCAGCGCATCGAACAGCAGCTCGCGGCCAACCAGGCCAGTCTTACCAGAATGGCGGAGATGCTGACACGCGAGGCCGCATCGCGGGCTGACAGCTCCCGGCTGCCGATCGACGTCCAGGGCCGGAACGTCGAAGTGGCGGTCCAGAAGGACGGCCGCGTCATCGGCCGGGCCAACGCGATGCTCAACATGGATCGCACCCTGAGGATGGTGCTCGGCTTCGCGCGGCGGGATCAGGGGGAGATTTCGTTCGCGATCGATCGCACCGGGGCGCTCTACACGTCCGAGACGAAGGACAAGCCACGCCTTCAGGCGCTGGGCGTCGAACGCACCGCACTGGTCGCGGCGGAGGGGACGCCGCGGAGAACGGGGGACTGGATCATCGTCGCGCGTCGCGCCCCGGGTGGCATCATCTTCGGGATCGCACGGCCGGTCGGCGAATCGCTGCGCGAAATCCGGCGCGCGTCGGTCCGCAATCTCGGGTTCGGCATGCTCGTCATCTCGCTGGCGTTCATCGGCATCGTCCCGATTTCGCACCGCATGACGCAACACCTCGCCACGCTCACGACCGGCGTGCGTCAGCTCGCCGGGGGGGACTTCCACACACGCGTCCGCGTGCGCTCGAAGGACGAGTTCGGCGCGCTGGCCAGTGCGTTCAACCAGATGGCGGAGGATCTCGAACGGCACGAGGCGGCCGCGGTGGACCAGGAACGGATGCGGCGGGAGCTGGAGCTCTCGCGTCTCATCCAGACCGAAATGCTGCCGCGCGGCCCGCTGCGCGCGGGCGCCGCCGAAATCGCGGGCGTCTCGATTCCCGCCCGCCAGGTCGGTGGGGACTTCTTCAATTACTTCGTGCTCCCGGACGGCCGGCTGGCGCTGCTCGTCGGCGACGTCTCGGGAAAAGGCGTGAGCGCCGCCCTGTTGATGGCGAACATCCAGGCGACGCTCCGGGCCCGCCTGCCTCACGAGACCAATCTCGCGCAGCTCGCCGACCGGCTCGATCGCGAGCTGGATCAGAACACTCCGGGCGGCGTCTACCTGACGCTGTTCCTGGGCATCCTCGAGACGGACGCCCGCCTGCTCCACTATGTGAACGCCGGTCACAACCCGCAGTTCGTCGTCCGCCGTCATGGCGGGATCGAGGCATTGAGCTCCACCGGGATGCCAATTGCGCTTTATGCCGGGCATGGCTACACCGCGTCACAGGTGACACTTGAAGCCGGCGATCTGCTGTTCTTCTACACGGACGGCCTGGTCGAAGCCGAGAACGCGGCGGGCGACATGATCGGGGCCGAGCGGCTCCAGATCATGCTGGCCACC
>JANMCN010000101.1:0-10812 GCA_031361295.1 Acidobacteriota bacterium | reverse complement strand
GTAGGCATCAGGTCCGATGGTCTTCGGCTGGTCGAACCCGACCCACACACCGACGACGAGCGAGGATGAGAAGCCGACGAACCAGGCGTCCTTGAAGTCGTTGGTCGTCCCCGTCTTCCCGCCGGCCGGAAACCGGATGCCCCAGGTGCGTGCGGCCGACGCGGTGCCCCGGTCGATCACATCCTCGAGCATCGAGACCATCTGGTATGACGTCTGGGGTGAGATGACCCGTTCCGTGTGCGGCGGATTGTCGTACGCGGAACCCCCGTCGGCATCGACCACGCGCGTGATCCCTCGGGGTCGCACCGCGAACCCGCCATTGGGAAACATCGCGAACGCCGCGGTCAGGTCGAGGGGCGTGACTTCGCCGGTCCCGAGCGACAGCGACGGGACGTTGGGCAAATCGCGGAGCCCGGCGTCCGAGGCGAGGCGCAGCACCGGCCTGGAGCCGATGCGCTGCTGCAGCGCCGTCGCCGCCCGGTTGTTCGATTCGATGAGAGCGGCCCGGAGCGTCAGGGCGTCCGCCGTCTCCCCACCGGCATTCCGCGGGGACCATTCCTCCGGGCCCTGGGGTTTGATCGTCGCCAGCCCGCTCAGCACCGAGACCGGGGAGAAGCCGTGCTCGAGCGCCGCGGCAAAGAGGAGCGGCTTGAAAGCGGATCCGGGCTGACGCCGGCTGCGCGCCGCACGGTTGAACTGCGACGTCTGGAAGTCGCGGCCGCCGACGAGCGCGATGATGTCGCCACTCCTGGGGTCGAGCGCGACGAGCGCGGCCTGGAGCTGGGGGTCGGTGAAGCGGCGCAAGCCGTCCGACACGGCACGCTCGGCGGCCTCCTGCAGGTCCGGGACGAAGCTCGTCCGAACTTCCCAGTCGGGTGGATGATCGCCTCCGAACACCTCGCGGAACTGCTGGCGCAGGAACTCCTTCGCGTATCCGCCGCGCGGATCGGACGGACCCGGGAAGGGCGCAATCCGGATCCGCGTCGCGCGCGCCTCACGCTCCTGCGCCTCGGTGATGAAGCCTTCCTGGCGCATCCGTGCGAGCACTACGTGGCTCCGGTCGAGCGCGCCCGGCAGGTTGGTCCACGGCGAGAGACCGGCCGGCGACCGCGCGAGTCCGGCGATGAGGGCGCACTCCGCCAGAGTGAGGGTCTTCGCAGGGCGCCTGAACAGGTGCCGCGACATCGTCTCGACACCGTACACTCCGGCGCTCAGGTAGATGCGATTCAGGTAGAGCTCGAGGATCTGCTGCTTCGACAGGTCGGCGTCGATCATCAGCGCGAGGGCGGCCTCGCGGATTTTCCGGCCATACGATTTCTTGTTCGACAGAAACAGCGTCCGGGCCAGCTGCTGCGTGAGCGTGCTGCCGCCTTCGAGGTTTCCCGACGATCGGACGTCGCGCACCACGGCGCGGCCGAGCGCAATCGGATCGACCCCGAGGTGATGGAAGAACCGGTGGTCTTCGATCGCCACGAATGCGTGCTGCAGGTCGAGCGGGATGTCGGCAAGCGGGACGTCCTGCCGGTGCTCGTCCATCCGGAACCACGGCCGCCCGTCGGCAGCCACGAACCAGGTATCGCCCACCCCGCGCCGCAGCTTGTGGACGGCCCACGCTTCGCGGAGGGTCCACATGAGGGTGACGGCCGTCGCCAGGACGAGCGCGCCGAAAATGACGGCGGCTATCCGGTCGCGCACCCGCGGCGGGATGGTGATCCAGGGAATCACGAACGGGGGCCGCGTCGCGCGTCGAGGATGAACGAAAGCACGGCGTAGTAGACGGGGAAGAACAGCGAGACGATCACGAGCCGGCCAGGGACGTCAGGCATCATGGCGATCATGCCCAGC
The DNA here is from genome assembly GCA_031361295.1 of Acidobacteriota bacterium. Taxonomy (GTDB): domain Bacteria; phylum Acidobacteriota; class Vicinamibacteria; order Vicinamibacterales; family 2-12-FULL-66-21; genus JALZOC01. Next base: position 8,967 of record JANMCN010000101.1, on the reverse strand, counting down.
ATCATCACGCCCCACACCGCACCCAATGCAATGGTGAGGCCGCGGAGCACCGGCGTCCGTGTCGGGTAAACGTAGCCGTTTCTCACGAACACCAACGCGCTCAACAGCAGAAGGATGTCCGCAGATACCGTACTCCCGAGCCGCGCAGCGTGGAGATACACGGCGACAATGTTCCAGTACGACGGGAACCCGGTGAAAAAGCCGTCCTCGGTCTTGGCGTCGCTCGCGCAGAATCCGTACGCGCTGCTGAGCAGGACCGCGGCGACCGGCACCGCGCCCCACCGCGGTGGCAGGTCGCCGGCCCGGTAGAGGAGGAAGAGCGGAACGAACACGAAAGTGAGGAAGTCGACGATGTCGTCGAGGCGCGCGCCATCGAACCGGGGTGTCACGTCCTTCACGCGGGCGAAGCGCGCCAGCGCCCCATCCGTGCCGTCGATCACCGTGGCCGCCCCCATCAGGCCGAACGCGGCCGAATAACGGGCATCGACAATCGCCAGCACGGCGGCGAACGCCACGAGCGCCCCCGACGCTGTATAGGCATGGACCGCCCAGGCGAACGTGCGACGAGTCCGGCTCGAACCGGCGGCATAAAGCTGAGCTGACATGTGGTTTGGCAGGATCCCGGTTTACATGCGCCGACAGGCGTTGTAGAATCTGAGCACATTCCAATCCCCAGCGGAGTGCTCTTTTTCACTCTGTAATGTCTGCCGCCTGACCTTCACGGGCGGGAGCCTCGTTTGCGGACCGGCGCAAGCTGCATCCGCAGACGGACCCCCACGTTCGTGCCGGGCCTGCGGCGCACTTCGCGAAACGGATGTATCTGTGCTTCCAGCAGCTTTCCGTCGTCCACGTTTTCTGATCCTGGTGGCCGCCATCCTGGCGCTCACCGCGGTGCCGATCGGCGTGTATCTCTCCAAACGCCCGTCCGCGGCGCCGCCGCTGGCGTTCTCGGAATTCCTGCACGAGCTCGATGCCGGCAGCGTGACCGCGATTACGTTCCGCGACCGCGCGATCGACGTCACGCTTCGCGACACGCGCGTGATGCACACGGTGGCCCCCCCCGAATTCCTCGCCGCCAACTCGTCGTTCGTCACGGACCTGGTCAGGCGCCACATCCGGGTGGACGTGATTCCGGCGCCCGATCCGACAGCGCTCGGATATGGCGCGATGATCACCGCGGCCGCCTTCTTCGGCCTCATCTCCTTCACCGTTTACCGGACGACCGCCGGGCGCATTCCGAACTCCGGCCGGGCCCGCAACGCCGAACGCGGCCAGAACGTGATCACGTTCCAGGACGTCGCCGGCGTGGACGAGGCGAAGGACGAAGTGAAGGAGATCGTGGACTTCCTGCGGCATCCCGAACGCTTCTCCGCGATTGGCGGCCGGATCCCCAAGGGCGTGTTGCTCATCGGCCCTCCGGGCACCGGCAAGACCCTCCTCGCGCGTTCGATCGCCGGCGAAGCCGGCGTCCCGTTCCTGTTTGCAAGCGGCTCCGATTTCGTCGAGATGTATGCCGGGGTCGGCGCCGCACGCGTGCGCCGGCTGTTCAAGGACGCCCGCCGCTACCCTTCGTGCATCATCTTCATCGACGAGCTCGATGCCGTGGGCCGCAGCCGCGGCGGCAACTCGCTCAGCCACGAAGAGCGCGAACAGACGCTGAACCAGCTGCTCGTCGAGATGGACGGCTTCGAGCCGCACCAGGGGATCGTCGTCGTCGCGGCGACGAACCGGCAGGACATCCTCGATCCGGCGTTGCTCCGCCCGGGACGCTTCGACCGGCAGGTCACCGTCGGTAATCCGGACCTGCGGGGCCGCGAGGCCATCCTGAAGGTGCATGCCCGCAAAGTCGCCGTCGATCCGGACGTCGATCTCAGGTCAATCGCCCGCGGCACGCCGGGCTTCTCCGGGGCGGACCTGGCGAATCTCGTGAACGAGGCGGCCCTGTTCGCGGCTCGAGCGGCGCGCGCGTTCGTGACCGACGGCGACATGTCGGACGCCCGAGACAAGGTCCTGATGGGCGTGGAGCGGCGCTCGATCGTGCTCAGTGAGCTCGACCGCGTCAACTGTGCGTACCACGAAGCCGGCCACGCGCTCATCGCGGCGCTGCTGCCGAACGCCGATCCGCTCCACAAGGTCACGATCATTCCGCGCGGCCGCGCCATGGGCGTGACGATGCAGCTGCCGGAGGCCGACCGGCACACCTACACGAAGGAGTACCTGCACACGCAGGTCGCGGTGCTGATGGGGGGGCGGGTGGCGGAAGAGCTCTTCATGCACCACATGACGAGCGGGGCGTCGAACGACATCGAGCGCGCCACGGAGATCGCCCAGCACATGGTCTGCGAGTTCGGCATGTCGGATCTCGGGCCGCTCGCCTATCGCAAGCCCGGCAACGCGTTCGACGCCGACCGGCCCCACGCCGTCAGCGAGGCCACCGCCCAGCGCGTCGACGAAGAAATCCGGAAGATCGTGATGAGCGGGTACGATCACGCGCGCTGGGTCATCGAGCGCAACCAGGATGCCATGCGGCTGCTCGCCGAGGCGCTGCTCGATCAGGAATCGCTCGAGGCGGCCGACGTCAAGGCGCTGCTCGAGCGGGCAGGTGTCCGGCGCGATTGATCTTCGGGCGGGATGAGCACGACGTGCACTGAACCCCGCGCAACGACAAAAAGGCGGTCGCGCGACCGCCTTTTTCGTTGGAGCCGGTGCCCGCGCGCTACGTGACCGCGAGCCGCTTGTCGATTTCGGCGATCGCCAGCTTGATCTGCTGCTGGCGCACCGGATGCGCGGTGGCTTCCGCCTGCCGCTGCAGGTTCGATTTCGCCAGTCGAAGCGACTCCTGCTCGCGCACCTTTTCGGGATCGATTTTCGGACCGGAATTGGTGCGGCGCCGGCGTTCGGCTTCCCGCTCCTCCATCTGTTCCTGGATCCGTGCTTCCGCGTCGACGAGGCCTTCTCCGGAATCACCCATAAAAAAATGCTGCTGAATCCCGACTGCTGAAAAACGATCGAGGCACCGCACACCACCTCGACAGAGAGTTGAGGGATCCATTGTGACGTGATCGGACCGGAGGGTCAACGGAAGCCACTAAAATAGATCCGTGGCACGGCGAACGGATGTCCTGGCGCTTTTCCGGCCCGCGGTCGCCGAGTGGTTCCGTGCGTCGTTCGATACGCCGACGCCGCCGCAGACCCAGGGCTGGCCCGCGATCGCGCGCGGCGAATCGACCCTGATCCTCGCGCCGACCGGCAGCGGCAAGACGCTGACGGCCTTCCTCTGGTGCATCAACCGCGTGATGTTCGACCCGGTGCCGCCGAAAGGTCGCCGCTGCCGCATCCTCTACATTTCTCCGCTGAAGGCACTGGCCGTCGACATCGAGAGGAACCTGCGGGCGCCCCTCCTCGGGATTGCCAACCGGGCGGTCGCGCGCGGGGACACACACCACCAGCCGACCGTCGCCATCCGCACCGGCGACACGCCGGCGATCGAGCGCGCCCGCTTCCTTCGGGATCCTGCCGACATCCTGATCACCACCCCGGAGTCGCTCTATCTGCTCCACACGTCGAACGCGCGGGAATCGCTGCGATGGATCGACACCGTCATCATCGACGAGATTCACGCCCTGGTCCCGACCAAGCGGGGCGCCCACCTCGCACTGTCGCTCGAACGGCTCGAAGCCCTGCGTGGTCAGGCGGCGGGCGAACTCGCACCCTCGCTGCAGCGGATCGGCCTGTCCGCGACGCAGCGCCCCCTCGACGAGGTCGCGCGGTACCTCGGCGGCGGGCTCGAACGGCCGGGCACGGCGGATGCGGCGGCCACGCGAGCGGCCGCAGGGGCCGCCGCCAGAGGGACGGGACGGAAACGGACCACACCGGTCGCTGCCCCGGACACGGCTATTCACGACGAATTCAGCGCCAGCCGCACCGAGACGCCGGAGAACCGTCCGGTCACGATCGTCGATACGTCCCAGAAGAAAAAACTCGACCTCCGGATCGAAGTGCCGGTCGAGGACATGGCCAGGGTTGGCCAGCGCGACGAGATCCCGAGCGGGCCGGCGTCACAGGGGCCGGCGCGCCAGTCGATCTGGACCGCCATCCACCCTCGGCTCCTCGAACTGGTCAAGGCGCACCGCTCGACCCTGATCTTCGTCAACAGCCGCCGCATCGCGGAGCGGCTCGCGGCAGCCCTGAACGAGCTCGCCGGAGAGGTGCTCGTGCGCTCGCATCACGGGTCGCTCGCGCGCCCGCAGCGCATCGAGGTGGAGGACCGGCTGAAAGCGGGCGTGCTGCGCGGCCTCGTCGCGACGTCGTCGCTGGAACTGGGCATCGACATGGGGGCCATCGATCTGGTGATCCAGATCGAGGCCCCGCCGTCGGTCGCCAGCGGCATGCAGCGCATCGGACGCGCCGGGCATACGATCGGCGCCGCGAGCCGGGGCATCATCGTGCCCAAGTTTCGCGGCGACCTGATCGCCTGTGCCGCCGTCACGCGCGCCATGCACGAGGCGCGGATCGAGTCCATCCGGTATCCCCGCAATCCGCTCGACGTCCTCGCGCAGCAGGTGGTCGCCATGGTCGCGACGGACGAATGGGACGTCGACGCGCTGTACGGGTCGGTGCGCCGCGCCGCGCCCTTCGCGGAGTTGAGCCGTTCGGTGTTCGAGGGCGTGCTCGACATGTTGTCGGGCCGCTATCCGTCGGACGATTTCGCCGACCTCCGCCCGCGACTCACGTGGGATCGCCTGAACAACAGGCTGACGGCGCGCGAAGGCGCGAAGCGGGTCGCGGTGATCAACGGAGGCACGATTCCGGATCGCGGCCTGTACGGCGTCTTCCTGGCGGGCGCCCGCGGGCCCGGGGCCCGCGTCGGGGAGCTCGATGAAGAGATGGTCTTCGAGAGCCGCGTGGGAGAGACATTCCTGCTGGGGGCGTCGACCTGGCGAATCGAGGAGATCACGCATGACCGGGTCCTGGTCACGCCGGCGCCCGGCGAGCCCGGGAAGATGCCCTTCTGGAAGGCAGACTCGGCGGGCCGGCCGCTCGAACTCGGACGGCAGATCGGGGAGCTCGTCCGGACCTTGCGGCACCTTCCGCCGGCCAGTGCCATCCAGCGCCTCGTCACGCACCACGATCTCGACCAGCAGGCTGCCGAAAACCTCCTCCGCTACCTGGCCGATCAGGCGTCTGCCGGCGCCGTTCCCGACGACCGCACCATCGTCATCGAGCGGTGCCGCGACGAGCTGGGCGACTGGCGCATCTGTGTGCTCTCGCCCTTTGGCGGGCGGATCCACGCGCCGTGGGCCATGGCCGCGGTGGAGCGCGCCCGTGCCGAAACGGGGCTGGACGTCGAGACGATGTGGACCGACGACGGGTTCGTCGTGCGATTCCCTGAGACCGAGGATCCTCCCGATCCGGCGCTCATGATTCCGTCGTCCGACGAGGTCGAGGCCCTCGTCGTGAGGCAGCTCGGGGGCACCGCGCTGTTCGCGGCGAAGTTCCGGGAGGCCGCCGCCCGGGCGCTGCTCCTCCCGAAGCGGAGACCCGGCGGCAGGAGCCCGTTGTGGCAGCAACGGAAGAGGGCGTCGGACCTGCTGCGCGTCGCGTCGAACTACGGATCGTTCCCGATGCTGCTCGAAACATATCGCGAGTGTCTCCGTGACGTGTTCGACATCCCGTCGCTCGTGGAGACGCTGCGGCTGGTCGAGGCGCGCGAGATCCGGACGGTCACGGTCGACTCCGCGATGCCGTCGCCGTTCGCGGCCGCGCTGCTCTTCGGGTATGTCGCCAACTACATCTACGACGGGGACGCGCCGCTGGCCGAGCGCCGCGCCCAGGCACTCTCGATCGACCAGGCACAATTGCGGGAACTGCTCGGCGAGGCGGAGCTGCGCGAACTGCTCGACCCCGACTCGCTCGCTGAAATCGAACGGCAGCTCCAGAATCTGGATCCGGAACACCACGCGCGTTCGGTGGACGCGGTCCACGACCTGCTGCTCCGGCTCGGGGATCTGACCGTCGAGGAGATCGCCAGCCGCAGCCGGGTTCCCGCGCAGACAGCCGTGGCGGAACTCGTGCGGGCGAGGCGCGTGATCGCCATCGGCGTGGGCGGCCAGACCCGCGCGGTGCCTGTCGAGTATGCGGGACGGTATCGGGATGCGCTCGGGGTTCCCTTGCCGGTCGGGCTCCCCGAAGCGCTCCTGTCCTTCTCGCCGAATGCCGCCAGCGATCTGGCGCGGCGTTATGCGCGCACGCACGGCCCGTTCACAACGGCGGATTTCGCGACACGGTATGGCCTGGGCCGCGGCACCGCAGACGCCATCCTGAAAGCCCTTGCGTCGTCCGGCAGACTGCTCGAAGGCGAGTTCAGGCCAGGCGGATCGGGGCGTGAATGGTGCGACCCGGACGCGCTCCAGTCGATTCGCCGGCGATCGCTGGCGCGCCTGCGCAAGCAGGTCGAGCCCGTCGATCCCGCCGTGTTCGGGCGTCTGCTGACCGCCTGGCAGGGGGTCGTCCGGCCCCGGCTCGGGCTCGATGCGCTCCTCGATGCGATCGAGAACCTGCAGGGCGCGCCCCTGCCGGCCTCGATCTTCGAATCGGAGATTCTCGCCGCGCGCGTGCAGGGCTACAGCCCCGCGGACCTCGACGCGCTGGCGGCGGCCGGCGAAGTGGTCTGGTGCGGGCTCGAACCGATCGGCGATCGCGACGGCCGGCTCGCGTTGTACCTCACCGACCAGTTGTCGCGCCTGCGCCGCGTCGCGTCCCCCGGCGATCCGTCGCACAAGGCCGCGGGGATCCTCGCACACCTCGAGGCCGAAGGAGCGTCGTTCTTCACGGCGCTGCACGATGCCGGAGGAGGCGGATTTCCCGGCGACACCGTCGAGACGCTGTGGGACCTCGTGTGGAAGGGCGTGATCACCAACGACACCTTCCATGCGCTTCGCGCCTTCACGCGGCCGCCGGATCGCCGCCAGCGCAGGCCCGGGACCGCCCGCCGCTCCTTCCGCAGCCGCCGGGTCGCCCCTGCGTCAGCCGAAGGACGGTGGTCGCTCGTCGAGGATCGCACCGGCGCCCGCGTGTCGCCGACCGAGTGGTCCACCGCCACCGCGCAGCAACTCCTGGCCCGCTACGGCGTGCTCACGCGCGAAGTGGCGGGCGCGGAGGGCATCGCCGGCGGGTTCAGCGCCGTGTATGACGTCCTCAAGGCCCTGGAAGACGCGGGCCGGATACGCCGGGGATATTTCGTCGCCGACGTCGGGGCGACGCAGTTCGCGCTCCCCGCGGCGCTCGAGTTGATGCGCTCGCTTGCTGAGCCGCCCGAGACTCCGGAGACGATCGTCCTGGCGGCGACAGATCCCGCCAACCCGTTCGGGACGATGCTGAAATGGCCGTCCCAGGGCGACGGCGACGCGTCCGCCGCTCGTGGACCGACGCGAACGGTCGGTGCGCTGGTGATCATCGTGAACGGCTCGCTGGCGTCGTACATCAGCCGCGGTGGACGCCAGCTGACCGTCTATCTGCCTGAGGACGAGCCCGCGCGGGCGACCGTCGGACGCGCGCTCGCCGCGCGACTGGCCCGGTTTGCCCATCCCGAAGGGGGTGGTGTCGGCCTCCTGGTGGCAGACATCAACGGCGCGCCGGCGGCGGATCATCCCTTCGCCGCGTTCCTGATCGAGGCGGGGTTCAGCCCGTCGGCGATGGGCTTCCAGCTGCGACGGCAGGTGCCGCCGTCGCCGGCCTCGAGGCCGTCCGCAGCCGACCCGGCGACCCGCGTAGGCAGGCATGCCTGAAGGCGACACCATCTTCCGAGCGGCCCGGACCCTGCACCGCGCGCTGGCGGGGAAGCCGGTGGTCCGCTTCGAATCGATGCTGCCCGCGCTCGACCGGGTTCACGACCAGGCGCCGATCACGGGGCGGACGATCGAGCAGGTGCACGCATCGGGGAAGCACCTGCTGATGCACTTCTCCGGCGAGCTCGTGCTGCGCACGCACATGCGGATGAACGGAAGCTGGCATATTTACCGTCCCGGAGAGCGCTGGCAACGCGCACGGCGCGACATGCGGGTCCTTGTCGCGACCGACGACTTCGAGGCGGTAGGATTCAGGATCCCGGTTGCGGAGTTCATCAAGGCGGGAAACATCCGGCGTCACGAAGAGCTGCGCCGGCTCGGACCGGACATCCTGTCGGAGGCCTTTGCGTCTGACGAAGCGGTCCGCCGGCTCCAGGACCGGACCGAGACTCCGGTGGCCGACGCGCTGCTCAACCAGCGTGTGATGGCCGGGCTCGGCAACGTGTACAAGTCGGAAGTCCTGTTCATGTGCGGTGTGAATCCGTTCGTGCCGGTGCGAACCCTCGATACCGCCAGGTTGACCGCCATCGTCCAGACCGCCCGGCGCGTGCTCCTGGCGAATGTCTCCGAGAGCGTGGCGCCCATGACGACGTACCCCGGGTTCCGGCGGACCACGGGCCGCGATGCGCCGACGGAGAAGCTCTGGGTGTACGGGCGCGGCGGTCTGCCGTGCCGCCGGTGCGGAGCGCCCATCATGGTCAGGAAACAAGGACCGGATGCGCGGCTCACGTACTGGTGCCCGGTGTGCCAGGCGTGATCAGGGGGCAGCACGTTGAATGACGTCGTGACATGGGCCGCACTGGCGGCGGGGGCGGCGGCCGCGACCGCGGCGCTGTACGGCCATTACCTGGTGCTGCCAGCGTGGCTCACCGGTCCGGAGGTCTGCCTGATGGAGGACGGCGGGTGCGCGGTGCTGTTCCGCAGCCCGCGGTCGAGGCTGCTGGGCGTGCCGAACGCGCTGCTCGGCGTCACGCTGTATGTGCTCCTGGGCCTCGGCCTCGTCCTTCACTGGCCCGACAAACTGCTGTTCGCGATGACGCTTCCCGCAATCGCCATGAGCGCGGTTCTCGGCAGGAGCCTCATCGCCAATGGCCTGCAGTGCCGGATCTGCTGGACCGGG
>JANMCN010000296.1:0-24280 GCA_031361295.1 Acidobacteriota bacterium | reverse complement strand
CATCAGCCGGAGCCCTTACTGGAGATGGCTGTCTTCGAATTCCCGCACGATCGTTCGATATCAGGCCGCGGCTGACACCTGAGCGATGCCCGCCCCCATCAGACCGCAACCGAGAACGCCGACTGTCTTGATGTGCTTGTTCATGCTTCGGGATTCGGGATTCGGGGTTTCACTCGTTCCAGTGGTCAGCCGTCGGTCGCGAGCTTTTCGAGCAGCCGCTGTCCCTTCACTTTGTACTCGTGATCCTCTGGCCCCCAGCCAGGCTCGCCCGGCGACGCGAGGAGTTTCTGGAGGGTGTCTTTTGCCTCCTGCGTCCGTCTGGTCGCAATCAGGACTTCGGCAAGGAAGTAGAGCGACGCCGTGTTGTCGGGGCTGTACGTCAGCGATCGTCGCAGGTGCTCTTCCGCTCTGGCATGACTTCCGCCGAAGAGTCCGGGGACCTTGTAGTACCACCGGCCGAGGGCGCGGTCGGCGGACCCCTGCTGAAACGCGGGGTCCAGTCGCAGGACGGTCATGAGCTCGTCACGGATTTCCCCGCGATACCTGAGCCCCTGACGGAGTCCGAACGATTCGGCCAGGCCGCCCATGTTCGCGGCAATCCAGAAGTGCCCTTCGGGGCGGTTCGGCTCGAGCGCCACCGCGGTGCGCCCTGCCGCAATGCCGCGTTCGAGGAGCGCACGGCGCTCTCCCTCCGGCGCGTGCCGGCCAAGCCAGTAGAAGGTGCGCGTCAGCTTCGCGGCGGACGCGAAGTCCTTCGGATTGTCCCGCAGGCGCGCGTCCCAGAGTGCGGCCGCCTGCCGTGCGCTGGCGAGGTCCGTCCGGTTCGCATAGAGCGCGTCGGGATCGGGGGTCGGCATCGATCCTGGAGTCTGCATCGCGATCCGCGCCGCCGGGACGGCCGGCGCCGCGCGGTGCCCGTCGTCGTGCTGAAAAAGCGCGATGTACAATACTGCGATGCAGGACATCATCCGACAGCTCCTGGGCGCGATGGGAGAAGACCCCTCGCGTGAAGGGCTGGCCGATACACCGAAGCGGGTCGAGCAGTCGTTGCGTTTCCTGACGAGCGGCTACGCCGCGGACGTCGACGCGGTGCTCAACAACGCACTCTTCACCGTCGATTATAACGAGATGGTGATCGTGAAGGACATCGACTTCTACAGTCTCTGCGAACATCACCTGCTGCCGTTTTTCGGCAAGTGCCACGTCGCCTATATTCCGAATGGCAAGGTGGTCGGTCTCAGCAAGATTCCGCGGCTCGTGGACATCTTCGCGCACCGGCTGCAGGTGCAGGAGAGGCTCACCAACCAGATCGCCAACACCCTCCGCGAGAAGATCCGGCCGCTCGGCGTCGCGGTGGTGACCGAGGCGACCCATCTCTGCATGTCGATGCGCGGCGTGGAGAAGCAGAACTCCGTCGCCGTGACGAGCGCGATGCTCGGCGCGTTCCGGGAGGACGCCCGCACGCGCGCCGAGTTCCTCAATCTGCTCAAGAAGAGCTGACGCGCGTCCTGCCCTCGCGCGTTGCTATACTTCGACGATGCGCAAGGCGGCGTTCTTCCTTCTGGTCTGCACGCTTCTCTTCACCACGAACGGCTCCGCCCAGCGTCGTCGAATCCCCTCCGCGCGCAGGCCGGCGCCGCCGGCTCCGCTGACGACCGTCGCCGCCGACGTGAGGTGCCCCGAGTCGCTCGGGGTCGGGGTCCGGACGCACGCCTCGTACTGTTTCGTGCTCGCAGGCCGCGACCCGGCCGAAGGAGTCGTGGTGGCGATTCCCCCTCACGCCGGCCCCGCGACCCTGATGTTCGATCTCCACAACCGCCACACCTATTCGGACGAGGACATCCGCGCGGGACAAGGCTTCGCCAAGTACACCGCCGTCGTCGCGGTCCTCTCGATGAAGGGGGATCTGCTCGGACGGGGTGCCGTGCAGACGGAATTCCGGACGGGCCAGGATCTCTACGATCGCGTGTCAGGCGGAGCCGGGCCGGGTGGCGTGAAGGCCGTCGCTCCCCTGGGCCGGGAAGCGATCTCGGTCACCGTGCCGGCGGGCACGGACGCCGTCAGCCTGCTGGGGGAAGTGCTCGACGCGACGACCGCGGCAGGGCACGAGACCGCGACGCCGGGCCGGACCGTCGCGATCGTGAGCAACATGCGCGTCGAATACCGCCCCGCCCCGGCGGTCCGACCGAAGCGATAAGCAACCGAGGCCCAACCCCGAACGCGGAGTCCCGGCTCAGTTGTTCCCCGGTCCCCACTCGTGGTGGGAGACGAGGACCTTCATCTCCAGGAGCTCGATCAGGGAACGGCACCGCGCCAGCAGACCCTCCCGCTCGAGGAGGGCCTGTTTCTCGACTGTCTCGAGCTCGAGATATTGCGCCAGGGCATTCACGAGATCCTCGTCGCCCATCGAGGGGGGCATCTTCGTCTCGACGCTGCGCCCGGAGGGCCGCGGGACGAGCAGTGCCTCGAGCCGGCGCCGTTCAGCGCGGACGGCGTCGCGGTCGTGGTCGGTCAGCGATTCCATGATCGGATCGACGTCCGCGGTCCGGTAGGGCCGGTCCGGATGTTCACGCAGGATCCGGAATTTCTCAAGGCCCCGCAGCACGATGTTGTAGCGGCCGTCGGGCAGCCGCTCGGCATGCGTGATGAGCCCGGCGCAGCCAACCGGGTAAATCGGCGGGCGCGCCTCGTAGCTCCCTTCCCAGCCCGGCCGGAGCAACGCCATGCCGATGATCCGGTCCCCCTCGAGCGCATCCGCCACCATCTCGCGGTACCGGGGCTCGAAGATGTGCAGCGGCAGGCACACGGTTGGAAAGAGCACCACGTTCGGAAGCGGGAACACCGGAATGGAAGAGGGCAGCAGCATGACGTTGCACGTTGCACGTCGGACCTCAATGAATTGTCCGTGTCTTCTTGTCCATGTAGTCCATCAGCACGTATCGCCCGAGGGTGCGCGGCGTCGTGAAGTACGCCTTGCCGTGACAGATCTCGGCGACCTTCCGCACGAAACTGACCAGGTCGTAGTCGCGCGCCAGCATGAACGTGTTGATCAGGATCCCGGCCTTCCGGCAGGCCGCCACTTCCGCGATCGTTTCGGAGACGATGAAGGGATCCAGGCCGAATGCATTGCGGTAGATGCGGCCGTCCGGACGCGTCAGGGCGGACGGTTTTCCGTCGGTGATCATCACGATCTGACGCATGTCCTTCTGCTGCCGCTCCAGGAGCCGCCTCGCGAGCCGCAGGCCTTCGCGTGTATTGGTGTAGTACGGGCCGACTTTCACGCGCGCGAGCTGCGTGAGCGGAATCTCCTCGGCGGAGTCGTGGAAGAGCACGACCTTCAGGGCGTCCCCCGGATACTGCAGGCGGATGAGGTTGGCCAGCGCGAGCGCCACGCGCTTCGCCGGGGTGAAACGGTCTTCGCCGTACAGGATCATGCTGTGGCTGCAATCGAGCATCAGCACGGTGGCGCAGGAGCTCTGGTACTCGCCCTGGGCCACCATGAGGTCCTCGTACGTGATGTCGATGCTGATGGCCGGGGATCCCGGCTCGGCGCGTGCCGCCTGACCGGGCAGCCCGACCGAGACGCGTCCAGCGGCATCGGACGATGAGCGCATCACGGCATTCAGGATCGTGGCGCTGGCGTCGAGGTTCATCGTGTCGCCGAATTCGTAGGGCTTCGGCGCGCCGCTCGCCTCGACGCCGGTCGCCATCTCGCGCGTGTCGTGCCGCCCGAGGCTGCTCTTGCCGATTGATCCGAGCAGATCCCGGAGCGCCCGGTACCCGAGAAAATCGAGGCTCTTGTCGGTGATCTCGAACTTGAGCGACGGGTCGGCCTGCCCGGCGCCGCCGCCGGACCGTTCACGCTGCTCGCGCGCGCCATCCAGATCGGGCGAGGGCGTCACGTAGCCCTGCTTCTGCAGCTTCTGGATGATCTGCTGAATCAGCTCGTCCAGCCGCTCCTCGGCGTCGTCGCTGTCTTTCCAGTCCTTTCCGAACATCTTCTCGAGCGTCTCGTCGGAGAGGAGTCCGCCGTTCAGCAGCGCCTCGAGAATGGCGTCGTGAAGCGCCTGCATGGAGTGGCCGTCTTCACCGGGCATGCCATGAGGGTCGTCGAAGCCGCTCGAGAGCAGCATGTCCGACAGGCGCGACAGCAGCTCCTCGAGATCGAGCTCGTCCAGATCCTCGCCGGTGAACTTTGAGTAGCGGTATTTCATGTTTCTTGTCGCGCGACGTGCGGCGCGTGCAACGAGCTAGTTGTAATACTTCTTCTTGTTGCCCGGCATCGGCATGTCGCGTTCCGCGGCCCCCTCGGAGGAGGGGCCGGGGCGCGAGGGGCGACGCGGGGGTTCGGCCCCCTGGTACTGGAACTCGTCGGACCGGGTGATCTTCTTCTGCGCGTAGAGCCCCTCGAGGATGAAGTCCACCGCCGCGGCCAGCAGGGGAGGCGCCGGCTTCGAGCCGACGCCCGCGTGCGGCGTCAGGTCGCCGAGACCCTGTACCTGGCCGGTCCGCGACAGCAGCTCGCGCGCGTCGAGCGTGTCGTCCACCTGCAGCGTTCCCCCGAGGTCGAACCACTCCGTGACCTGCCGCAGGTCGGCCGTGGCGAAGTAGCCGTTGAACACGCTGCCGACGGCGTTCCGGATGATGTCGCGGGCGACGTTGTCCGCTCCCCGCAGCTCGCCTTCGTATTCGAGCTCGAACTTCCCGGTGATGGCAGGCAGCGCCGCGTACACATCGGTGACGCGCGGAACGACGAGGTCCTCGTGCGCGATGAGCGCACGGCGCTCGGCGTTCGAGACGACGTTCTCGAGCAGCGAGATCGGCAGCCGCTGACTCACTCCGGAGCGCTTGTCGATTTTCGAGTCCTGGCGGGCCTGGAACGCGACCTCCTCGACCACTTCGCGGACGAAGTCGGGCACCTGAATCCGTCCCGGGCCCTGCCGCGGGCGCGCCACCCACGCCTCCTGCGCCGTGATCGCCATCGCGTGCTGCCGCGTGGCCGGGTAGTGGGTCCGGATCTCGGACCCGATCCGATCCTTGAGCGGCGTGATGATCTTGCCGCGCGCCGTGTAGTCCTCGGGGTTCGCGCTGAAGACCATCAGGAGATCGAGCGGCAGGCGCACGGGGTAGCCCTTGATCTGGACGTCCCCCTCCTGAAGGATGTTGAAGAGGCCCACCTGGATCTTGCCGGCGAGGTCCGGGAGCTCGTTGATCGCGAAGATGCCACGGTTCGCCCGCGGCAGCAGCCCGTAGTGCATCGTCAATTCGTCCGAGAGCTGCAGGCCGGCCCGCGCCGCCTTGATCGGATCGAGATCTCCGATCATGTCCGCGATGGTGACGTCCGGCGTGGCGAGCTTCTCGACATACCTCGCGTCGCGGGGCAGCCAGGCGACCGGCATCGCGTCGCCTTCAGTGCGGACCCGGGCGCGGCACGCCGAGCACAGCGGCGCGAGCGGGTCGTCGTGGATTTCGCATCCGGGCACGACCGGGATCGCGGCGTCGAGCAGGCCGGCCAGCGCGCGAAGAATCCGGCTCTTCGCCTGCCCCCGCAGTCCGAGCAGGATGAAGTTGTGGCGCGACAACACGGCGTTCACGATCTGCGGGACGACCGTGTCGTCGTAACCGATGATGCCCGGAAAGATTTCCTCTTTCGCGCGGAGCCTCGCCATGAGGTTGTCGTGCACTTCGTCGCGGACGGATCGGCGGGACACGGTCCCGGCGGCCACCGCGGATCGGAGCTGGGCCAGCGTGGAAGGACGTTCCGAAGTCATATCGCATCTTACCATCGAGGCGCGAGACGTTCGGGCGCTACAATGTGCACGTTGAGTCCAGCACAGCGGCCGCTCGTCTACGCGCACCGAGGCGGCGCGGCGCTCCGACCCGAGAACACCATCTGCGCCTTCGACAACGGACTCGCGCTTGGCGCCGACGGGCTGGAGTTCGACGTCCATCTCTCCAGGGACGGACTCGTTGTCGTGCACCACGACCTGCTCCTGGACCGCACGACCGATGCGCGCGGCCCGCTTGCGGCGCGCACCGCCGAGGAACTGGCGACGCTCGACGCGGGGCATTGGTTCCCGGGGACGACGGCAGGAACGTTCCCGTTCAGAGGGCAGGGGCTCGGAATCCCTCGCCTGCGCGACGTGCTCGCCCGGTACCCGGTCGTCCCCATGATCATCGAGCTCAAGGTGAATCAGCCGGAGCTCGCCAGACGTGCGGTCGACGAGGTGCGCGCGGCCGATGCCGTCGCCCGCGTGTCCTTCGGGTCGTTCGGCTGGCGCGTGCTGAACACCGTCCGGCAGTACGAGCCCCGCATCGCGACGGGGGCTTCGCGCGAGGAAGCAAGGCTGGCGCTCTACCGCTCGTGGATCCGCTGGCCGTCGTCGCGCCGCCAGCCGTATCGCGAGTTCCAGCTGCCGGAGCGTTCGGGCTCCACCACGATCATCTCGCGGCGGTTCATCCACTACGCCCACAAGGCGAACCTGCCGATCCATGTCTGGACGGTGAACGCGGCGGCCGACATACGGCGGCTCGCGGACTGGGGCGTGGACGGCATCATCAGCGATCGACCGGACACCGCCGTCGCCGCGCTCCGTGAGCGGGCTCCGTCGCCTCTATAGCCCCGCGTCACCATCCGGATGGTCCGCCAACCGCTGAGTTGCTGGCCGCGTGCCCATCCCCTTGCTACAATGGCGGCTCGCCTCTCCCGGACAACAGACTCTCAACTCAGGATGCGCGCCCGAGCGACGGGCGCCGGTGAATGCACGATGCCTGTCGATTTACGTACCTGCCGCGAGCGCCCCATCACGGTCTTGCTGGTGGACGACGACGTCGATTCGCGGGAGATGTATGCCGCGGCGCTCGCGTTTGCCGGGATCGTCACCCACGTGGCCGCCGACGCGAACACCGGGTTCGACCTGGCGCTGTCGCAGCGCCCCGACGTCATCGTGACGGACTTCGTCCTCAAGGGTGGAGACAACGGCGCCGTGCTGTGTCGGCGACTTCATGGGGATCCGCGCACGGCGCAGATCAAGGTGATCGTCGTGACCGGCTCGACCCGGAAGGGGGATGCGGAAGCGCTGCTCGGAGCGGGTTGCTCAGAAATCCGCACGAAGCCGTACCTCCCGGAGGCCTTGATCGGCGAAATCGAACGCCTGACGCGCGCCGCGTAACGGCGCCGCGGCAACCACGCCCGCGTTCACGCCGCGCGGCGTTTCAGGTCCGGCAGGAAGCAGCGATGTTCGGGGCGCGCGCGCAACTGCCGAAGGATCCGGGCGACGAGCAGCCGCGCATCACGCGACTCGCCGATCACGTCGTCGAACCCGCAGCCGATCCCGTCGCGCCGTTCCTCAGGTGACGTCTGATCCGGCGTGACGGCGATGAGCACCCGTTGCCCGAAGTGCGGCTTCGCGCGCAGGCGAGGGGCGAGCATGGAAACCGTTTCCATCCTTCGCAGCAGGACAATTACCACTTCGTACCCGCGGATGACCTCATCCGCCGGCCACTCGCCGATCTCCTCGACGCGAAATCCCACTTTCTCCAGCGTCTGTCGAATGGTGCTCTCCCGTCCGTCGCTGTTGATGACGAGCACTGCGCACTGTTTCACGGCATCACTCCCCTTCTGGCTCGTCGGTTTCGCAATGCCCGTGCCAGTCGGTTGAGGTGTTCCCCCGCGGCTGCTGAGCTATCGGAGGCGATCGGCCGTGATGAACCGCGGTTCGATATCGACAGGCACCGTCGTCAGCCGATCGAGCACTTTCTGGACGGATGGCCGGACGTTTGCGAGCCGCTCGATGAGCGCCTTCGCCTTCGGGTAGCTGCCCTCGGCCTGGAGCGTCATGATCTCGCGCGTCAGGCCGGCGACCGCCTCGACGATCTTGCCGTCGTCCACCGCGAACGTGCCGCCCGGCATCACCTTGAATGCGCCGGCATCCAGCAGGTAATTGAGCTGCAGGGCGATCCCGCGCCCGTGCGCCTCGTTGATCCCGAACCGGATCGACCGGAACGCCGAGGCGAGAAACGTCGTGTACATCGTCCTGGCGATTGCCGGATCGATCAGCTTGCGATCGGCCAGCTGCTGCAGCGCCCAGAGACCGGACACGTCGGCCTTGGCTTCTTCGATCGCACTGTAGGTGTCCTTGAGCTCCTGCCTGACCGTAGTGTCCCGCCCGCCGACCGCGATGTTGTGCGGCCCGAGCCCATGCATCAGCTCGTGCATGAGGATGTGCGTGAAGAAGGCATCGAACGAGAGGTTGCGCTGGTCGGATGCGGACAGCGCGACCTTGCTGATCGGCACGAGCACGCGGTTGAACTTTGCATCCTGCATGTTCTTCAACATGACGCGCTTCGTGCCCTTTTCCTTCACGACGCGCTCGTCGTTCGGCAGGTTGTACGCGGCCGTCTGGACGCCGCGGTTGCCGTCGCCGGCCGTGAAGACCACGTTGACGACGCGGATGGGCGCCATCGACCCAAGCCGCGGATTGCGGTATTTCGGCTCGATCGGCAGCGCATTCTCGAGCTCCTGCAGATGCGCGGAGTACGCCTGCAGGCGCTTCGATTCGGCGTCGTCACGGACCGCGATGAAGGCCTCGAATGCCGCCTTCTGGTTGAACCACTCGTCCTCGTACACCTCGTACGGTCCGATCGTCGGCTCGATCGACGCGTCGAGTTCCATCCAGGCGACGTCGCTGGCGTAATAGTCGTTGCTGAGGAACGCGTCGGCGCGTGAGGTGAGAAAGCGCTTCAGCGTGGGTTGCGCGGTCAGTTCCGCGGCTTCGCGCAGCAGCATCGCGGCGCGGGCGAGCTCGGGCTGATACTCGATGCTGTACGGGACGGCGGTGAACGCCTGGGCGCCGCCGGCCGTCGTCCCCTGGGTCCCCCATCCCGGCGCGTGGCGGATGGTGGTGAAGAACCCGGTGGCCGCCGTCCGTGCATCGCCGTTCAGCGTGTCGAACCAGCCTTGAACGTTCGCCTTGTCGGCTCCATCCGGGTAGAAGTTGCCCGCCTCCGGTTTGGGCGGTGCGCCGCCCACGAACACCCGGTTGTGATCGAGCCTGGACCAGGGCCCCTTGTTGAGGAGGAAGTAGTGCAGCCGCGCTTCCGCTTCGGCCTGCCGAGCGTCCACCGCGCCTGGCCCCTTCGTGACGGCCGCGCGCGAGAGGTCCTGGAGCATGGCGTCGTTGCCTGACCAGACCTGCCGGAGAAACAGGCTGTCCATCAGCCTGGCCGCCTCGACCAGCTTCGCGAGCGCCCGTCGTTCTCCCTCGGGCAGGGCCGTCACGTCGGCGCCGATCTCGGCGGGGGCGAACCTGGCCGTCATGGCGCGAAGGTCCGCCAACGACGGCAGCGGATCGGGCACGGGATGCTGATCTTTCACGAGGGGCTCTCCGGCCGACGCGCGCAAGCCGGCGGCGGCAAAGGGGACGATGACGAGGGCGGACGCCATCACGGCCGCGCCGAAGGTGTTCAGTTTCATATGGTTTCACACTTGTGCCGGGGGTCACGCGGTCGCTAGGCGGCGGACGCGCGACGGGACTACAATAGAAGGATTGTAAGCCGGAGAAACAGACAATACCGACGTGGCACCAGGGTGCGCCGTGAACGCCCGGGTCCGCTCGCAACCGACCGCAGAATGGGCGCCAATCGTGCCGGCGAGGAATTCATCAGATGAGGAACATCGCACCCCAGGATAACTCCGAGCTGGAGGCTATCGAACAGCGCGAGTGGCGCGAGTCGCTCGAGTACGTCATCCAGCAGGGTGATCGCGACCGCGTCCAGCGCCTGCTCGCCATGCTGCGGCACCATGCGCGGATGGCCGGGGTCAGCCTGCCGTTTACGGCGGTCACGCCGTACGTGAATTCGATCCGTGTGGAGGATCAGACGCCGCTGCCGGGCAGCCAGGAGGTCGAGCGGCGGATCAAGAGCCTCGTCCGGTGGAACGCGATGGCGATGGTCGTCCGCGGGAACCGCGCGTCGGACGGCATCGGCGGCCATATTTCCACGTACGCGTCAGCCGCCACGCTGTACGAAGTGGCGTTCAACCACTTCTTCCGGGGCAAGGAGAACGGCGACGGCGACGTGATCTACTTCCAGGGGCACGCGTCCCCGGGCATCTACGCGCGCGCATTCCTCGAAGGCCGGCTGTCGGTCGAGCAGCTGGTCAACTTCCGGCGTGAGCTCGCGGCGGGCGGCGGCCTGTCCTCGTACCCGCATCCCTGGCTGATGCCCGACTTCTGGGAGTATCCGACCGTCTCGATGGGGCTCGGCCCCATCATGTCGATCTACCAGGCGCGCTTCAACCGCTACCTCGAAGACCGCGGGTTGAAGAAGCCGTCGCAGGCGAAGGTCTGGGCGTTTCTCGGCGACGGCGAAACGGACGAACCCGAATCGCTCGGCGCCATCAGCCTCGCCGCGCGCGAGAAGCTGGACAACCTGATCTTCGTCATCAACTGCAACCTGCAGCGGCTCGACGGCCCGGTGCGCGGGAACGGGCAGATCATCCAGGAGCTCGAGGCCATCTTCCGTGGCGCCGGCTGGAACGTCATCAAGGTGCTGTGGGGCAGCGACTGGGATCCGCTGCTCGCGGCGGACCACGACGGCATCCTGGCGCGGCGGATGGGCGAGGTGGTCGACGGACAGTACCAAAAGTACGCGGTCGAAGACGGCGCGTACATGCGCGAGCATTTCTTCGGGACCGACCCGCGCCTCCTCGACATGGTCAAGCACCTCTCCGACGATCAGTTGAAGAAGCTGCGGCTCGGCGGCCACGACCCCGTGAAGGTCTACAACGCCTACAAGGCCGCCGTCGAGACAATCGGTCAGCCGACGGTCGTGGTGGCGCGCACCATCAAGGGTTACGGGCTCGGCGAGGCTGGTGTGGGTAATAACATCACCCACCAGCAGAAGAAGATGAACGACTCGGACCTGAAGATTTTCCGGACCCGCTTCGGCATCCCCATCTCCGACGAGGAAATCGCGGAGGCGCCGTTCTATCGCCCCGCGGACGACAGCACGGAGCTTCAGTATCTGCGGGAGCGGCGGAAAGCGCTCGGCGGGTACGTGCCGACGAGGAAGGTGCGCGTCGAGTCGCTGCAGGCGCCTCCCGAAGCCCTGTTCGAGGAGTTCCACAAGGGTACCGATGGCCGCAAGGCCTCGACGACGATGGTGTTCGTCCGGATCCTCTCGAAGCTCCTGCGCGACAAGGATATCGGGAACCTGATCGTCCCGATCATTCCGGATGAAGCGCGGACGTTCGGCATGGAATCGCTCTTCCGCGCCATCGGCATCTACTCGCACGTGGGCCAGAAGTACGAGCCCGTCGACATGGACACGCTGCTCTACTACAAGGAAGCCCAGGATGGGCAGATCCTGGAAGAGGGCATTACCGAGGCCGGATCGATGTCGTCGTTCATCGCCGCAGGCACGGCGTATGCGACGCACGGGGTCAACACGATTCCGTTCTTCATCTACTACTCCATGTTCGGATTCCAGCGCGTCGCCGACCTGATCTGGGCCGGCGCCGACTCGCGCGTCCGTGGATTCCTCCTCGGGGCCACGGCCGGCCGGACGACGCTCGCGGGCGAAGGGCTGCAGCACCAGGACGGGCACAGCCACGTGTACTCGCTCGCCACGCCGAACTGTGTGTCGTACGACCCGGCCTACGCGTACGAGCTCGCCGTGATCATCCAGGAGGGCATCCGCCGGATGTACCAGGAGCAGGAGAGTGTCTTCTACTACTTGACCGTGATGAACGAGCCGTACGCGATGCCCCCGATGCCCGAGGGCGCCAGGGCGGGCATCCTCAAGGGCATGTATCGGCTGCAGGCGGCCGCGAATCCGAAGGCGAAGCTGAAGGCGCAGCTCTTCGGCAGCGGCGCCATCCTGAACGAGGTCCTGGCCGCGCAGAAGCTGCTCGAGAAGTACGAGGTCGCCGCGGACGTGTGGAGCGTGACGAGCTACCAGGAGCTGTACCGCGACGGCCATGCCTGCGACCGGTGGAACATGCTGCACCCGGCCGAGCCGCCGCGCGTCCCGTATGTGGCGGAGTGCCTGAAAGACGCGCCGGGCGTGCTCGTCGCGGCGTCCGATTACCTGAAGGTCCTGCCCGATTCGATCGACCAGTGGATGCCGCGCCGCATGCGGTCGCTCGGCACCGACGGATTCGGACGCAGCGAGGATCGGCAGCGGCTCCGCGAGTTCTTCGAGGTCGATGCGCGGTTCGTGGCGCTCGCGACGCTGGCCGAGCTGGCGCAGGACGGAAAGCTCGATCGCAAGGTCGTCGCCCAGGCGATCAAGGATCTGGGGATCGATCCGCAGAAGTTGAATCCGGCGAAAAGCTGACGCGCGGCCCCTCTCGAGAGCAGACACTCCACACATGCCAACAGATTTCACACTCCCAGAACTCGGCGAGAACGTCACCGCGGGTGACGTGGTCCGCGTGCTCGTAGCCCCCGGCGACACCGTCGCCAAGGACCAGGCGATCCTCGAGCTCGAGACCGACAAGGCGACGATCGAAGTGCCGGCCAGCACCGGCGGAACCGTCAAGGAGGTGCGCGTCAAGCCGGGCGACCGCATCAAGGTCGGCCAGGTGGTCCTGACGTTCGACGACTCCGCTGCGGCGCCCGCAGACGGCAAGGCCCCGAAGGCTGCTGCCGGAGCCAAGGGGCAGCAGCCGGCGGAGAGGCCGCAGCCCCAGGTGGCGGGTGGCCCCGATGACGGGGGCACGAGCCAGGCGGCTCCGGGCGCGGAGGGCGGACAGAAGGGGGCGGCGGAACGTGGCCGCGGGACGACGGCGGCGCCAGCCGACGAGCGGTTCGCCGACCACTCGCAGCGGGGCGCGCCGGCGGCCAACGACGCGCCGGCGAAGCCCCGCGGCGAAGTCGTCAGCATCGATCGCGGCGCGCGGAACCCGCCTGCCGCGCCGGCGCCTCCGACGGGGGGCGCGCCGGCGGGCGACGGCCCCGCGCCGCCGGCCGCCCCGTCGGTGCGGCGGCTTGTGCGTGAACTGGGCGTGGAGATCCGCCAGGTGTCCGGCACCGGACCGGAAGGCCGCGTCAGCGTGGAAGATGTCCAGGCGTTCGTGCGGGCCGCCCTGTCGAACCCGGGCGGCACGGCCAGTCCCGCCGCGGCGCTCCCGGACTTCACGAAGTGGGGCGACGTCGAGCGCAAGCCCATGAGCAACATCCGCCGGAAGACGGCGGAGCACCTGTCGCACGCCTGGAACGCCATCCCGCACGTCACGCAGCACGACAAGGCCGACATCACCGCCCTCGAGGTCCTGCGCAAGCAGTACAGCCCGCGGGCCGAGCAGGCCGGCGGCAAACTGACGATGACCGTCGTCGCGCTCAAGATCGTGGCTGCGGCGCTGCGCAAGTTTCCGCAGTTCAATGCGTCGGTCGACATGGCCCGGCAGGAAATCGTCTATAAGAAATCCATTCACATCGGCGTGGCGGTCGATACCCCCCGCGGGCTGCTCGTGCCCGTGTTGCGCGATGTCGATCAGAAGGGGATCATCGAGCTGGCCGCAGATCTCGGGAAAGCGTCCGAGAAGGCACGGGCCGGGAAACTGTCGCTCGATGACATGCAGGGGGCCGGCTTCACGATCACGAACCTCGGCGGCATCGGGGGGACGTCGTTCACCCCGATCGTGAACTGGCCTGAGGTCGCCATCCTCGGTCTATCGCGCGGCATTTACGAGCCGGTGTACGACGGCCACGCGTTCCAGCCGCGACAGCTGCTGCCGCTGTCGCTGTCGTACGATCACCGCGTGATCGACGGCGCCGACGGCGCGCGGTTTCTCCGTTGGGTGGCGGATGCCTTCGAGCAGGCCTTCGTGACGCTGCTGTAAGAATCGTTCGGAACCTGAACCCCGAATCCGGAACCGCGCATATATGTCCTCACCCTCAACGCAACTCGTCGTCATCGGCGCCGGCCCCGGCGGGTACGCCGCGGCGTTCTATGCCGCCGATCTCGGCATGCAGGTGACGCTCGTCGATCCCTCGGTGAATCCTGGCG
Organism: Acidobacteriota bacterium; assembly: GCA_031361295.1. Lineage (GTDB taxonomy): Bacteria > Acidobacteriota > Vicinamibacteria > Vicinamibacterales > 2-12-FULL-66-21 > JALZOC01. The sequence continues at coordinate 10,267 of JANMCN010000296.1, read as the reverse complement.
GCGTCTGCCTGTACCGGGGCTGCATCCCATCCAAGGCGCTCCTCCACGTGGCCGACGTCGTCAACGAGGCACGGCACGCCGAGGCATGGGGCGTCTCGTTCGGTGCACCGACGTTCGACATCGACCGGCTGCGCGCGTTCAAGACGAACGTCGTGAACCAGCTGACGGGCGGCCTGGGTCAGCTGTCGAAGCAGCGCAAGATCGACTACATCCAGGGCACCGCGGCGTTCCGCGACGCGCACACGCTGGAGATCACCCGCGAGACGGGCACGAAGCCGGGCCCGGTGGACAGCGCGGCGGCTCCAGGGGCGGTACAGATCCTCACCTTCGAGCACGCGATCATCGCCACCGGATCGCGTCCGTCCACCGTGCCCGGGCTCAGCATCGACAGCCCGCGCGTGATGGACTCGACGGCGGCGCTCGAGCTGCCGGACATCCCGGCCTCCCTGCTGGTCGTCGGCGGCGGCTACATCGGCTTGGAGCTTGGAAGCGTGTACGCGGCGCTCGGCACGAAGGTCACGGTCGTGGAGATGACGGGCGGGCTGCTGCCCGGTGCGGATCGGGACCTCGTCAACATTCTCGCGAAACGGATTGACGCCATCTGCGAGAAGGTGCTGCTGAACACGAAGGTCGTCGGCATGAAGGACGCCGGGAACGGCATCGCCGTCACGTTCGAGGGGGACGGCGTGCCCGCGGACGCCAGGGAGCGCACGTTCGACCGCGTGCTCATCTCGATCGGCCGCCGCCCGAATTCCGCCGTGCCCGGGCTCGATCGCACGCGCGTGGTGGTGAACTCGCGCGGCTTCATCGAGGTCGATCCCGCCCGGCGCACCGCCGAGCCCTCCATCTACGCCATTGGCGACGTCGTCGGCGAGCCGATGCTGGCGCACAAGGCCTCGCACGAAGGGCGGGTCGCGGTCGAGGCGATTTCTGGCGAGCGGGTCGCGTTCGAGCCCCTCGCGATTCCAGCCGTGGTGTTCACCGATCCCGAGCTCGCATGGTGTGGACTCACCGAGACCGATGCGCAGAAACAGAAGCGCGAGGTGACCGTCGCGCGCTTCCCCTGGGGTGCTTCCGGGCGCGCCCAGACACTCGACCGGTCGGACGGCGTCACCAAGCTGATCCTCGAACCGCACACCGGGCGCATTCTCGGGGTCGGCATCGTCGGTCCCGGCGCCGGCGAGCTCATCGCCGAAGGCGTGCTCGCGATCGAGATGGGGGCGAATGCCACCGACCTGCGGATGACGATTCATCCACACCCCACGCTCTCGGAGACGGTCATGGAATCGGCCGAGGTCTTCTTCGGCCAGGCCACGCACGTCTATCGGCCAAAGAAAAAAGCCTGAAGCCATCCGCGCAGCCGAAGCTGCGCGCTTCGGCCGTCAGCGCGCCTCGAGGGCGGCGACCTGCTCGTGGGCGTGGTACGAGCTCCGAACCAGCGGGCCCGACTCCACGTGGCCGAAGCCCATCGCGAGCGCCAGTCGCTTCAATTCGGCGAACTCGGCAGGCGTGTAGTACCGCGACATCGGGAGATTGGCGAGCGAGGGCCTGAGATACTGGCCGATGGTCACGATCTGACATCCGGCGGCGCGCAGATCGGCCAGCGTGTTCACGACCTCCTCCCACTCTTCGCCGAGGCCTACCATCAATCCCGATTTCGTCGGGATGTGTGGCGCGTGCGCGCGCGAGCGATCGAGGACCTGGAGGGCGCGGTCGTACCGGCCGCCCGGACGCGCAGTGCGGTACAGCCTCGGCACGGTCTCGATGTTGTGGTTCAGCACGTCCGGGCCGGCGTCGAGCACCACATGCAGCGCCGGCTCGGCTCCCTTGAAGTCCGGAATCAGCACCTCGATGCGGCAGCCCGGGATGCGACTGCGCGTTTCAAAGATGGTGTCCGCAAAATGCGAGGCGCCGCAATCCGGGAGGTCGTCCCGATCGACGGAGGTGATGACGACGTAATCCAGCGCCATCGCGTGGATGGCGCTCGCGACTTTTGCGGGTTCCTGCAGGTCGGGTGATGTCGGCGTGCCGTGCGTGACGTTGCAATAGCCGCACGACCGCGTGCAGGTGTCGCCGAGAATCATGAAGGTCGCCGTCCCGTGATTCCAGCACTCGCCGATGTTCGGGCAGTTCGCTTCCTCGCAGACCGTGTGAAGGCCGAGCGTACGCATCAGACCCTTCAACCGGTGGTAATTCTCGGAGCCCGGGGCCCGGACCTTCAGCCACTCCGGCTTCGCCTGGCGCGGCGCGTCCTCAATCCGCTTCTTGCGGCCGCGGATGAAGTTGAGGGGGAGGGTCTGCATCGATGGGTCAATTATAGCCTGCCGGCGCGAAGCCCGGCCGTGGCTTGGGCGCGCGGAGGATGCCCCGGTAGAATCGGGTCATGGCTGCGCAATCAGGACGTCTGTCGTTCACCTGGTACGGGCACTCGACATTCGTCATCACCACACCCGGGGGCAGGAAGATCGTCACGGACCCGTGGCTGGAGCAGAATCCGATGTGTCCTCCGGACATGAAGCGGATTGCACACGCCGATCTGATCCTCCTGTCTCATGGGCACTCCGATCACGCGGGTGATGTCGTCGCGGTGTCCCGCTCGACCGGAGCGCCGATCATCGCGGTCTACGAACTGGCGCTCTGGTGCGAAAGGAAGGGACTCCAGAACGTTCATGGCATGGGGATCGGGGGCACGGTGACAATCGCCGGCCTCGAGATCAGCATGGTCCCCGCCGTCCACACGAGCAGTGTCGTCGAGAACGATACGACGGTGTATCTCGGCGAGCCCGTGGGGTTCGTGGTTCGCACGGAAGACAAGGAGGCCTTCTACTTCGCCGGCGACACGGCCGTGTTCGGAGACATGCGGCTCATCGCCGAGATGCACGCGCCCAGCATCGGGTTCCTGCCAATAGGCGACCACTTCACGATGGGGCCCGAGGGAGCCGCGCGCGCCGCCAGCATGCTGGGCCTGCGGCAGGTCGTCCCGATGCATTACGGCACATTCCCGGTGCTCACGGGCACGCCCGAGAAGCTCGAGGCCTTCCTCGATCCCGGCATCGAGACGCTCGTGCTCGCGCCGGGGCAGACGTCCGAATAGGACGGGCAGACGCGAGGCTGGTCGCATCCATTTCCCTGATGCATGTCATGCGCGTGCGACATGGCGCCCGCCATCTCGCGGCCGCATTGATTGCATCTGAAAGTTCTGCATGACACCCGCAGCCGGGCTTCATATCATTAGCGCATGATCGACGCTGACGCCAACGCGACTCGTACGCTGACTCTCGTGCTGCCGGAGTTGGACTGGAAGGCGCTCCGGGCCGCTGAGCCGGACGCGCTCGGCTGGCTGCGCGCCCAGATCCAGCATCGCCTGTCCGTGCCCTCGGCCCCGTGGTCGTCGCGCTCCAATCCCGCGACCTCGTCCACGACCGACACCTGGTGGGGCAACGAAGACGAATACTGAGATCGCCGGCCCGGTGTGACGCGTCGAGCGGTGCACCGGTCAGCCACCACGGTCCCAGTTGCACGCAGGCCTCTCCGAGGCGTACGCTTGCGACGTGGATACCGTCTCCCGTCATGACCCGGACGTCTCGTTCGAGACCTCGCCGGACCGCTACCGCCACTGGAAGCTGACGTTCGACGCCGCGATCGCGACCCTCTCGATGGATGTCCAGGAGGACGCGGGTCTCTCTCCTGACTACCGCCTCAAACTGAATTCCTACGATCTGGGGGTCGACATCGAGCTCGCCGATGCGCTGCAGCGCCTCCGTTTCGAGCACCCGGAAGTCCATGCCGTCGTCATCACCAGCCTGAAGGAGCGCGTCTTCTGCGCGGGCGCGAACATCTTCATGCTGCGCGGCTCGACGCACGCCTGGAAAGTGAATTTCTGCAAGTACACGAACGAAACGCGACTGGCGATCGAGGATGCCAGCCAGCACTCCGGCCTCAAGTTCCTCGCGGCGCTCAACGGCATCTGCGCCGGCGGCGGATACGAGCTCGCCCTCGCCTGCGACGAAATCATCCTCGTGGACGACGGGAACTCGGCGGTGAGCCTTCCGGAGACGCCGCTTCTCGGTGTGCTGCCGGGCACCGGCGGGCTCACCCGGGTGGTGGACAAGCGGATGGTGCGGCGTGACCTCGCGGACGTGTTCGCCACGGTCGCCGAGGGCATCAAGGGCAGGCGCGCCGTGGAGTGGCGGCTGGTCGATGCGGTCCATCCCACGAGCCAGTTCAAGGAACGCGTGGCCGCGCGCGCGCGTCTGCTCGCCGAGTCGTCGGATCGGCCCGCTGACGGCCCCGGAATCCGGCTGGGGCCGCTCGGCCCGCATGTGAGCAGCAGCGCCGTCCGTTATTCGACCGTCACGGTCGACCTCGATCGCGAGAAGCGCGTCGGGACGCTCACCATCCGCGGGCCGGAGACCGGCGAGCCGTCAGCACCGGCGGCCATTCTTGCGGCGGGGGACCGCTTCTGGCCGTTGCGGGCGTTCCGGGAGCTCGACGATGCGCTGCTGCGTTTGCGCGTCGACGAGCCGCTGATCGGCACGATCGTCGTGAAGACGGAAGGATCCGCGGCGAACGTGCTCGCCGTGGACGAGGCCCTGGTCGCGCACGCGGATCACTGGATCGTCCGCGAGATCATTCATTTCATCAAGCGGACGCTCAAGCGTATGGATCTGACGTCGCGCACCTTCTTCGCGATCGTCGAACCGGGCAACTGCTTTGCGGGCACGCTATTCGAACTGGTGCTCGCGTGCGACCGGGCGTACATGCTCGACGATCCGGATCGCACGAACAGCGTCGCGCTCTCGGGGATGAACGCGGGCCCGCTCATCATGGGCAACGGGCTCACCCGGCTGCAGTCGAGATTTCTTGGAGAGCCGGATCGCGTCGCGGCACTGCTCGAGGAGCGGGATCCCTTCGACGCTCAGGCGGCGGCCGATGCGGGTCTCGTGACGTTTGCGCCTGACGAGCTCGACTGGGACGACGAGGTGAGGCTGGCGATCGAGAGCCGCGCGGCGTTTTCACCCGATGCCCTGACCGGGATGGAGGCCAACTTGAGGTTTGCCGGCCCGGAAACGATGGAGACCAAGATCTTCGGACGGCTGACGGCGTGGCAGAACTGGATTTTCCAGCGGCCGAACGCTGTTGGCGACAAGGGCGCCCTGACGGCCTATGGGTCACAGGGGCGTCCCGAGTTCGATTTCAGGCGGACATGAGCAGGGGCTGCCAGTCCCGGCTTCCGGCGTCCAGCAGTGCTGGGCTGAAGGCGCGGCTGTGGTGGAGTGCGTTCAGTCGAGGAGAGACGGGTCGCCGGTAGCTGTCAGCCGGAACCGTTGGAGCGAGGCCCACGATGATCTCAGCCGAGAAGATCCCCAACAACGTCGGGCTGTCCGGCAACAAACGGCTGCAGCGCGCGCTCGAGCATTGGCAGCCGCAGTACATCCAGTGGTGGAAGGACATGGGGCCGCAGGGGTTCCAGGATTATCACCAGGTGTACGTGCGGACGGCGGTGAGCGTCGATCCGTCGGGGTGGGCGCACTTCGAATACGTGAAGCTGCCGGAGTATCGCTGGGGCATTTTCCTTGCGGATCCCGTCCACGACCGGCGCATCGGATTCGGGGACTTTCTCGGCCAGCCCGTGTGGCAGGAGGTCCCGGGGGAGTTCCGCAACCAGCTGCGGCGCTTGATCGTCACGCAGGGTGACACGGAACCGGCCAGTGTCGAGCAGCAGCGCTGGCTGGGCCAGCGCTGTCCGAGCATGTACGACCTGCGCAACCTGTTCCAGGTGAACGTCGAGGAAGGGCGCCATCTCTGGGCGATGGTCTACCTGCTGCACTCGTACTTCGGGCGCGACGGCCGCGACGAAGCCGAAGAGCTGCTCGCGCGCCAGAGCGGCAATCGTGACAAGCCTCGCATCCTCGACGCGTTCAACGAGCCGATCGAGAACTGGCTCGACTTCTTCATGTTCACGATGTTCACCGATCGCGACGGCAAGTCCCAGCTGCTGTCGCTGTCGGAGAGCTCGCTCGACCCGCTCTCGCGGACGACCCGGTTCATGCTGACCGAAGAAGCGCACCACATGTTCGTCGGCGAGACCGGGATCGCCCGCATCGTCGAGCGCACGTGCCAGCTGCTCGCGAACGCCGGCTATTCCGAAGATGTCCGCAGACTCGGCGGGATCGACCTGCCCACGATACAGAAGTTCATCAACCTGTGGTTCAGCCTGAGCCTGGACCTGCACGGGAACGAAATCTCGACCAACGCCGCCTCGTATTTCGGCAACGGGCTCAAGGGCCGGGCGCAGGAAGAGAAGTGGAGCGATCATCACGTGACCGAAGCGTATTACGAGCTCGAGGTGCCCGACAGCGGCAGGCTTGCGCGGAAGGCGATCCCGATGCGGACCGCGATGAATGAAGTCCTCCGCGACTGGTATGTCGGCGACTGCGAGGCAGGCGTGCAGCGGTGGAACAAGATTTTCGAACGCCACGGCATGTCCGACCGCCTGCGTCTGCCGGACCGCAAGTTCAATCGTGGCATCGGCATGTTCTCGTCCATGCACTTCGATCCGACGGGCGTGCCGCAGTCCGAGGCGGAGTGGGTGCGCCGTAAGACAGAATGGCTGCCGGCCCCTTCGGACCGGGAGTACCTGCTGAGCATCATGGCGACGCCCGTCTATGAGCCCGGCAAGTTCGCCAACTACATCGCACCTCCGATCCGCGGCATCAACCGCCAGCCGATCGACTTCGAGTACGTCCGGACGGAAGCGTAGGTGCGTAGGGGTGGGCCGGATACAAAGGCGGCGCTGAGCCTGCCGTCGCGCGCGGTACGTGGGGCGGGGCTTCCGCCCCGCCATCCGCGCAGCTAACGCTGCGCGCTACGGACGGTGCGCGCTCCGAGGTCTGGCGGCTCTCACAGATGCTGAACAAACTGCTGATCGACAACGAGTGGCGCGAGGCGGCATCGCGGCGGACGATGGAGGTCGTCAATCCGGCGACGGAGGAGATCGTCACGTCCGTGGCCTGCGCGGGAGTGGAGGACCTCGACTCCGCGGTCCATGCCGCCAGAGCTGCGCTGGCGGGGCCCTGGGCCGCATTGTCGGCGCGCGAGCGCGGTCGGCTCGTGCGGAGGCTCGGGGAGCAGCTGATCGAGCGCGCGGACGAGATCGCGCGGCTCGAGACCCTCCACAACGGGAAACCGATCTCCGAGTCGCGGCACATCGAGATTCCGGCGGCGGCGGAATGCTTCGAGTACTACGGCGGGTGGTCCGACAAGCTGATGGGGGAAACGATTCCCGTCAAGGGAAACCACCTGACCTACACGCTCCGCGAGCCCATCGGCGTGGTGGCGGCAATCGTCCCGTGGAACTTTCCTTTGCTGCTGGCGGCGTGGAAGGTGGCGCCGGCGCTCGCGTGCGGCAACACGGTCATCCTGAAGCCCGCGAGCCAGACTCCCCTGACGGCGCTCGCGCTCGGCGAAATCGCCGTCGAGATCGGATTGCCGCCGGGCGTCCTGAACGTACTCACCGGCCCCGGGGCCAGCCTGGGCCAGGCGATCGTGGAGCATCCCGGGATCGACAAGATCGCGTTCACCGGCGACACGTCGACCGGCAGGGGGATCATGCGGGGCGCCGCGGCGACGCTGAAGAGAATCACACTCGAGCTCGGGGGCAAGTCTCCGAACATCGTCCTTGCGGACGCCGATATGGACGCGGCGGTGCGCGGGGCGACCGTGGGCATCTTCTACGGCAAAGGGGAAGTCTGCGCCGCGGGATCGCGGCTGCTCGTCGATCGGACGATCAAGGCGGAGTTCATCGACAGGCTCGCCGCGCGCGCGAGGAAGATCGTGCCGGGAGACCCACTCGACCCGAAGACCCGCTTTGGTGCGCTGTCGTCTCGCAAGCAGATGGAGACCGTGCTGCGGTACATAGAGTCCGGGAAGCAGGAAGGCGCCACGCTCGTCGCGGGGGGCGAGCGGGCCGACATCGGGACGGGCAAGGGATTCTTCGTGCAGCCCACGGTGTTCGCCGACGTGCTGCCGTCCATGACGATCTCGCGCGAGGAAATCTTCGGACCCGTGCTGGCCGCGATTGAGTTCGCTGACGTCGACGAGGCGATTGCGCGCGCGAACGACAGCCCGTACGGGCTCGCGGCGGGCGTCTGGACGCGGGACATCAAGAAGGCGCACTATGTGGCCCGGAAGCTCCAGGCCGGGACCGTCTGGATCAACACCTATAACGTGTACGACACGGCGGCGCCGTTCGGCGGGTACAAGCAGAGCGGATTCGGCCGCGAGATGAGCGCGCATGCGCTCGAGCATTACACCCAGGTCAAGACCGTCTGGGTCGATTTGAACGCGTGATCGCCATCCACCCGCGCGCATGATCCTGCCGCCGCCACCCGATGTGCGCCCGGACATCTCCGAGGTGCCCGATCCCCTTCTTGCGTGGCGCAGGGAATTCCCCATCGTCGACACCTGTACCTATCTGGTGAGCCACTCGCTCGGCGCCATGCCGCGGCGTGCGGCGCGGCACCTGCAGACGTTTGCCGACGAGTGGTCCTCGCGAGGCGTCCGGGCATGGAGCGAAGGCTGGTGGGAAATCGGCCGCACCACGGGAGACCTTCTCGCGCCGATCCTCGGCGTGGCGCCCGGCACGGTCTCGATGCACCAGAACGTCACCGTGGCGCTGGGCGTCGTGGCGTCGTGTTTCACGTACGACGGGACGCGACGCCGGATCGTCATGACCGACCTCGAGTTTCCGTCCACGATGTACCTGTTCGAGGGGTTTCGGCGCTACGGAGCGGAGATCGCCTACGTCGCCTCCGACGACATGGTGCGCACCAACCTCGATCGCCTGCTCGACGCCATCGATGAGAGGACGGCGCTCGTGCCCGTATCGCTCGTCCTTTTCAAGAGCTCGTACGTGCAGAACGCGCGCGCGATCGTGGAGAAGGCGCACCGGGTGGGAGCGCACGTCATCCTCGATGTGTACCAGGCCGCCGGCACCCTCCCGATGCATCTCGAGGAGCTCGGCGTCGATTTCGCGGTCGGCGGCTCAGTGAAATGGCTCTGCGGCGGTCCGGGTGCGGGGTATCTCTACGTGCGCCCCGATCTGGCGCGGTTGCTGGAACCGGGCCTCGCCGGCTGGGCCGCGCACGCACGTCCGTTCGATTTCGTCCCCGGGCCGCTGGCCTTCGCCGATCCGCCGGAGCGGTTCCAGAGCGGCACGCCAAATGTTCCGGCTCTGTATTCCTGCCGCGCCGGCTATGAGATCGTCGGCGAGATTGGCGTGGACGCCATCCGCGCGAAATCGCTCCGGCTGACGCGACTCCTGATGGAAGGGGCGCGCGCGTCGGGCTGGAACGTCAACACGCCTCATCGAGACGACGAACGTGGCGGCGCCGTGATCATCGATGTGCCGGATCCCGCCATCGTCGCGAACGAGCTGATTCGCCGCGATGTGATCGTGGACTACAGGCCGGGTGCGGGGGTCCGGATGGCACCGCACTTCTACAACACGGAGGACGAGATCGCCGCCGCCCTGGAGGTGCTCCGCTCGCTGGTGCCGCAAGGCGAGGGTCCCGCTCTCCGCAGGTAGCCGTCGCACGGGCCCGGATCGCACGATGAGAGTCCAGCGCATCACCGTACTCGGAGCGGGCACGATGGGCCACGGCATCGCCCACGCCGCGATGGCCTCCGGATTCGACACGCGCCTTTACGACGTGTCCGACTCGTCTCTCGCACGCGCGCGCGCCGCGATTCAGGCGATCGTCGCCACGGCGATTGACCGCGGCACGTGCACACCCGCCGACGGTGAGGCGATCTGTGCGAGGCTCTCGACGACGACCTCCGTGGCGGACGCGGTGGATGGGAGCGACCTGATTATCGAATCGGCGCCGGAACAGCTCGACGTCAAGCTCGCACTCCTCGCCGAGGCCGAGCGGTTCGCACCCGCGACCGCCGCGATCGCGACAAACACGTCAGCCCTGAGCATCACCGAGCTGGCGGGATCGATGCGCGACTCGTCCCGTGTCGCCGGGATGCACTTCTTCAATCCGGTTCACAAAATGAAGCTCGTTGAAATCGTCAAAGCGCTGCACAGCGCGCCGGCGGTTCTCGACACGATCGAGGCGGTGGCCCGGCAGATGGGAAAGGACACGGTGCTCGTGCGGGAGTCACCCGGGTTCATCACGACGCGCGTGAACGCCAGCATCGGGAACGAGGCGTTCTACATGTTGATGGAGAACGTCGCCTCGGCCCGCGACATCGACAAGGC
>JANMCN010000253.1:0-9219 GCA_031361295.1 Acidobacteriota bacterium | reverse complement strand
TCCGCGGCGAGTCTCAGTCGTCGTCCCGGTTCGTACGCCTCGACGCGCCAGAAATCGAGCGTGTCGCCGACGGCGGGTGCGTTCGGGTCGCGCCGCCCTCGACGCATCCCGACGCCGCCGATCAGCAGGTCGATCGCGCCTCTGATTCGCCACAGCCACGTGGCGTAGTACCACCCGCGCTCGCCCCCGATCTTCGCGATGGGCACGAACGCGCGGTCCGCGTCGACCTCCACCTGAATCTGCCGTGCGTCGACCAGTTTGCTGCCGAAGCGGGTCTCGGCCACAGACTGCGGCTCCCCTCCCGAGGAGCGTGCGTCGGACCACCGCGTCAGCTCGAACGCGCGATCCTCGTAGCGAATGGCGCGAGCGATCGCATCCCGCAAGCCGACGGGCCTGATCGGGAAGACCGAAAGTGCCGCGGGATCCGTAACCAGAGACCGGTTCTTCAGTCCCGCGATCAATTCGCGCCCGACCCGCGCATAGACGGGCGTCACGAGTCCCAACCAGAGGCTCGACAGGCGAGGCGTCAGCAACGGCACCGACATCATCACCCGCCTCAACCCGCGTTGCCGTGCGTACTCGCGCATCAGGTCGCCGTAACTCGCTCGGTCCGCGCCGCCGATTTCGAACGTGCGGCTCTCGCCGGCGGGAAGGTCGAGTCCCGCCGCAAGATACGCCAGCAGATCATCGATGCCGATGGGTTGCGCCAGGGTCGAGACCCACCGGGGGCAGATCATGATCGGTAGCCGCTCCACGAGCGCGCGAATCAGCTCGAACGAGAGGCTGCCCGACCCGATCACGACCGACGCGCGGAACTCCATCACGGGTACGGCGCTTTCTCTCAGCACCTGGCCCGTCTCGATCCTGCTCTTGAGATGCTTGCTGAGCGTTTCTTCACCCGTGGCGAGACCACCGAGGTACACGATTCGCGCAACACCAGCCCGCCGCGCGGCTTCGCCAAAATTGCGGGCGGCGACGCGATCCTTTTCGAGGTAGTCGCCGTGTGCGCCCATGGAGTGCACGAGGTAGTAGGCCACGTCGATTCCCGCGAGCGCGCGATCGAGTGATGCCGGATCGAAGAGGTCCCCCGCGACCACCTCCGTCGCCGGTGCCACGCGCGACTGAAGCGCGTCCGGACGCCGCGCGAGACAACGAAGCCGAACCCCGGAGGCCTCGAGGACGGGCACCAGACGTCCCCCGATGTAGCCGGTTGCACCGGTCACCAGTACCGCTGGCGTTCTCCGCGACTCCGGATGGTGCGACATCAGCGGTCGACCGGCCGAGCGAGCGGCGCCAGAAGCGTTTTCAGCTCGTCGGACCAAAAGGTGTCGAATCCGCCGTGATGGACCCACCGCACCACCCCGGCCCTGTCGAATACGATCAGGTAGGCGTCGTCCTTGTGATCAGCAGAAAACGAGAGACGTTTCTTCCAGTCGGCCGTTCCTTGATAGACCGTGATGACATGGTCGTGCAGTTCCGTGGGCGTGCCGTTGCGCATCCCTCGGTTGATGAACCACCGGCCGAGACTTGCGACGCCGCCGATCATGGGGACCTCGAAGAACGTGACGTCCGTCTTCGGATCGATCGTCGTTCGGTACCACTCCGCCCACGCTTCGACCGCGCAGCGCGAGGAGTAGGTGAAGCCCATCGCCACGAGCGTCGCCTTGCCCGCCGGCTCCTGGGGCAGGACGGCCGTGCGCCCCGTCAGGGTTTGCCCCTTGAGTTTCGGCAACGGATCGCCCACCCGCAAGGATTCCTCGGTGGCGCCAGCTCGAATGATGGCCATCGACAGCACGAGTACTGCGATACACGGACCGAATCGCGTGGCTGTCACACGGCGCGTCCGCCGATACGGAGGAGTTCCCGTTGGTACGCGTTGTAGTCGCGAAGGACCAGTCCGCGCGGGCCGATGAGTCCGGAGTGACGCATGGCGCCGCGTCCGCCCGCCCACAGCTCGACCTCCTTCGGGAGATCGCGAACGATCGTGCGAAGCTCGCGCTCAGTGGCTTTCCCCGCCGATGTCGCGGTCAACCCCAGCACCAGCACCTGTGCGCCGGCAGGGCGCACGCTCTCGACGAGTTCTCGCGCCGGAAGATCGGGACCGAGATACGCGACGCCCAGGCCGCTGCTGGCGGCGAGCATGGCCGCGCCCAGCGTGCCGATCTCGTGGCGCTCGCCCGCCAGAGTGGCAAAGAGCAACCGGGTCGACACTTCCGGGCGCGCTTACAGCCGGAGGAACGAGCCGAGGATGTTGCGCATGGTCGAGGACATCAGGTGTTCGTGCGCGATGCGTGCCGGCCCCTGGTGCCAGTCGTCGCCCACATGGGCAAGCACCGGCATCAACACGTCCCTGAGCAGTTCGAGCGGCGGCAGGACCGCCGCGAGCCGGCTGATCTGCAGGTCGATGCCGGCGGCATCGTATTTCTGCAGCGCGGCGGTGAGCGCGGCTGTATCGAGGGGCGGGGTCCGGCGTGCAGGCGCGACCTCGGGCACTGCGCTCGCGCCGGCTGTGGCGGCGAGCTGCCGCAGTTCCGCATCGCTGAGCCCTGCGAGGCGCCCGATGCTGTGACCGTGTTCCACGGCGCCGCGCAGCAGGCGGAGTCGCGCAATGTCGGCTTCGGTGTACATGCGGCCGCGGTCGTCGCGGATGGGGGACACGGCTCCATGCCGGCGCTCCCACGCGCGCAGCGTGTCAATACCCACCCCGGTCAGTTTGGAAACCGCCCGGATGGGGTAATGCGCCGGCGCGTGGCGTGGTTTGGTCACCGCGCTAGAATCCGGACGGCCGCTGCGCATGCGGCCGACGCGGCCGCTCCCCACGCTACGTCGGCCAGCGCCAGCACGAACGGCCACTGCCTGAGCGTGGAGTAGTTCGTGAAGTCATAGACGCCGTACACCACGAGGCCGAACAGCGCGCCGTAGGTCGCCGCGAGCGGCACGGTCGGCGCGCGCGGGATCACGAAGAGCGCGATCCCGGTCCCGAGGAAGGCGTACACGGCGAGGGCCGCGGGCCAGTTGGGCGCGATGCCGCCATCCGCGAGGCGCACGATCGGCGCGAGCTGGTCGCGATAGAAGTTCTTCATCACCAGGCCGAGCCAGATGCCGTCGAGCACCATGAAGGCGACCGCGCCGAGCGCCGCGAGCTTGATCGTGTGTCCCATCCCATCCCCCGCTTTCTCAACCACCGTGTTCCAGGAGAGCGTAGCGCAGTCGTCCAGTTCATGTCAACCATTTGTCATGGACAGAAGATTGACAAAAGCCGATCGTCATGCTATTCCTAGGGACGGCATGAAGCACATCGCGGTGATCGGGGCGGGCATCTCCGGCCTGGCCGCTGCCTATTTCCTGAGCCGCCGCCACCGGGTGCACCTCTTCGAAAAGGAGGCGCGTCTCGGCGGCCACACCAACACGGTCGTGATTTTGACCCCGACCGGCGACGTCCCGCTCGACACCGGCTTCCTGGTGCACAACGACCGCACTTATCCGAACCTGGTCCGGCTGTTCGGGGAGCTCGGCGTGGCCACCCGCGACTCGGACATGTCGTTCGCGGTGTCGTGCCGGGGGACCGGTCTCGAGTACAGCAGCCGCGGTGCCAACGGATTCTTCGCGCAGCGGCGGAACCTGGCCAGCCCGTCGCACCTGTCGCTGCTCCGGGAGATCCTGCGCTTCAACCGGGAAGCGCCCGCGCTCCTCGGTGCGGCGGACGGCGGCCTCCAGACGCTGGGTGAGTTCCTGGACTCGCGCCGCTTCGGTGAGAGGTTCACGAGCCGGTATCTCTTTCCCATGGCGTCGGCCATCTGGTCGGCGTCGCTCGACGCGATCCGTTCGTTTCCCGCCATCACGCTGATCCGCTTTTTTGACAATCACGGGCTCCTCTCGCTCCATGCACAGCCGACCTGGAAAGTGGTGGCCGGCGGCAGCCACACGTACATTCCCCGGCTCATGGCGCCGCTGTCGGGAGGCGTCCATCCGTGTTCGGCGATCCAGGCCGTGCAGCGGAGTGAGCGCGGAGTGACGATCACCTTCCGCGATCGTCCGTCGATGGCGTTCGACGAGGTGGTGTTCGCGTGCCATGGCGACGAGGTGGTGTCGCTGCTTGCCGACCCGAGCGACCGCGAGCGCGACGTGTTTTCGAGCTTTACGACCACGACCAACGCGGCGTGGCTGCATACGGATGCGTCCGTGCTGCCCGCGCAGCCGCGGGCCCGCGCGTCGTGGAACTACCGGCTCGCCGCCGACGCCGACGCCGCGCCAACCGTCACGTACGACCTGAACCGCCTGCAGGGGCTGACGACCCCCGAACAGTACTGCGTGACGCTGAACCCTGCCGGCGGGATCGACGAGCGGCGCGTGCTGCGCCGGTTCGTCTATCGCCACCCGCTCTACACGCGCGAGGCCGTCCGCGCGCAGGCGCGGTGGGCCGACGTCAGCGGCATCAATCGGACGCACTACTGCGGCGCATACTGGTACTACGGCTTTCATGAGGACGGACTGAACTCCGCCTTGAGGGTCGCCCGCTCGCTCGGAGTCGACTGGTGATCGACGCCGGGTTGTTCATCGGCACGCTGCGCCATCGGCGGTTCACGCCGGTCCCGCACGGCTTCACGTATCCGCTCTTCATGGCGCTGCTCGACGTCGATCGCGTGCCGGAGCTGATGCGCGTCTCGCGGATGACGAGCTACAACCGGTGGAACTGGGCGACCTTCGACGATCGCGATCATCTCGGCGATCCGGCGCGTGCGCTGAGGGAACGCCTCGCGATCGACGCGACGCGCCACGGGGTCGACCTGCCGGACGGCCGCATCTTCCTGCTGACGCACCTGCGGTACCTGGGCTACTGCTTCAACCCGGTCTCGTTCTTCTACTGCTTCGACGCCGCCGATCGGCTGCAGGTGGTCCTCGCGGAGGTGCACAACACCTTCGGCGGGTCCCACAACTACTGGCTGCGCCCCGACCCCGCGTCGCGCATGTTCCGCTCCGCGGCCACCAAGTCGCTGTATGTGTCGCCGTTCATGCCGGTCGACCTGGATTACTCTTTCACCTTCACGCCGCCGGCCGGCCGCCTCGTCGCCCACATGGAGTCCACCCGGGCGGGCTCGGTCTGCTTCGACGCGACGCTGTCGCTCGAACGGCGGCCCTGGAGCGCGCTGGAGATGCGGCGGGCGCTCCTCCGCTATCCAGCCATGACCGCGAACGTGGTGGCGGGCATTCACTGGCAGGCGCTGAAGTTGTGGTGGAAAGGCGTGCCTCCCGTGCCGCGCCTGACGCGCGACGGCGTGGGGGAGCGCACGGCGTGGGAGCGGCCGGTCAGGCCGGCTCGGTGATGGAGCGATGACGATGATGACGCAGTGGCCGAAGACGGCGTTTCTGACGGGTCTCCGCGGTCTGCGCGGCGGCACGCTCACCCTGGCATGTCCCGACCGCACCTCCCGGTTCGGCGACGATGACGATCTCGACGCGACGCTCGTCGTGCACGACGAGCGGTTCTTCCTGCGTGCGCTGACGGGAAGCGATATCGGCATCGGCGAGTCGTTCATGGATGGCGACTGGACGACCCCCGACCTGGTGCCGCTGGCCCGCCTCATGCTGCGCAACCGGCGCGTCCTCGAAAACCAGGGCCGCATCGCGGGCGCGCTGCGGCGTCTGGCAGGCGGGATCGCGCGCCGCCTGCGCGACAACTCCATCGCCGGGAGCCGGCGGCACATCCACCGCCACTATGATCTCGGCAACGACTTCTTCCGCCTGTTCCTCGACGCCGAGCTGCTCATGTACTCGTGCGGCTATTTCGAGTCGGCCGCCGATTCGCTCGAGACGGCGCAGACCCGGAAGGTCGATCGCATCTGCCGTCGGCTGCGGCTCGCGCCGTCGGATCACGTGCTCGAGATTGGCAGCGGATGGGGCGGCTTCGCCGTCTGGGCGGCCACCCACTACGGCTGTCGCGTCACGACCACGACGATCAGCGACGAGCAGTTCCGTCACGTACGCGAGTGGCGCTCGAGGATCGGCGACGTCGGGTCGCGCATCGACGTCCTGCGCGCCGACTACCGCGAGCTGACGGGGCGCTTCGACAAAGTGATCAGCATCGAGATGTTCGAGGCGGTCGGCCTCAACCACTACGACGACTTCTTCGCGGCGGCCGATCGGCTGCTCGCGCCCGATGGCGCGATGCTGCTCCAGACGATCACGGTCGACGACCAGTGGTTTCCGCACTATCACGGCACACCGGACTGGATCGAGAAGTACATTTTTCCCGGCGGCGAACTGGCTTCGGTCGGGGAGATTCAGAGGTCGTTGGCGCGCACCACGTCGCTGTCGATGTATCACGCCGAGAACTTCGGCATGCATTACGCGCGCACGCTGCACGCATGGCGCAGCCGCTTCCATGAGAGCCTCGACCGCGTGCGCGCGCTCGGGTTCGACGCGCGCTTCATTCGCATGTGGGATCTGTATCTCGCCTGCTGCGAAGCCGCATTCCTGGAGCGGCACGCCGGGTTGTTCCAGCTGATGCTGGTGAAGAACGGGTCCGGCGCCGCCCGCTTCAACGAGCCATGGTCGGACACCGGCGGGACGGCGCTGGCCGGGGCTGCCCGGGAGTCCGCGGCGTGACTCGTGGACGTCATGGAGCGAACTGACCTCGTCGATCGTCCGTCGGCCGTGGTCTTGGACCACCGCGAGGTGGTCCGCGCCATCGAACCGGCCATTGGCGAGAGCCTCAGCCTGCTGCTCCCCGTCGACAGGGCGTGGCAGCCGAGCGACTACCTGCCCGATCTGGAAGCCGAAAACTGGCGGGAACAGGTCGAGCACTTCCGGCAGACCGCTCGAGCAGTCTCCGATGAGCTGCTCGTCATCCTCGTCGGGGACATGGTGACTGAAGAGGCCCTGCCCAGTTACGCGGTCTCGCTGAACGGGCTGGTCCAGGACGAAAGCGGGACCGGCCAGGGTCCGTGGGCCCGATGGCTCCGAGGGTGGACCGCGGAGGAGAATCGGCACGGCGACCTGCTGCACGCGTACCTCCGCCTGAGCGGCCGCGTCGACATGCGCGCCGTGGAACGCACGGTGCACCACCTCATCGCCAATGGCTTCGACCTCGAGAGCGATGCCGATCCCTACGGACTTCTGGTCTACACGTCGTTCCAGGAGCGCGCGACGCGCATTTCGCACGGCAACGTCGGCACGAGCGCGAGCAGGGACGGCGACCCGAACCTCGCGCGTATGTGCGCGATGATCGCCGGCGACGAAGCGCGGCACGAGACGTTCTACACGCGAGCGATGGCACTGGTGCTCGACCAGGATGCCGCGGGAGGCATCCTGGCCTTTCAGTCGATGATCCGCAACCTCATCGCGATGCCCGGAAGGCTCATGGCCGACGGGAGGGACCCGGACCTGTTCGACCACTTCGCCGGCGTCGCCCAGCGTGCCAATGTCTACACGGTGCGCGACTACGCCGCCATCATCCGGCACCTCGTCAAGACCTGGAACATCGCGGGCCGGGCTGTGGCCGGCAAGGCGGCCCAGGCGCAGGAGTACCTCTGCCGCCAGGCCGAGCGCTACGACGGGTTGGCCGATCGGATCTCCGCCGCGGTCGAGAAGCAGCCGCCCGTGGCGTTCAGCTGGATTCGCGGCCGAACGACATGACTGCCATCGACGTCCCCGCCCCGTCTTACCTCAAGCCCTGATCGAGGATGAACGTTTCGACCCGCCGCCGGATGTCATCGCGGATCTGACGCACCCGGTCGAGCGCCTGGCCTTTCGGATCGTCCAGGGGCCAGTCGTCTCGACGGAGACCCGGAACCACGGGACAGGCGTCTCCGCACCCCATCGTGATGAGCCACGTGGCGTGCCCGGCGAGTTCCGGCGTGAGGAGTCGCGGCGCCGCGGTCCCGAGATCGATTCCGTCCTCGCGCATCGCGTCAACGACCACATCGTGCACGCGATCGCCGGGCTGAGTGCCGGCGGACACCGCGCGGGCCTTCTGCGGGTCGGCGAGCGCATTGAAAAGTGCCGCGGCGATCTGCGAGCGCCCTGCGTTGTGTACGCAGGCGAACAGGATCGTCTGCGGAGGGGTCGGCGCGCCGTCACGCACAGCAATCGGGCCCGCAACAGATGTGCGCCTCGGGCTTTCGCGCGCGCACGAACGCGCTCGCGAACCTGCCTTCGACGTCCGAGGCGAGCTGGTCCGCGTCGACGCCGGTCTCCATCAGAAACGCCCGCGCGTCGTCAATCCTGTAGATCCGCCACGGCTCGACGTCGATATCGGCGAAGCCCGCCGCCTGCAGCTTCGCGGCGTACTCCTTCTCCTCGAGCGCGCCCGCGATGCAGCCCACCCACAGCTCCATGCTCTGCCGGATGGCGGCGGGCACGTCGCCCCGGACCACCACGTCCGAGACAGCCAGGCGGCCACCCGGCTTCAGTACCCGAAACGCCTCGCGCAGGACCGCATCCTTGTCGCTCGAGAGGTTGATGACGCAGTTGGAGATGACGACGTCCACGGAGTTGTCGGGGAGCGGGATCGATTCGATCGAGCCCTTCAGGAACTCCACGTTGGTCGCGCCCGCCTTCCGCTGGTTCTCCCGCGCCAGCGTCAGCATCTCGTCGGTCATGTCGAGCCCGTATGCCTTGCCGGTCGGCCCCACGCGCCTTGCGGACAGCAGCACGTCGATCCCTCCGCCTGATCCGAGGTCCAGGACGATCTGGCCCTGCTCGAGCGGCAGCGCCGCCGTGGGATTGCCGCACCCGAGCGACGCCGTCACGGCAGCTCGCGGCAGGCTGCTGGTCTCCGCATCGGAGTAGAGGTCAGCGGTGATCGGGTCTCCGCCGCCGCACGCGGCCGGGCCACAGCAGGCGCCGGCCGTTCCCTTCGTCACCGACGCGGCAATCGCGCCGTATTTTTCCTTCACGGCCTGTTCGGTATCTGCCATGTGCGTCGCTCCATGTATCTGCCCAAACGAATATAGAGACACTGTAGAGAACCCGTGATATATTTGTCAAGGCGAATATATGAGCAAGCAGCTGGCTCGCATGGAGACCCTCTTCAAGGCGCTCGGCGACGCGACGCGGCTCCGGATCCTGGGCCTGCTCCTCACGGGAGAGGTGTGCGTATGTGACATCCATGAGAGTCTCGAGATTCCGCAGCCGAAGGCCTCACGGCACCTGGCCTATCTGCGGCGTGCCGGCCTCGTCGAGACGCGTCGCGAAGGTTTGTGGATTCACTACAGGCTC
>JANMCN010000212.1:0-15076 GCA_031361295.1 Acidobacteriota bacterium | reverse complement strand
AGGCGTCGAACAGCGCGAGCAGGTCCTGGTCGAAATCATGAGCGGTCTTGCGTTCCATCGTCATTCCTTCCGTTGGGGCCACCCGTCGTGGCAGTCCCTGCGACGGCCCGGGCCGTCAGGCAGGGGTAGTGAAATCATCGGCTACGCGAGCGCCGCGGCCGCGAGACCCGCCGCCGACGTGAGCCATTGACGACGACCGATCCCTGAGGCCTTATTTACAGTCTTTTTTGCGGGCATTGGATCTCCAGTGAGCCGCGTAGCGTTGGTCACGCGATGGAATACTCCGCGGACCGCAGAATCGCTTACGCCCTCAGCGGGAGCGCGCGACGCGTGACCTACGCCGGAATCCGCAGCAGCTTGTGGGCGTTGCCCCAGGCGATTTTGTTGAAGACCTCGGCAGACGCCGAGCGCTCGAGGACTCCCAGGGTCTCGCGCGCAACGCACTTCCCGGCCAGCCGCGTCGCCGCGGGATTGTTGCTCTGACTGACGCCGCCGCCGTGGCCGTCGGTGCAGCTGCAGTCGCTGCCGAACAGCAGCTTGTCCTGATGGCGCTTGAGAAAGCCGGCGGTGAACTCGGGATCCCGCGACATGGCGTTGTTGCCGGAATTCGCCGACATGTCGCCAAACAGGTTGGGGTAGTCACCGAGCCACTTGTCGGTCAGGCCGCCGCGCGTGATCGAGCCCGCCGGATAGGCCGCCTCGTTGTGGTAATCCGCGCTCACGTTTGCCCAGAACGCGTCGGCATGCCCGATGAACGTTGTGTTCGGGTACGCCTTCAGGACCGACTCGAACGTCTTCGCGAACCCGGTGCTCCACGTGCCTTCGTCGGAAAAATGATCGACTTCCTGGAAGTGGATCAGGAGCGGCACCCGCAGGTCGGCCGCCAGGGCATACATGCGGCGGAGTTCCGCCCCGTCGGCGGCGACGTGAAACTTCAGTTCGCCGAAACCCTGGGCGCCGTCCTTGACGGCCTGCGTCAGCACCTTCTCGGCGTCCGGTCTGGCGACGTCGTAGCTGTTGAACCAGGTGAACCGGCCCGGTGCCGCCGCCTGCAGCGTCTTCACCTGCTCGAGGGCGGCGCCGCGCGTCAGCAGGTTCCCCTTGGTCACGCCCGCACCGTCGAAGTGCGCGAGGTTGGCCGCCGGCTGGGGCCGAAGGTGAAAGTGCAGATCGAACACCGGCGAGCCCCACTCGCTCGCGGGCGGCGCCTGGCGGCCGAGCGCCGGCACGACGGCGGCGACGGCGGCGGTCTTGAGGAACTCGCGGCGATTCATCTGAAAGCCCTTCGTTGGTGTGACTGGCCCGGCGTTCACCGCACCAGATGGCATGGACGATATCGCTGGTCGGGGCGCTGGCACCGAACAGAATAATACCCGCGAGACGATGTTTGTGGACGACGTAGGGCAGGACGAGTCCGGTCGCGAGAGAAACACCAGAACCGGGGCAGAGACGTCGCGCCAGGTGGCACCCGGTCGCTTCGACATGACCGGGACCGCACCGACCCCGCGAAAAGGCCGCCCCTGAAGACGCCCTGGCGTGACGACGATTACCGGACGCCGATCACCTGGCGGATCATGCCGTCGCTCTTCGTCAGGAGGTAGAGCTCACCGGCGCGGTCCTCCGCGAACCGGACGTCCACCCGTCCGCGCCCTGCCACGGCGGCCGCGCCAGGCAGCGCACCGCCCTGTCCGCCTCGCGCGCGGAACGTGTCTTCCACGAAACGGCGAAGCCCGACGTCCAGCTCGTGCATCGGCGCCAGCGTCGTCGGATTGCCATCGTCCGCCCGGAGAACGTCTGCCCTCTCCGCGTACCAGATGTTGCCTGTTGTGATGTCCCCGAAAACGAGCTTGCCCTTCAGCGCGGGGATCCTGTTTCCGCGATAGATGAACCCGCCCGCGATCGCGTCACCGCCGCTCGAGCTGTGCGGATAAGCAATCACCGGATAGGTCGGATGGACGGTACCGCGCGCGATTGTCTCGGTGATCTGCAGGGGAATGGTGTCGTCCGGCGGCACCGGCCCCATCCCGTCGGCGGTCATCGCCTGCGGGCCCTCGCGCAGCGGATAACCGTAATTCGCGCCCTTCTTCACGATTACGACCGACTCCCACGAGGTGAGCCCGATGCTGAACGCGAGGAGCCTGGGCACGCGGGGCTCTGCGGGGTCGACGTCCCAGACCAGGCGGTGGGGATTGCGAAGGCCGACCGCCCAGATCTCCTTGCGCGCGCCGTCGACGAAGGCGAAGGGGTTGTCGTTCGGGATGCGATATCGCCCGTTTCCGCTGACCGTGCTCGTGGCGGTGTGCTCGCGCAGATCCGGAACGATGCGCAGGATCTTCCCGCTGAGGTTGTCGAGCCGCTGCGGGGTCAGCCGACGGACATCGCGCTGCTCGCCGGTACCGGAATCGCCGACGCCGACATACATGACGCGCCAGTCGGGATCACCGCGCCGGGCGGTCGGGTTGAAGGTCAGGTCGCCGAGCGGGTGGATGGGGGACGGCAGCTGCAGCCGAAGGAGCTCGCGCGCCGAGCCACTGAACGTGGCGTCGGCCACGTTGCGATCGGTCCACTCGATGACGACCGCTTCTCGGTTGATCAGGGCTCCGGGCAGCGTCGGCGTCACGATCGCCGGAGTGGTCCGGTAGCCGGACAGCTCGAGGCCGGGGACGACGCCCGGCTTCGGATCGGCGGTCCCTTCGATCGTCGGGTCCTCCATGTGAATCGTGTAGAAGACCCCGTTCCGCGCGTAGTCGGGGTCGAGAACGACATCGATCAGGCCGGTCGCGAAGTTCCGCTCGAAGGTGAACTTCCGGAACAGGCCGGGCCGGCCGGCGAGGCCGTTGAAATCGAGGTAGGTGGCGAACCGCTTGCTCTGCTTGTCGAGAATATACAGCGGCCCATTGAGATCGTTCACGAAGAAGCGGCGGCCGCCCGGCTCATCCCGCATGAAGTTCACGCGTGCCAGTTCGCCGCGTGTGTTCTCTCCCGCAGGGTCGCCGGTGATTGGCATCTGGACGTAGTCCGCCAGCTCCAGCGCCTGTCGTGGCACAGCCGGCGCGGCGGGCGGACGCGCCGCGGCCACGCCCTCGTGCGCCGCCAGCGCGCGAAGGTAATTGACGATGTTCCAGATGTCGGCGTCAGGAATTCGGCCGTCCCACCCGGCCATCATCGTCGGCGGGACCCCCTTCTTGATGACGGCGTGGATCTCGCCGTCGCTCGAGCCGTAGTCCCACTTGTCGTCCGTCAGATCGGGCGGCTGCCTCCCGCCCTGCTCCTGGATGATCGAGATGATGACGCCGGCCTTTTCGGCTCCCTGTGCCATGTTGCCGTGGCAGCCCGCGCAGTTGGCGTCGAACGCCTTCCTCCCGGCGGCGATCGACTCAGGGGTCGCCGCGACCGGGTTCCGCACCTCGGCGGCGCCGGGGTTCTTCGAGTCCTGACCGGAGACAACCACTCCACGACCGAGCACGCCGACGAGCGCCGCGACCGCCGCGCCCCCGGTTACGGTCTTGAGCAGCTGGCGCGTGACGGAGCCGGCGGTCAGGTCCTGCATGGGGGAGGGATTATAGTGCGGCGGAGTGTGGATGTGGGTGTGCGTGGACACGTGCAAGGTCAACGTGCATACGCCCACGCTGCAGCCTGGCCCATGCGATGACGGCCGTCATCAGCGTCAGGGATCTGGCCGGTTGAAATCGAGCGCCCTTTGACGGCGTGTCTAAAGCCAGTCGCGCAGCCGAACGCTTACCTGCCTGCCAGAATCAGGATTCCGGCGAGAAGCGCGAGTACGGCCATGACCGGCGCGGGCAGCCCCAGCGCGATCATCCCCGAGATGCCGTAGAGAATGAGCCAGATCGCAAGAAGCAGCAAGCCGATGTTCCGCTGGAACCTTACGGCCACGTGAACCTCCCCGTCCATATCGGGAGACAGGATGTCGCCCGCGCGGCATCGTATACCCAATGCCTGGCGCAAGGGGCCGGAAAAGGAACAGCCCGCTGCAGGCCGGCCCCGCGAGAGACGGACTGCGACACGTCCACCTCACGAATGGTCCGATCAATGCCTCAGGATTGCTCTGTCACGAGAGCCCGCACGACGTCGGGCTCCACGGGCTTCGTGAGGTGATGGTCGATACCGGCCTCCGTCGACCGACGGCGATCCTCGTCCTGTCCCCACCCGGTGAGGGCCACGAGCGTCATGCCCTCGAGATGGGGTTCGGCCCGCAGGCGCCGCGCCAGTTCGTAGCCGTTCATGCCGGGCAGGCCGATGTCCAGGAAGGCCACGTCCGGACGGAAATCCCGGATCGCTTCGAGCGCCGCGGGGCCGCTGTGTGCCGTGCGAACCTCGTGTCCATCGAGCGCGACGAGGGTTGCCAGCATGTCGGCGGCGTCCGTGTTGTCGTCAACAATCAGCACGCGCCGCACGGACGATGGGCCGTTCCCTGACTCGCGCGTCGAGTCCGGGGGGAGCGCGAGCGGCGCGGTGTCGGCCAGCGCGCGCGGCAGCCGGATGATGAAAGCGCTCCCCCGGCCTGTTCCCTCGCTCTCGGCCCAGACCCGCCCGCCGTGCAGCTCGACGAGCCGCCGGACGAGCGTCAGACCTATGCCGAGGCCACCCGGATTCTGCATCCCTCCGACATCACCGGCCTGCACGAACATCTCGAAGATGTGATTCAGCATCTGCGGCGGGA
The DNA here is from genome assembly GCA_031361295.1 of Acidobacteriota bacterium. Lineage (GTDB taxonomy): Bacteria > Acidobacteriota > Vicinamibacteria > Vicinamibacterales > 2-12-FULL-66-21 > JALZOC01. The sequence continues at coordinate 10,395 of JANMCN010000212.1, read as the reverse complement.
TGCCCGCGCCGTTGTCACGCACCCGGATGACGACGTCGGCGCCCTCCTCTCCCGCGTCGAGCTCCACGCGCCCGCCGCGCCCAGTGAACTTGGACGCGTTGTTGAGGAGATTGCTCAGGACCTGGGACAACCGCGTGCCATCCGCCTCCAGGATCACTGGCGCGCCGGGCAGTCGGACTTCGAGCTGCACGCCCGCGCTTTCGAGAAGCGGCCGACTGGCCTCGATGGCGGTGCCGACGATGGACTGGAGGTCCAGACGCTCCGTCTCGAGCTGCAGCCTGCCGCGCGTGACCCGGGACAAATCGAGGAGATCGTCGATGAGACGCACCATGTGCCCCAGTTGACGCTCCATGACCTGACGCGTCTTCTCCACCGCCTCCGGATCCGTAGTTACCCGCAGCAGCGACAGGCCGGTGCGAATCGGCGCCAGCGGGTTGCGCAGCTCGTGCGCGAGGGTCGCCAGGAACTCGTCCTTCCGGCGGTCTTCGGCCCGCATCTGCTTGTAGAGCTGAGCGTTGTCGACCGCCACTGCCGCGCGTCGAGCCAGGTCCCTCGCGAGATCCACGTCCGACGCCCCGTAGCGGCGGCCGCTCTCGGCATACGCCAGCGTCAGTACCCCCAGAGGCACCTCCCGCGCGATAAGAGGCACGCAGATGAACGAGCGCAGATTGAGCCCGCGGAGCAGCTCGAGATGATCCGGAGCGTGAGCCACGCTCTCGAGCACCTCATCGCCGATCTCCGGCGCCCACTCGGGTTCCCGCGACTCGAGGACGTGCCAGACGCCGTAGGGATCCTCCCGGCGTGGGGGAAATCGTGTGAACAGCTCGTTCGCAAGCGCGACCTTTCTGGGGTCTGCGTGGTGGACGGACACGCGCTCGAGCTCCCCTGCTTCGGTCAGCAGGTCGACGGCGCACCAGTCCGCGAGTCGCGGCACGAGCAGGTGCGTGAGATGGTGCAGGGTGGAGTGATAATCGAGCGAGCCCCCAAGGGTTGCGCCGGCGTCGGCCAGGACCCTCGTCGTCTCCTCCGCCCGCTTGAGTCCCGTGACGTCGATCGTCACACCCAGAACCCGAGCAGGGCGCCCGTCCGCTCCTCGATCGACACGCCCGCGGCTCTGGACCCACCGCGTCGCGCCATCGGGTGCGCGCAGCCTGTATTCCGAGAGGTACGGCCCCGCTCCGGCGATGGCCGTCCGCGCGGCCTGCTCCACCGCCGGCAGGTCGTCGGGATGGATCACCGCCAGGAAGTCCGCTGATTTCCCGACGTCGATGCCCCAGAACTCCCGTGCGTTGTCGGAGCACTCCACCATGTCGGTGGACAGGTCCCAGTCCCAGACGTTCATACGTCCGGCCACGAGCGCAAGCCGCAGCCGTTCCTCGCTTTCACGGAGTCTTTCCTGGCCCTGCCGCGCCTGCGTGACATCCTCGTGGACCAGCACCACCTCGCGAACCGCCCCGGTCGCGTCCTTGACCGGGTAGGCGAACGCCCGGACCCAGCGCGCCGGATCGGCATGGCGACTGCGCTTCGGCAGCGTCTGCTCCGGGTCGTACCGAATCTCAGGCAGGCGGACCGCCTCACCGGCGAACGCCCGCCGCAACAGGGGGATGATGCCGCGCGCCTCGAGCTGCGGATCCTCGAGAATGTTGTATCCGGCGATCCCGTCGAGGGTCACTCCCCACAACGCCTCCCACGCCCCGTTGGTGCGAATCGTCGTCCCGTCGGGCGCCAGGAGCTGCATCGACAGCGGCGACTGTTCCATGATCGCCCGTGACCGCGCCTCGGAAAACCGGAGCGCCTCTTCGGCGCGTCTGCGCTCCGTGAGCTCCTCCTGTGCGCGCAGGTACAACCGGGCGTTGTCGACCGCGAGCGCGGCACGGCGCGCGAGATCCTGCGCCAGCGCCAGATCCTCCAGCCCGTAGCGGCGGTCGGACTCGGTGATGCCGAAACTGAGAACGCCTACGGTGCTGCCCCGGGCGATAAGAGGGACGGCCAGATGGGATCGCACCCCGATGGCCATGATCAGGCGGGCGTGCTCCTCGCTCCTGGTGTGGGCCGCCACGACGTCGGGCGTCACGTTCTCGAGAAGCTCAGGCTCGCCAGTCCGCATGACGCGGCCCGCGGGCTGCGGCGAGTCCGGGGCGGCGGGATACGACCGCCGCAGCTCATCGAGATAGCCGGCCTTCTCAGGTACTGCGTGCGCGGTCGCCAGCCGCTGCAGCACGCCGTCCTCGACGACGTCGACGATGCACAAATCGCCGAGGATGGGCACGGCAAGCCGAGCCACCTCCTGAAGCGTCTGGCCGAAATCGAGCGAGGAAGCGAGGACCTCCCCGGCTGTGGCAAGGAACGCCAGCCGCTCGAGCGTGGAGTCTGGCGGCGGGAGACCGGCGGGAACAGGCTCGTAGGTGGACATGGGGGAAAGCCGTCAGCACGGTACGCTAACAGCTTACCCCCGAAACCGGTGACCGCCGGTCGTGCCCGCTGTCGTTACGACTTGTGGAAGACCTGCTTGTCGGACCGGGGCTTGCCGTCCACCGTGGTGCCCTTGCTCATGATCGTCAACGTCTTTCCGTCGGCCGAGAGGCTGCGCGTATTGGTGGCGGTGACCTTGCCGCCTTTCTTGAACGTGCTCACCCCGCTCCGGTCGTTCACGAGCTTGGCCGAAATCATATCGGCGTTCGGGTTGCCGGTGATCGGATAGTCCTTGCCGTCGTACTTGGCCGTCATTTCCCAGTGCTGGGCGGCTCCTTCGGCGGGTGTGTTATCGACCACGATCTTCATACTGTCGCCCTGCGCCGTATAGGTGATCGTCATACTCTTGGGCGCCGGGCCCGGGCTGAACTTCGACTTGGCAGGGTCCAGCTTCCAGGTTCCCTCGAGCCCCTTTGGCGCCTGCGCTCCGGCGCTGCGCGGGAGGGCGGCGACGGTCAGTGTGACGAACAGCGCGACGAGCAACCGGGATGAGTGCCTCTTCATACCTGCCTCCTTCTATTTGGCTGAGCTGAGCCGGGCCATCTTGGCCCCCCGCCCGGGCAATGTCAAATGTCTTCCACGCTGCTGCCGCCAGGCGCTCTCGCGTGAAGGCGCGGCTACAATGTCACGCGAACATGTCTCCCCAACCTGCCTTCGATCCGAGCCCACTGGCGCCCCGCCGTACGCCGGACGACGAGGAACGAGATCGCGACCTCGGCTTCGGATCCGTCGTCAGCCGCGAGAGTCGGCTGCGACTGCTGAACCGGGACGGCACGTTCAATGTCGTACGGTCCGGTCTTGGGTGGTTCGAGAGCTTTGCCCCGTATCACCAGCTTCTGACGACGTCGTGGCTTGGCTTCCTCGCGCTGGCGGGCGCCGCGTACGTGGCGCTGAATGTGGTCTTTGCGTTCGGGTATCTCGCCTGCGGCGCCGACGCCCTGCAGGGCCCCGGATCGGCGATGCTCGGCGGACGCTTCAGCCAGGCCTTTTTCTTCAGCATCCAGACCTTCGCGACCATCGGGTACGGTCAGATCGGTCCCAATGGCCTTGCCGCAAACATGGTGGTCACCGTCGAAGCCCTGGTGGGGCTCATGTATCAGGCGCTCGCCACGGGGCTGCTGTTCGCGCGCTTCGCGAGGCCGACGGTGTCCGTGCTGTTCAGCCGCAACGCCGTGATCGGACCTTACGGCGACGGGCAGGCCCTCATGTTCCGGATCGTGAATCGGCGCCGCAACGAAATCATGCAGCTCGAGGCGCAGGTCCTGTTCAGCGCACTCGAGCCGGACAACCGGGGCGGAACCGTGCGGCGGTACTCGATCCTCCCGCTGGAGCGCAACAAGGTCACCTTCTTTCCGCTCTCCTGGACCATCGTGCATCCCCTGGACGCAGCGAGCCCGCTGGTGGGAAAGACACCCGGGGACCTGGAGCGAATCGAGGGGGAGATTCTCGTCCTCCTGACCGGAATAGACGAGGCGTTCGAACAGACGGTCCATACGCGCTCGTCTTACCGCGCGGACGAGATCTCGTGGAACTCCCGGTTCCGGTCGATGTTCCGGCCGCCGGATGCCCGGGGCCGCGTGTCGGTGGATATCAGCCGCGTCCACGAAATAGAATCGGCTTGACAGCCGAACCGGCCGCGCCGCTGCGTCACTGGATCCGCCAGCGCGAAGCCGGACTCCGGCGCTGATCGCCGGGTCGCACGCGATTCGCGTCTGGATGCGAACGGACGTTCAGGGGTTCCGACTAGGGTTGGCTGGTGGCCCGCCGCTCGTCGTTGAAGCCGAAGGCGTGGAGCGTCCCGTCATGGGCGCCGACGTAGACCTGACCGTAACCCACCCACAAGCTGCCCGGCGACGCGAAAGTGGTCATCGTCTTTCCGCTGCTCCATAACCGCGCGCCCGTTGCGCCGTCATAGGCGTGGAGTACCGCCGGCGTGCCGCGGCCACCCGCGGTTGCCGGCACGCCCGTGGACAGCGTGAAGACGACGCCGTTGACGATGAGGGGCGTCGCGGGCGCCGCCAGATCGTGCGAGACCCATCCCGGCTCGAGCGCGAGCGCGCCGGCGGTGTCGGTCAACTTCATCGCCAGCACTGCGCCCGTGGAAATCGTGCCGTTCGGCGACGGCATGCCGCTCGCGAGCCGGCCGGCGATCGGCAGTAGTATCCACGTCGCGGCATCTGCACTGGTCGTCTGCGCGGGTTGGGCCTGGGCGGCAGGAGCGGCCGCAGCAGGAGGCGTGAAGCGCCACGAGGCGAGCGCGTCGGCGCTCACCACGGCGCCCGCGCCGAGTACTGTCTTCGACACGTGCAGCGGTGCGCCATGATTGGCGCCGCCAAGCGACTTCGCGTCGAGCAGCCACACGCGGCCGTCTCGGGTGGCCGCCGCGACGACCTCCTTGTCGTTGTGCCGGAGGATCGTCGGTCCGGTGACGAAGTCGGCGGTCGGCTGCGAAAACCAGTCTTTCACCTGGAGGGTCTTCGGGTCGAGCGCGACGATCGCGTTCGCCTTGCCGTCGCCGGTGATGGGCCCCGCCCCGATCGCGGCGATCAGCGTGCCGTCCGAGTTGAACGCCACCGCGCCAACCACCGGCCCGCCGCCGGTCTTCCACGACGTGACCCGTTTCGCGTCGCTATCGAGATCGATCGCCCATATGCCCTGCGGCGCGCCACCGCAGCCGCCAACCGTGGCGGCGTACAATGTCGTACCCACGGCGATCGGCGACGACCATCTCGCGTTGGCCGGCAGGAAGGCCGCGGGTCGCTGCATGTCCTTTCCTGATGGGAGACCGAGCACGTGCAGCATGCCATCGCTCGTGATCGCATACACGACGCCCGACGGCTTGAACAGAAACCCGTACCCGGCCGCGTCGGCGCTGCGTTCCATGTCGGTCATCGCGCCTCTGCGCGGTGATCCCGGGATCCGGTCAGCCTCCTGATCGTTCTGCGCGGCTGGCGCTTTTGGGGGCGCAGACTCGATCGCCGGTGCGGCGCCGCGCGCGCCGCGACCGGCGATCGCTGGAGCCGGGGCATCGCCCGATCGTCCGGGCCCGCCGGATCGGCCTTCAACTGGCGCGCCCTCGCCGGGCTGGCCGAGCAGACTGCGGTAGCCGACGGCGCCGCGGCTGGCGCCGAATCCGGGACGGGTCGTGACTGTTTCGTTCAACGGGACGATGCGCGTCGCGCCTGCGGAGATGCCGCCGGGACAGTCGGCGCTCGGCGCCGGCAGCGCCGCCGCCTCGAACTGCCGTTCCCACACGACGTGGCCAAGATCGTTGTCCACGCCGTACAGGGTGTTGGAGCTGCCGGTCACGAGCGACATCGGCACGAAGATCGTGATTCCGGTCGCCGTGACCCCTTGTCCCAGGCCGTGCAGGCCGCGCGCCCGGTTGTCGAGCTTCACTTTCCATTGCAGCTCGAAGCCGGGCTTCGACAGCGCCTGCACGGAAATCCTGTCGTCGGCGCGGACCCAGGACGTGCGCTGCGCATTCCCCAGCGCGGTGAGCCACTGCGTGCCGGTGCGCCCGATCTGTGCGAACCCGACGCTCGTCGCCAGAGCGGACACCAGCAGGACGATCATCAAACGCTGCGCGCGCATCAGCCTCTCCCGCCTACCGTGCCATGCCGAAGCAGTACAGGACGCCGTCAAAGGTCGCGACATAGGCGCGGCCGTTGGCGACCGTCAGTCCGCTGAAGTGGTTCCAGGATGCGATCGTGTTGCCGCTCGACCACAGCTCCTTGCCGGTCTGCGCGTCGAGGGCATACAGCGTGGCGTGCCGCGACGTGGGAATCCGCCGCGCCGGACCGGAACTGAGGCCGCCGCCGTAGACCGGCCCGCCCGGTTCGTCCCACGCCTTGTCCGGCATCGTCTGCGAGGCGTCCTCTCCAGCCGCATACGCGAACACCACGCCGTTCGCGATGACCGCTTCGTCGGCGAAATCCATGTCCCGCGAGAGCCAGGCCGGCGCGAGCTGCCAGCCACCCGCACGCGGCTGCAGCTTGAACGCGGCCACGCCGCCGCCGGCGGGCCGCGCGTGCTCGATCGGCGCATGGAACCCCGTGCTCACCGGTCCCCAGAACGGCGCCAGCACCCACGACGTTCCGTTCGCGTCCTGCCACGCGCTGAGCGCGCCCCACACGCCTCTGGCATCGAACGCCCGGGCGTCGTTGCAGATGAGCGGCGTCGTGTGCACCGTCGTCCGATGGTCTTCTCCGCCGAGCGCGTCGCGATCGAGCAGCCACAGACGGCACTCCTTGCTCGTGGCGACCAGGAACTTGCGCCCGTGCGCGTCGAAGGCCACCGGCGTCGTGTTCACGTCCAGATCGCGGCGCCACAGCCAGTTCGCGTTGGGCGCGCCGAAGAAGTCGACGAGCTGGAGCTGCTTTTTGGAGTCGAGCTTCACGCCGACGACGGCGTTGCCGAGGCGCTGGGTCGCGGGATCGAACTGCGCATCACCGGTGCCGATGAAGACCTTGCCTTCCCGATCGATGGCGGCGCCGCGCCGTCCCCAGAGGCCGCCGCCCGCGGGAATGAAGGCACTGGCGCGGTGCGACCCGAGATCGAACGAATAGAACGCGTTCGTGAGTCCTCCGCAGCCCTGCGCCGTCGCGGTATAGATCACGCCGTCGTACAGATTCAGTGCGTACGGTTTGCCGCCGCCGGGGATGAACTTCTCTGGCGGTGCAGCGTCCTGGCCGTCGGACAGGTTCACCTGCCGGAGCCGGCCGTCCCACGAGACCGCATAGATGGTGTATGTGCCAGGCGACGTCTGCGCCAGCGTCGGCACCGCGGTCTGGCCGCCCGGGCAGAGCGTGTCGTTCGTGCCTCCGGGTTCGGCGAGGGTGCTGTCGAAGCGGCGGTGCCAGATCTGCGTGCCGCTCGCGACGTCGATCCCGAAGAGGTCGTCGGACACGCCGGCCACGACGGCGATCTCGCGCGGCCCCTGCGCGGTCGTGACCCGTTCCGCCACGAGCGGCGCAAACAGGTTGTGCATCGCGCGAGGCGTGCTCTCGAGTTTCACCTTCCACAGCAGCGTCGTCTTGGCGACGTTCGACGTGGTGAACACCTTTTCGTCACGGACCCAACCCGTGCGCGCGTTGTCGACGCCTTCGGTCAGGAAGTCGGACGCCATCGTGGTCGCGGCCGCACCCGCCAGGAGCGTCGCCACCGCCGCAAGACACCAGTTGGCCCGGCAGCTCGTGTGCATAACAACCGACATCTTAGGCGCGTGGCCGAATTTCGACAAGCCTCGAACGAACCCCGTGCGGAGGGCTGTGCCGCAAGTGCCGTGTCAGTCCCGCAACAGGGCGGCACCGCGCTTGACAATCCGTGGCAGGAATCATATGTTGCCGCTTCACTGGCTCCGGGGTCGAGTACGAGTGCGTCCAGGCGCCGCGTTTCGCGCAACCTTCAGCCCTGGCCGCCATGCAGGTATGAGCACGGAGCCCTCTCCCGACCACACCAGCGCGCCGCCGCGCCGCGGCCCCTCCGTTGACCTCGACCCGGCCGGAATCGTCTCGGGCAAGAGTCCCGACAGGCAGCGCCGGCAGTTCCTGAACTATTCGTTCTACCGGCTGGACCCGGGGTTCCGGCGGCTCCCCGTCGAGGAGCAGCGGGCGGCCGCGGCTGCGTTCGTCGAGCTGGTGAAGACGTGGGAGTCTTCGGACGACCTGATTCTCCGCACGTACTCGCTCGTGGGTCTGCGCGCGGATGTCGACTTCATGCTCTGGCGGATCTCGTTCGACCCGCTGTGCTTCCAGTCGATGGAAGCGACGATCAATCGGTCGCGGCTGGGCGCCTACCTGTCGCACGTGTACAGCTTTCTGTCGCTCCAGCGCCGGTCGGAGTACGTCAACCGGATGAAGGGCGCGGGGGAGGGCGTGGAGCTGCTCGCCGGCCAGGGGAAGTTCCTGTTCGTGTATCCCTTTGTGAAGACCCGGCAGTGGTACCGCCTGTCGCCTCACGCGCGGCAGGGTATGATGGACGAGCACATCGCCGCGTCTGCGCCGTTCAAGGGCGTCCACCTGAACTCGAGCTACAGCTTCGGCATCGACGATCAGGACTTCGTGGTCGCGTTCGACTCCGACTACCCGCAGGAGTTCGTCGATCTGGTGGGGCGGCTGCGTTACACGGAGGCAAGCTTCTATACGCAGCGGGACACACCGATGTTCGTGTGCGCGAAGGCGCCCATCGACGCGATCCTCGCGCAGCTGGCGAACGTGGATTGACGACGGCGACGCCTGTGCCGCCGGAACCGTGCGGCGCCGAAGAAGGACGAGGGGGTTGCGCGGACGGCGTGCCCAGTGTAGAGTCTGCCCACTCTGGGCGGGGCCGACGCAGCGTTGACCGTGACCCGGAAACGGAGTTTGCATGACCAAGGAGCCGAGGATGCGCGCGACTGGGAACAGGTTCTGGCTGGCGGCGGCGCTGGTCGCGGTGTCATTCTGGCCGGCCGTCGCCGTCGCCGCCTCGTCCGTCAGCGGGACCGTCACCTTCACCGGCAACGCCCCGACCCTCAAGCCACTCGCCATGGAGGCGGACCCCGCGTGCGCGAAGAAGCACTCGGCACCCGCGGCGAACGAGATGCTGGTCCTCGGCACCGGCAACACCATGGGGAACATCATGGTGTGGGTCTCGAAAGGGCTTCCGGCCGGGAAGAAATTTCCCGTCCCGGCGGGTCCTGTCGTCCTCGATCAGAACGGCTGCCAGTACAAGCCGCACGTGATGGGGATCATGGTCGGTCAGACCTACAAGATCCTCAACTCCGACGGGATCCTCCACAACATCCACACGCTGCCCACGGTCAACAGGCCGTTCAACCGGGCGATGCCGGCGACGGTCAAGGAAGCGACCACGACGTTCGACAAGGAGGAGGCGATCTTCCATATCAAGTGCGACGTGCACCCGTGGATGAGCGCCTACGTCGGCGCCTTCACGCATCCTTTCTTCTCGGTGACCGGCACGGATGGGAAGTTCACGATCTCGGGCCTCGACCCGGGAACGTATGAGATCACCGCCTGGCATGAGAGGCTGGGGACACAGACGGCCTCGATCACGGTTGGCGCCAGCGACAAGAAGACCCAGGACTTCAAGTTCGCCACGCCCGCAAAATAGCGATCGACATAGCGTCGGGAGACCAGCCGCATGAGCGAGCCAGCCGCTGTCGCCGTGCCCACGCCGCACGGCGCGCACGAAGCCCATCACGAGGCGCTCGGCTTCTGGCGTCAGTACGTCTTCTCCGTCGACCACAAGGTCATCGGCATCCAGTACGCCATCACCGGCCTGCTGTTCCTCCTCTTCGGCTTCTCGCTGATGATGCTCATGCGCTGGCAGCTCGCCTACCCGGGCGGCGCGCTGCCGCTGCTCGGCAGGGTCTTCGGCGAGGCGCGGATGCCGGGCGGGACGATGCTCCCTGAGTTCTACAACGAGCTCGGGGCGATGCACGGCACCATCATGGTCTTTCTCGGGGTCGTCCCCCTCGCCGTCGGAGGGTTCGGGAACTTCGTGGTCCCGCTCCAGATTGGAGCCCCGGACATGGCGTTCCCGAGGCTGAACATGGCGAGCTACTGGTTCTTCTTCCTCGGCGGCGTCACGATGCTGGCCAGCTTTTTCGTCCCGGGGGGAGCCGCGCAGGGCGGGTGGACCTCCTATACGCCCCTCTCGATCCTGGCGGGCACGGGCCAGACGGTGTGGCTCATCGGGATGATCTTCCTGATCACCTCGTCGCTGCTCGGCGCGATCAACTTCATCACGACCATCATCCAGCTGCGCGTGAAGGGGCTCACCTTCATGCGATTCCCCTTCTTCGTGTGGACCCAGTTCGTCACGGCCTTCCTCCTGCTCATGGCCTTTCCGCCGCTCGAGGCCGCGGCGACCATGCAGCTGATGGATCGTGTGGCCGGCACGAGCTTCTTCCTCCCGACCGGC
>JANMCN010000211.1:0-9143 GCA_031361295.1 Acidobacteriota bacterium | reverse complement strand
GCGCCCCTCCACCACACCTAAACGGGGCGCCGCCCCGCTGGTGGTGCCGCCGATCGCCCGGCCGGGCTTCCGCGTCTCGCGCGCTCCCGCCGATACTCCGAGCAATTCGAGCTGGGAGCGCGCGCTTTGGACCGCAGCGGTCTGGGCCGCGTGCTCGGCGTGAATGCGCTCCAGCTCCTGGCGACTCGCCGCCCCTATCTCGACGAGCTTCTGGGTACGCTGCAGCTCCCGATCATGAGCATCGAGCATCGCGCGGGCCGAGACGTACCGCGCCTCAGCGTCAGCGAGGGCGGGACTGTAGATCTCCGCCAGCGACTGACCCCGACGCACGCGATCGCCAAGCGCAGGCCCGACCCTCGTGACGCGGCCGGCCACGAGCGGTGTCACCACCACCTGCCGATACGCGTTCGGCTCGACGACGCCCGGCAGCCGAATCTCTGCCGCCGACGTTCCACTCGCGACAGGCGTCATGACAAGTCCCGCGCGTTCGGCAGCATCCTGTCTGAGCGGGACCACCACGTCCGGGAGCTGTGTGTGGCTCGTGCCGGCGGCCGCCGCCGGGGATGGCTGCGCGCCGCCCCGAGAGGCGACCTCCGCGGGGTGTCCGCCGGTCCCCGCATCGCGTCGCATCAACAGATAGGTGGCGCCCGCGCCAGCTATCAGCAGTCCGACGGCGACCAGCGCCGCCGCGCCCTTGTGCATTGTCACGCCCGTCTTACCAGTCATCGCCATTCTCCCAGCGCTCGATTGAGCGCCGTTCGTGCCTCGTACGCTGTGCGCAAAGCATCGGTGTACGCGCGTTCCACATCAAGGTATCGCCGCCGTTCGGCCAGGACGTCGAAAACCGTCACCCGCCCCAGTTCGTAGCTCTGACTGACCACCGCCAGGTTCTGGCGCGCCAGCGTCTGCGCCCCGTCGCGATAGAGCGTCACGGCCTGCCTCGCGCGTTCGTCGCGTGCGCGCGCGGACGCCAGGTCTGCCTCCGCCGCGAGTCGCGCCGCATCGTATGCGGCCGCCGCGCCCGTCCGGTCCGCGCGCGCCATGGCCACTTCTCCCTGGTTCCGGTTGAGCAGCGGGATCGTGAGCATCGCGCCGGCGGCCAGGTAGTTGAACCGGCCGCGAATGCGCTCGGTCCCCCCGTCCGGCGCGAACGCGCGCTGCGGGAACCCGGCATCCATGCGCATGTAACTCGCGAAGAGACTGACGTCGAAGCGGCCTTGCGCCTGTGCGCGAACGATCTTCGCCTCGGCCACATCCATCCGCGCCGCGGCTTCGCGCACGTCGGCCCGATGGTCGACGGCCATCGACTCCTCCCGGACGGGTGGGGTGTCGCCCGTCCCGCGCTGGACGAGGTCTCCGAGCGTCTCGCGCACGGTGAGCGGGGCCACCGATTTCATGCCGAGCAGGCGCTTCAACTCGTACACGGCCGCCTCGGTCCGGCCGGCCTGAAGCAGGCGCTCGGCCTGCAGGCGCCTCAGCTCGACGTCCAACAGATCGCGCTCGAGCGGCGGCGAAGCGCCCTCATCGACACGGGACCGCAGCAGGTCGTATTGCCCTTGTGTCGCCGTGACGAGCTCGTCGAGGAGCGCGAGATCCCGAACGGCCGAGAGGACGTCGCCATACGCCGTGCGGACGTCGGCTGCGAGCAACCGTTCCCTGTCCGCGGCGCCGAGCTGCGCGGTCGCCACCTCGCGGTCGGCGACGGCGATGCGTCCGCCCCTCCGGAACAGGTCGAGCGGCCACTCGCCCCCGATCGTGGTCAGGTTGTCCGTGCCGCCGGGCTCCTGACGCCGTTCGAAGGAGACCGACGGATTGGGCTTCAGCGCCGCCTGCCGTCTCGCGCCCTGCGCCACATCGATCTGACTCCGAGCCACCCGTAGTGAGGGCTCCTGCGCCACGGCGCGCGCAATGGCTTCCTCGAGTGACAGCCCGTTTGCCGGATCCACGAACCGGCTCGCAAGCGGCGCAGGGACGACAGGTGGTTGGGCCGAGAGGGACACACTGGTCACGAGCGTCGCAATGAGGACGCTCGACACGATTCGCGTGGTCATTGCACGCCTCCCTGGAAATTCACCGATCCCTGGCCGGCCGGCCCGCTCCACTCGATCGCCATCTGCCAGGCCCCGGCCATGCCGAACTCCGCCGTCGCCGCGTACCGGCCGGGCGCGCCGGCAGGTGTGACCTGCAGGCCCCCGGACATGATCATGCCGGGCATGGGCATGTTGGCGCTCGCGCGCACGGTGCCCACGTCCACCAGCGAGGTGGTGCCGGCACGCCTGAACTCGAGGGTGAAAGCGTTCCGTCCCTGCCGGAGGGAGCCGCTCGGCGACACCAGTACGATATCGAGGTCGCCTGCATGAACCGTCTGCACGACCCCCGCACGCTGGCCCGCGGATCCGCCGCTCCCCGGAGCCCGCGCCCTCCATACCACGAGCGAGACCAATGCAACGACGGCGAGGATGCCCGCGGTCATCGCCACGCCGCGGCGGCTCCATCGCGCGCGGGCGACGGGCGGCAGATGTTCGTGCTGCAGCCCCAGGCGCCGCTCTCGAATCCAGTAGAAGATGACCGGCGTGACGATCAGCACGTGGAGCAGCGACGACACCATGCCGCCGAGCACCGGCGTCGCGAGCGGCTTCATCACTTCCGCGCCGGCCCGCGTGCTCCACATAATCGGCAGCAGGCCGGCCACAACCGTCGAAACGGTCATCACCTTCGGCCGCAGCCGCAGCAGCGCGCCTTCCATCACGGCATCCCGGAGCGCCGCCCGCGACAGGGTTCCGCCGAGCTCGCGGCGCTTCCGCTCGACGGCTTCCTCGAGGTAAATGACCATGACGACACCGGTCTGCACGGCGGTGCCGAACAGGGCGATGAAGCCCACCCACACCGCCACGGAGAAGTTGTAGCCAAGCAGCCACAGCAGGTAGACGCCGCCCGTCAATGCGAAGGGCACCGCCAGCAGCACATGGGCCGCTTCGAGCAGGGAGTGATACGTGAAGTAGAGGAGCACGAAGATCACGAGCAGCACGATCGGAAGGACGATCTGCAACCGGGCTCGCGCACGCTCCTGGTTCTCCCACCGGCCGCTCCAGCCGACGTAGTATCCCGGCGGCAGCGCCACGTCCCGTGCGACCGTTGCGCGCGCTTCGGCCACGAATCCACCCACATCGCGCCCCTGCACGTTGAGGAGGACCGTCGCGAGCAGCAGTCCGTTCTCGGACGAGATCATCGCGGGGCCGCGCGCGTGCTCGATACGAGCGACCTCGCTGAGTGGGATCTGTGCGCCGCTCGACGACGCCACGAGGACCCGACCCAGCGACTGGGGATCCGCGCGGTACTCCGGCGCGTACCGGACCCGGACCGGAAATCGCTGGCGGCCCTCGATGGTCATCGTCAGGGTGGTCTCTCCGATGGCCGTTTCGATCACCTGCTGGATGTCCCCGACGCCGATGCCGAAGCGTGCGGCAGCGGCACGGTCCACCTCGATGTTGAGGTATTGACCACTCGTGACCTGCTCAGGGTAGACGTTGCTCGCGCCCGGGACCCGACGCACGGCCTCGGCCACTCTCCGTGCGAGATCTTCGAGAACGGGCAGCTCGGCGCCGAAGATCTTCACGCCGACCTCGGAGCGGATACCGGTCGTCAGCATGTCGATGCGGTTGATGATGGGCATCGTCCAGATGTTGGAGACCCCCGGCAGCTGGACGGCCCTGCCCATGTCCGCACGCAGGCTGTCGAGCGTGACGCCGGACCGCCACTGGTCCTTCGGCTTCAGGTGGACGATGGTCTCGGTCATGTTGAGCGGCGCCGGGTCGGTGGACGTGTCCGCGCGCGCCACTTTCGCGACGACGGACGCGACTTCCGGGAACGTCATCAAGGCGGCATTCTGCCGCGCCGCGACCTTGGTGTTCTCCTTGAGCGAGATGCTGGGATCGGCGATCGGCATGAACATCAGGTCGCCTTCGTTGAGTGGCGGCATGAATTCGCTGCCGATCCCGCGGGCCAGCAGGAGCGCACCCACGAAGAGGATCGCTGCGGCGGTGAGGGTGACCGCCCGGTGGGCGAGGGCACCCTGCAGCACGGGCCGGTAGGCCCGACGGAGAACCCGCATCACGGGATTGGCGTCCTCCGGATGAAACGTCCCCCCCAGCAGCAGCGTGCACAGCACCGGTACCAGCGTGACCGCGATCAGCGTGGCCGCCAGCACGGCGAAGCTCTTGGTGAACGCCAATGGGTGGAACAGCTTGCCTTCCTGGCCCGTCAGCGCGAACACCGGAATGAAGGCGAGGAGGATGATTGCCATCGAAAAGAAGACGGGCCTCCCGACCAGTCGCGTGGAATCCCGTACGGTCTGCAGGACCAGCGAACGGTCGCGCGAGTCGACGCCGCGCTGCTCGAGAAACCTGAAGGCGTTCTCCGTGACCACGATCCCCGCATCCACGAGCACGCCGATCGCGATGGCGATTCCGGCGAGGCTCATGATGTTGGACGAGATGCCCGCGTAGTACATGCCCAGGAAGGACATGAGGACGGCAAGCGGCAGCGGCAGGGTGACGATCAGGATCGATCTGAAGTGCATCAGGAAGATCACGTGCGCCAGCGTGACGAGCGCGATCTCCTCGAGCAACGCGGTGCGCAGCGTTCCGACGGCCTGCTCGATCAGGTCCGAGCGATCGTAGAACGGCACGATCGTGACGCCCTGCGGGAGACCCGGCGTAATCTGTGCGATGCGCGCCTTCACGGCGTCGATGACTTCCTTGGTGTTGACGCCGGTCCGTGCGACGACGACACCGCCGACAGCCTCGTGCGTTCCCTTGACGAGTGAGGCCACGCGAAACGCGTCGCCGACCTGGACGTTCGCCACCTGCGCCACGTACACAGGGACCCCGTTCGATGCGCCGACCACGATCTGCTTGACGTCGTCCACGGACTTGATCAGCCCGACGCCTCGGACGATCAGCCACGCGCCATTCGACTCGAGCACATTGCCGCCGACATTGAGGTTGCTGCCGCGCACGGCCGACACCACCGCGCTGAGGGGCAGGTTGTAGGCCCTGAGACGATTCGGATCCACATCGACCTGGTACTGCTTCACATGGCCCCCGACCGAGGCGACCTCCGCCACGCCCGGCACCGCGTTGAGCTGGTACCTGACGAACCAGTCCTGCAGCGTTCGCAGCTCGCGGAGGGAAAGGGTGGGGCTCTCGACGGTGTACCAGAACACGTGGCCGACACCGGTCGCATCCGGCCCAAGCGTCGGCGTGACGCCTACGGGCAGGGCCTTCGCCACGAGACTCATACGTTCGAGCACCCTCGTCCGTGCGAAGTACAGTTCCACGTTGTCCTCGAAGACGACGTAGATCATCGAGAAGCCGAAGGCGGACTGCGATCGGACCACCCGGACGCCCGCGAGGCCCTGCAGGTTCGTCGTGAGTGGATACGTGACCTGATCTTCGACCTCCTGCGGGCTGTGCCCCGCCCAGTCCGTGAACACGATCACCTGGTTGTCGGACAGATCGGGAATCGCGTCGATCGGCGTCGACGTCAGGGCCCACCATCCCCAGCCCCCGAGGCCGAGGTACAGGACGACGACCATGAACCGGTTCTTCAGGGCAACGTCAATGAGTCGATTGATCATGAGCCATTCCACTTGTCATGCCGCGCGTACGCGCGCGAGCCTACACACCCGGACGTGTCGTCCGAGCAGACACACGACGCCTGTGATTGGCTAAACGAGGAAGACGGAGAGCAGGACGTGCTTTGGGGTCGGACCGGAGGGAATCGGCGCAGTCGTGCGCCATCCGTCGCTCAGCATGAGGGCAGGAACGCTGGCGGGCAGGACGATCAGCGCGCCGAGAACCGCGCTCGTGATTGAGGCGACAGCCGCGGGGCTGGGCTGGCTGGAATGATCTCGCTCAGACGACGCGCAGCAGGTGTCCGCCTGCGCCTGAGTCATGATGCGGCCCGAACGAGCGCCGTGTGAACCGACCGTATGCATGGGGCACGCGGCGGCCTCGGCGCAGCACGCCATGCGGGCTTCAGGACTCGGCGCCCACCCGGCGCACACGGCTGCGTTCCCGGTCACGAAGACCAGGCTCATCGCAACGGCCGCCAGGCGGCGAAACCATCCCTGCACACAACAAGGATGCTCGACCGACGGCGTTGTGTCAAACCCTGTGTGCCGGACGGGCCGCATCCCGGTGCGCCTCAGCCTTATGGCGCCGCCGTTTCGCCACCTTCGAATCGCAGTGAATGGAGGGATGCGTCGCCCCGGGGTTTTCCTGACGGGTTCGAACGAACCGGGTCACAATATTCGGAGTCCGTGAACCTGATCTCCGATCGGCCGGTGGTCAGTGAGAGCGCACCCGAGAGGCGGAGTGTCGAGATGGAGAATTGTGCGCACGATGTCGTCGTCGTTTCGCAAATCGACGCCGTGCCGAAGATCCTCGAAGTGATTTGTCGGACGACGGGTCTCGGCTTCGCGGCGGTGGCGCGAGTCACGGAGGACCGCTGGATCGCCTGTGCCGTCCGCGATGAAATCGCATTCGGGCTCGAGCCCGGTGGTGAACTGCCAGTCGAAACCACGATCTGCAACCAGATCCGGACCACCGGCAAGTGGGTCGCCATCGACCACGTCTTGACGGATCAACGGTTCTGCCAACACCCGACCCCTGAACAATACGGTTTCCAGAGCTACATCTCTGTTCCCATCACGCACCGCGACGGGCGTTTCTTCGGCACGCTGTGTGCCATCGATCCGAGACCGGCGCATCTGAGTACGCCGGAGACGATCGGCATGTTCACCCTGTTTGCCGATCTGATCGCGTTTCATCTCGACGCGCACGACCAGATGACGAGGCTCGAGGCGCTGGTTGAGCGCCGGACAGTGGCGCTGGCTGATGCGAATGCCGAGCTTCAACGTCGCATGGCGGCCAGCGAGGCTGACCGCGAGACGCTCCGGGCTCTGACTGAACGGCTCGAGCGGGTGCGGGAGGATGAGCGCACGACGCTCGCCCGCGAACTTCACGACGAGTTCGGTCAGGCGCTGACCGCGCTCAAACTCGATCTGAGCGCGATGCGCAGGGGGCGGAGACCCGGAGCGGACAGGACCCAGTACCCCCGGGAGATGGTCAACAGTATGGAAGCCGTGGTCGACTCGGCTCTCGACAGCATCGAACGAATCGTGTCGGAACTTCGGCCTGCGGTCCTGGACACGCTTGGTTGTGCGGCGGCAGCCGAGTGGCTCGTGTCGCAGTTCCAGAAACGAACGAAACTCCAGACCCGCTTCGACCTGGCTGCAAACCTGGAACCGTCGCCGGAGTCGGGCACCGCGGTGTTCCGGATCTTGCAGGAGGCGCTCACGAACATTGCCCGGCACGCCAACGCCACCGCGGTCGACGTCCAGCTCCTGGTCGAAGGGGACGAGATCGTGCTCCGGGTCGCTGACGACGGGGTCGGGCTCGCGCCGGCTGATCGGGACAAACCGACCGCATTCGGCCTCAAAGGCATGGCCGAACGCGTGCGTGCGCTGAACGGGAGCGTCGTCTTCCAGACACCCGCCGACGGGGGCACACAACTCGTCGTCCGGGTGCCGGCTTCGGCCGACGGCCCAGGCGGGCACGGTCAGCTGTCCTATGACAATTGACCCTCGCCCACCCTCGAGTCGTCGCGAGCCGCGCGCACGGATTCTGATTGCCGATGATCATCCGATCGTCCGCCGGGGGCTGAGGAATATCGTCGAGATGGAGAAAGACCTGGAGGTTGTCGCCGAGGCGGAGAACGCGGCCGAGGTGCTCGACTTTGCGGCCCGTACCGACTGCGATGTCGTGGTGCTGGATCTGTCGATGCCGGGTGCGAGCGGCCTGAGCGTGCTGAAGGAATTGCGGCGTCTGCATCCTCGCATCGCGGTGCTCGTCCTGAGCGTCGCACCGGAGGAGCAGTTCGCCCTGCGGGCGGTCAAGGCCGGCGCGGCAGGCTATCTGACGAAGCGCAGTGCCCCGGATCAGCTCGTAGACGCCATCCGGTGGGTGAACAAGGGCGGCCTGCACCTCAGCCTCTCGACAGGGCGGTCGCTGGTGAACGAAGCGCTGCGTCCGGAGCCGCGTCGCAGCGAGCGATGGGCGCGGTTGTCCGACCGCGAGCTCGAGATCTTGCGCCTGCTCGCCTCCGGCATGTCCGTGACCCGAATCGGGGGCGAACTCGGGGTCAGCGTGAAGACCGTCAGCACGCACCGCAAGCGGCTTCTGACCAAACTCGATCTCGACTCGACCGCCGGTCTGGTTCGCTACGCCCTCGCGGAAGGACTGATCGAGGATTGATCGACTCGCTCTGTCGGACGCGCGTGACGCCGACCTCGACATGCCGGAAGCGACGGGTCAGCCCCCCTTCTCTCAGAATCTCACGCCGACCCCGATCCGCACCTGGTTCACCCGGTAGTCCCGCCCGCCGTTGAGAGCGGCCACGATCGCGTTGCCGGCGGAAATTTTCTTGTAGCGATATCCGATGTCGAGCGACAGCGGTCCGCCCTGGAAAAGGATGCCGGCACCTGCCCCCAGCATCGGCCGCGTGCTGTTGATCAGGTTCGTGGCCGTGTTGATGATGGCATCCGTCCGGCCGCCAAATCCCGAGAGGCCGGCGTCCAGACGCGCAAAGCCGGCGGTCGCCTCACCGTAGGGGCGTACGATCGAGTGGGGCGAGGCGATAAAGCGCACGCCGCCTTCGCCGTAGAGCGCAGACACGCGCAGGCGCAGGTCCGTGAAGTCCAGCAGGTCGAACAGCGGTGATTTGATGTCCGCGAGGCGGCCAGCCTCCCCGATCACCTGTATGTTCGGGGTGAGATCGAAACCCACCCGACCCCCGAATGTCGGAGAGACCGCGCTCCCGAAGGTCGACGTGCCGACAGTCAGACCCCCGAAGCCCTGGACCTCACTGTGACGGGTCTGCGCGGAAACCGGCGCGGCGGAGACGCCGAGCGTACCGAGGACGACAAGAACAACCAGGGTTTTCATCAATGACACTCCCGGGTTCAAAGGGAGCAACCACGATGCCACGGACGAAGCAGGAAATATCAGCGCAAATCACCCGAAGATATGGGGGCGGCCTTTGGGCTGACCTCATCGCCGGACACCTCGACGGGGGTTGAG
>JANMCN010000128.1:0-3610 GCA_031361295.1 Acidobacteriota bacterium | reverse complement strand
CGTACGGCGTGCATGCCGCCGTCATCCTGGCGAGTGTGGTGATGCCGGCGAGCTGGCGGTCCGTGCGGATGCCGATTGAATTCACGCCGATGATGATTTCGCTGCAGGGCGGGTCGGCGCCGGATGCCGGCGGCATCACGCCGATCGCGGGGCGTGCGGTCCAGGTCGAAGCGCCGCCCGAAGTGCGGCCGAAGGCGGAACCGCCGCCCGCGCCGAAGGCCCCCGAGATGATCGCGCCGGAGCCCGCGGCCAGGCCGTTGCCCAAGCCGCTTCCAAAGGCGATCGAGAAACCGGCCGCGACGTCGTCGTCGCGAAAGCCCACGAGCGGGCCGGAAATCAAGGCGGGTGACGCGCGGGCGGACACGGGCGGGGCGCCGATTCCGTTCGGCGGCCTCACACGGCCGTCAGGCGGTGGGTCGACCAACTCCGACGCGTACACGGACTACGCGAACTTCTGCTGCCCCGCCTATCTGACGCAGATGACGGACATGATCAAGCAGAACTGGACCCAGAACCAGGGGTCGGCGGGCCGGGTCCAGGTCAAGTTCACGATTGCGCGGGACGGCAGGTTGTCGAACGTGCAGGTGGAGAAGCCCAGCAATATCTCGTTGCTCGATCTCGAGTCGCAGCGCGCGATCCTCAAGACCGCCCAGCTGCCGCCGCTGCCGCGCGAATTCACGGAGAGCACCCTGACCGTCCACCTCGTGTTCGAATACCACCGCTGAAAGGCATATGCGACCATTCATCATCGCGATTTTCGCCGCCTCGGCCGCCCTCGTGCTCGGGGCGCAGGATCAGCAGGCTCCGGCTGCTCCGCCGCGTCAGTCGGGCGAGATCAGCCTGACCATCAACGGCGCGGCGGGCCTTCCGCCCAAGTACGCCGTGCCGGACTTCATCGCCCTGACCAACGACCCCGAGATCGCCGCGGCGGCGAAAACGATCGGGCAGGTACTCTGGGATGACCTCAACTTCGAACGCGAGTTCTATCTCATCCCTCGCGACACGTATAAGAGCATCCCGCCGGCCACCTCGATCGAGCAGGTTCCTGTCGATCAGTGGAAACAGCTCGGCGCCGACGGCCTCATCATCGGGACGGTGCGGAGGACCGCAACCGGCGTGACGGTCCAGGTGCGCCTGCTGGACGTGGCGACGGGACGGTCGGCGATGGCGAAGGAATACAGCGGAACCCTGAAGGATCCGCGGCTCTACGCCCACACCGCGTCCGACGAGATTCACCAGCAGCAGCGCGCGCTTCGAGGCGTGGCGCGGACGAAGCTGGCCTTCACCTCGGACCGGGACGGGGAACGGATGAAGGGCCCCGTCGCGGATCGCGGCATCTCGAACATCTATATGTCCGACTACGACGGCGCGAGCCAGGTGCGCGTGTCGGTCACGCGGTCGCTCGACATCACGCCGGCCTGGTCGCCGGATCGGAAGTCGATCGCCTATACGTCGTACCGGACCGGGTTCCAGGACATCATCGTGCAGTACGTCTACGAGGCGCGCGCGTACACGAAGCCCGCGGCGGGGACGTCGGACAAGCAGAATTACCTGCCCGCGTGGTCCCCGGACGGGTCGAAGCTCGCGTTCACGAGCAACCGCGACGGCAACCCGGAGATCTACGTGATCAACCGCGACGGCAGCGGCCTGCGCCGGCTGACCAATCATCCCGAGGTGGACGTGACGCCGACCTGGTCTCCCACGGGAAACCAGATCGCGTGGACGTCGAACCGGACGGGCTCCCCCCAAATCTGGATCATGAACGCCGACGGTTCGGAGCCCCGGAAGATCACGAGCGAGTCCTGGTGCGATCGCCCGACCTGGTCCCCCTCGCCCTTCAACGAGATCGCATACGCCTCCCGCACGGGGGCCGGTTTCGACATCAAGGTTTTCGATTTCGCGAACCGCGGCACCAAGACCATCACGGACGGCATCGGCAGCAACGAGAGCCCGGCTTTTTCGCCGAACGGCCGCCACATCGCGTTCACGTCCACGCGCGCCGGCAAGGAGCAGATCTTCATCATCGATCGCGACGGGAAGAACCTGCACCAGGTCACGAAGCTGGGGATGAACCGGTACCCGAACTGGTCGCAGTAAGGAAAAATGAGAACCGGATTCACGGTTCCACGGTACGAAGTCGGGAGAGCTGAGACGATGATGTATAGACGCCAACTTGTAGTGATTGCGCTCCTCGCGCTCCTCGTCGCTGGGGCGTGCGCCAAGAAGAAGCCCCCCGTCGCACGGCCGACGATGCCCCCGCCGGCCGCGAGCGGGCCCACGACGGCTGCGCGTCCCCCGGCGCCGCCCGAACCGGTGCAGGAGCCCCAGCCGGTTCCAGCCGAACCCATCACGTCCGACACGCTGTCGGCGTCGGACATCGACACGCTGAACCGCAATTCGCCGTTTCAGCCGGTCTTCTACGGGTACGATCAGGATACGATCGACGAAGCCGGCCAGCAGGCCCTCAATACCAATGCGGCGCTGATGAAGAAGTATCCGACGTGGATCGTGACGATCGAAGGGCACTCCGACGAGCGCGGCACGGCGGAATACAACCTGGCGCTCGGCGAGCGGCGGGCGCTCGCCGCACGGAATTACCTCGTGTCGCTGGGGATTCCGGCTGATCGCCTGCGCACGGTCAGCTACGGGAAGGAGTTCCCGTTCGAGCCGGGACACGATGAGGGCTCCTGGTCGAAAAACCGGCGAGCGCATTTTGTCGTGACGAGCAAGTAAGTACGGGTTCCGGGTCCGGGGTTCCGGGCTCGAGTTCCGGGTCGACGGTTCGGGGCACGCGGGTGATCGTGTGGACCTCAGTCACGAAGGAAAGACGATGACACGAAGGGCATGGCCGTCGATGGCGGCAGTGGGGTTCGTCGTGCTGATGGGCGCGGCCGTGCCCGCGGCGGCGGCCGACAAGGCGCACCAGCAGCTCATGGCCGAGATCCGGATGCTGCAGGAACAGCAGCAGCAGCTCCAGCAGGTGCTCGGCGGGCTCGCCGACACCTTGAAGGCCATCACCGGAAAAGTCGACGATCAGGCCGCGTCGACCCGGAAGGCGGCGGCCGACAACAAGCTGCTCATCGACAACGTCGCCGAAGGCGTGCGGATCCTGCGCGAGAAGGCCGACGACACGAACGTGCGGCTCTCGACCGTCAGCCAGGAGCTCGAAGCCGTCCGGCAGGCGGTCTCGTCGATGCCGGCGACCGGCGCCTCGCCGAGCCCGGGACCGGACTCCCCTCCCGCCAACCCCGGCGAGAGCGCCGGCGCGCCAAACGGCACCACCGGAGCCCCCGGCGCCACGGCGCCGGGCGGCCAGGCCCCCCTCATCTCTCCGCAGAAAATGTTCGACAACGCATACAGCGATTACACCGCCGGCCACTACGACATCGCGATTATCGGGTTCACGCAGTTCATCAACAGCTTCCCCCGTCACGACAAGGCCGATGACGCGCAGTTGAATATCGGGCAGTCGCTGTACGGCGCGGGGCAGTACGCCGATGCCGCCACCGCGTTCCAGAAGGTGATCACGAATTATCCCCAGGCGGACAGCGTGCCCGTGGCGTACTACAAGCTCGGCATGACGTTCGAACAGCTCAAGCAGATCGACGCG
>JANMCN010000117.1:0-11641 GCA_031361295.1 Acidobacteriota bacterium | reverse complement strand
GGAGTTCGCCGGCTTGATGGTGATCCGCGCGTATCACCGCGATCGTGGACAGGCCGCGCGGAACGTCGTCCTGATCCCGGCCAGCGCGCACGGCACGAACCCGGCGAGCGCGTCCATGGCGGGTCTCAGGGTCGTTGTCGTCGCGTGCGACGCCAACGGCTACATCGTCCTCGACGACCTGCGCGCGAAGGCGCAGGAGCACCGCGATGCGCTGGCGGCGCTCATGGTGACGTATCCGTCGACATTCGGCGTGTTCGAGGAAGCGATCAAGGACATCTGCGCGATCGTGCACGAGCATGGGGGACAGGTGTACATGGACGGCGCGAACATGAACGCCCAGGTCGGGCTCACGAGCCCCGCGGCGATCGGCGCAGACGTCTGCCACCTGAACCTGCACAAGACGTTCGCCATTCCTCACGGCGGCGGCGGCCCGGGCATGGGCCCGATTGCCGTCGCGGCGCATCTGGCGCCGTATCTCCCCGGGCACCCCGTCATCAAGACCGGCGGCGCCAGCGGGATTCCCGCGATTTCGGCGGGTCCGTGGGGAAGCTCCAGCATCCTGCTGATCTCCTACGGCTACATCCGGATGCTGGGGGCGCAGGGCGTGACCGATGCCACGCGCTACGCCATCCTGAACGCGAACTACCTGAAGGCGCGCCTCCAGGGGCATTACGACGTCCTGTATTCGAACCACAACGGGCGCGTCGCGCACGAGATGATCTTCGATTTGCGTCCGTTCAAGCACGGCACTGGGCCGCCGGTGGACGAGCAGGACGTCGCGAAGCGTTTGATGGACTACGGCTTCCACGCGCCGACGGTGTCCTTTCCCGTCGCCGGCACGATGATGATCGAGCCGACGGAGAGTGAATCGCAGGACGAGCTCGATCGCTTCAGCGACGCACTGATCGCCATCCGCAAGGAGATCGAGGCGGTGGTCACCGGCGCGGCCGACCCGAAGGACAACGTGCTGAAGAACGCGCCCCATACCGCCGACGAGCTCACGGCGGATGTGTGGACCCACCCCTATTCGCGGGAACAGGCCGCGTATCCGCTGCCTTTCGTTCGCGCGAACAAGTTCTGGCCGTCCGTCGGACGGATCGACAACCCTCACGGCGACCGCAACCTCATGTGCGCCTGCCCGCCGACGGAGTCCTACGTCGAGGCCGGCGTCACCGGGTAACGACACGCCATGTTGCGATTTCCGATTGCCGCCATCACGGACGAATTCGCGACCGACGATCTGGACGTCGCGCTGAATGCGATGGCCCACTGCGGGATGACCGGGGCCGAGCTGCGCGTCGTCTCCGGCAAGAACGTCATCGATCTCACCGACGATGAGGTCGAATGGGCCCGGGCCCGGGTTGAAGCGCACGGGATGCGGGTGCTCAGCATCGCGTCACCGCTGCTCAAATGCGTTCTGCCCGATGCGCCGCCGCTCGACGATCGCTTCCAGCAGGACGTGTTCGGCTCGACGTACACGTTCGCGGATCAGCCCAGGCTGACGCGCCGCGCATTCGAAATCGCGGAGAGAGCCGGCGCGGGCATCATTCGCGTGTTCTCGTACTGGCGGACCATCGATCCGGCGCGCGGGTACGACCGCATCGCGGAGGCGCTGCGCCAGCTGGCGGACCAGGCCCTGGAACGCGGCGTTGTCATCGGCCTCGAGAACGAGCACGCGTGCAACGTCGGCACAGGGGCGGAAGCCGCCCGGATGCTCGCGGCCGTCGAGCACCCGGCGTTGAAGCTGATCTGGGACCCGGCAAACGCCTTCATTCTCGGCGAGACGCCGTATCCGGCAGGCTACGCCGTGCTGCCGGTCAGCCGCCTCGTTCACGTGCACGCCAAGGACTGCGTGATGTCGGGCCTCAAGCCGGTCTGGGGACCCTTGGGCGAGATGAGCATCGACTGGACCGGCCAGGTGGCCGCGCTCGCGCGCGACCATTACCAGGGCGCGATCAGCCTCGAGACCCACTGGCGGGGCGCGGACGGGGACCGGCTCCAGGCCAGCATCGAGTGCGGACGGAAGCTGCGCGAACTGGTCAGCGCATAGACTCGGGGTTCCGGGTTCGGTCAGCCCGAATACTTCACGGCCAGTGTTTTCAGCGTCTTGAGATATCCCGGGACGGCCACCAGCGGATCCTCCGCGGCCTCGTATTCCAGGCCCATGTAGCCGCGGAAACCCTGCCGGGCGAACATCGTGAAGACGCGGTCCCAGTCGAACGGGCCACGTGTCTTCCCATCGTCCAGCGCCATTTCGGTTTTCACGTGCGTGCTCACGGCGTACGGGATCGACATGTCGATCTGGCCGTAGACATCCGGCGGCCGGAAGTTGCCGATGTCGAGATTCATGCCCGCCCACGGGGAGTCCGCGCGGGTGACGATCTGAATCGTCTCTCTGGCGTACTCGGTGAGGCCGCCGTCGTCTTCCAGCCCGAGGATGATGCCGCGCGCTCCGGCATACTCGGCCCCGCGCTTCAGCGTATCCGCGGCCATTCTGATCGCCTGCTCCATCGTCGCGCCGTCCGGCTTCGATCCGCTGAACACCCGGACGTGGGTGGCGCCCAGTCGTTCCGCGACATCCACCCACTTGCGCAGGTCCGCCAGCTCCTTGTCCTGGAGCGGGCCAGGAGGCTGCGCCAAACGCACCCGGGTACCGATGCTGTAGATCTCGACGCGGTTGCGATAGGCGAGGCGCCTGAGCGGAAGCAGGTAGTCGTCCGATGTGCGGGGCATCCAATACACCGTCATGTCGATGCCGTCGGTGCCGGTGTCCACGGCGATACGTATGAGGTCTTCATACGTCATCGTCTTGGCCTGGAGTGCGAGTCGGTACGAATATGCCACCAGCCCGGTTCGGAAACGTGGCTTGGCGGGCGACGCAGGGTGCGGTGGCTGGGGTGTACTCGCGGTGGACTGAGGGAAGGCCGGCACGGCTGCGGCCGCAAGCGTGGCTCCGCCGGCGGCAAGAAAGTGCCTTCGATGCAGCAGGGTCTCTGATTTCTTCACGGACGTATCCAAACACAAATCCGGCCGGAGCACAAAGCGGCGCACGTGGCCCGGTCCTCCAAATCGCGGCGCGCAGGCGCCGGACTCCGACCGGACCGGGAACCCGATGTAGAATCCGGGTCGGGTTCAAGAGTCCGGCTCCTTTTCCAAAGGTCGTTCATGCATCCGTCAGTAGCGTCGACACCGGGCGGGCGCCAGGGACTATTCGACGGCGTGACGCCGTACCACTGGCTGGTGGTCGTGATCGCGTCCTGCGGCTGGCTGTTCGACTGCATGGATCAGCGCCTCTTCATCCTCGGGCGTGAATCGGCCCTGAAGGAGCTGCTCGCGCACGACCCGCAGGGGCTCGCCTCCATCAAGACGCTCATCGGATACGCGACGACCTCGATGATCCTCGGGTGGGCGACGGGCGGCATCATTTTCGGCATGATGAGCGACCGGATGGGCCGGGTCAAGACGATGGTGGCGACCCTGCTGGTCTATTCGGGCTTCACCGGGCTGTCAGGGTTTGCGCACAGCTGGGTGGAGTTCACCATCTACCGCTTCCTGGTGGGGCTTGGCATCGGGGGCATGTTCGGCGCCGCGACCACGCTCGTTGCCGAGAGTGTCCCGGGCCAGTTTCGCGCGGTGGCGCTCGGGTCGCTGCAGGCGCTGTCGGCGCTCGGGAACATCATCGGGTCGCTGGTCAGTCTCGTCATCCCCCCAGGCGCGCCGGATTTCGTCGGCAATTTTTCCGGCTGGCGTGTGTTGTTCTTCGTGGGCATCCTGCCCTCGCTGATGGTGGTGCCGATCATCTTCGCGCTCAAAGAGCCGGACTCCTGGCTCAAGGCCAGGGCTGCCGCCGCCGCGGGAGCCCTGCAGAAGCAGAACATCGGTTCGCCGCTCGAGCTCTTCCGTGATCGCCGATGGCGCAAGAACACGATCGTCGGTCTGTTCTTGGGCGTGTCCGGAATGATCGGGCTGTGGGGAATCGGGTTTTTCTCGCCCGAACTGATCTCGACCGCGCTGAAGGGTGCGCCGCAGGAGACGGTGGACCGCGTGCGCGGCCTCGGAACCGCCTTTCAGGACGTCGGGTCATTTTTCGGCATGGTGACGTTCACCATCGTCGCCTCCTTTCTCAGCCGGCGGCTCGCGTTCCTCGGCGCCCTGATGCTCAGCATGGTGGTGACGATGTTCGTGTTCACGTCGCTGCACAGCGCGAGCGACGCATACTGGATGCTGCCGATGATGGGATTTGCCCAGCTCGCCGTGTTCGCGGGGTACTCGATCTACTTCCCCGAACTCTTTCCCACGCGGCTCCGCGGGACGGGTGTGGGCTTCTGCTACAACACCGTCCGCTACCTGGCGGCCCCGGCGCCGATCCTGTTCGGCTCGCTGGCCACGTTGATGACGTTCCGCCGCGCCGCCGTCCTCATGTCCACGGTGTATCTCGTCGGTGCCGTCGCGCTGATCTGGGCGCCGGAAACGAAGGGGAAACCGTTGCCGGAGGACTGATTTTCAGCTGCCACCTGAGAAGCTGGAGCAATCATGCGAGTAGGCATCATCGGGCTTGGCGCAATCGCGAATCTCCACGCGAGAGCGTACAAGAATATCGGGTACGCGATCACCGTCTGCACGACTCATAACACCGACGCGGGGCGGCGGTTCGCAGCCGAGCATGGCGCGGCATTCGTCGATTCGTACGAGGAGGTGTGCGCTCATCCCGAGGTGGACTTCGTCGACGTGTGCACCTTTCCGGATTTCCGTCTACAGCCGCTCGAGGCCTGCGCGGCGCACGGCAAGCACATCCAGGTGCAGAAGCCGATGGCGATCACCCTCGCGACGGCGCGAACGATGATCGACACCGCCCGCGCCGCGGGCATCCAGCTCGGCGTCGTCAGCCAGCATCGGTTCGACGTGGCGAGCGACTTCATGCTGCGCGCGTTGAAGGACGGACGGCTCGGCACGCTCCTGCAGTGCGACGCCTACGTGAAGTGGTACCGCTCAAACGAGTACTACTCACGCCCGGTCAAGGGGAGCTGGCTCACCGAAGGCGGGGGCGCGCTGATCAACCAGGCGATCCACCAGGTGGACATCCTGCGCTGGCTCGCCGGGCCGGTCGCGGAGGTGTTCGCCGTCTGGAACATCGGCGCCGCCCACAGGATCGAGTCCGAAGACATGCTCTCGGCGGTGCTCCGGTATGCGAATGGCGCCGCGGGCGTGATCCAGGCCTCCACGGCTTTTTGGCCAGGCTATCCGGAGCGGATCGAGTTCCACGGCACCAAAGGGACGGCCGTAATCACCGGTGACAAGCTCACCGCGTGGGACGTAAGGGACGACGAGGGAGACCGGCCACCGCTCGAGGAGCACCTGTCGTCCGGCGCGTCGGACCCCATGGCAATCTCCGTCGACACCTTCGAACGGCAGTTCCTCGACTTCGGCGAAGCCATCCGCACCGGCCGGAGGCCACGCGTCGCTGGCGAAGACGGCTACGAGGCTCTCGAAGTGGTGGACGCCATTTACCGGTCGTGTCGAACGGGAGGGAAGATCGTTCTCTGACAGTCTGACGTGTGGAGTCTGAAGGCTGACGTTTGGAGTTCGAAGTCTGAAGGCTGAGGCCTGAGAGCTGAGCGCTACGCCTCCGGCCAGCCGAAGTATCGCTTCGCGTTCCCCGCGCAGAGATCCTCGATGAGACGCCCGACGAGCGCCGGGTCGTCCGGAAGCTCGCCGGCCTCCACGTCCCGTCCGACGAGATTGCAGAGGACACGCCGGAAATATTCGTGGCGCGGGAAGGACATGAAGGACCGCGAGTCGGTGATCATCCCGACGAAGTGGGCCAGCAGTCCCGCATTGGACAGGGCGTTGATCTGCCACTCGATCCCCTCCTTCTGATCGAGGAACCACCACCCGCTGCCAAACTGCATCTTCCCCTGGACGCTGCCGTCCTGGAAGTTGCCGATCATCGTGGCCATGACGTAATTGTCGGCCGGGTTGACGTTGTAGACGATCGTCTTGGGAAGCGCGTTTTCCTGGTCGAGGCGATCGAGAAACACGGCGAGCGCATCCGCCTGGGGCCAGTCGCCAATCGAGTCGTAGCCCGTGTCGCGGCCGGACGATTCGAATCCCCGCGTGCTGGCGTTGCGCCGGGCGCCGAGGTGGAGCTGTTTCGTCCACCCTTTCTCGGCGTCCAGCCGTCCGAAGAAATGCATCATGAAGGCCGCGAACCCTTCCTGCTCTTCAGGGCTGACCGCCTGGCCCGCGCGTGCCTTGTCGAACGTCGCCGCCGCCGCCCACTCGCTCGCGAGCGCGACGGGGCATCGCGCCAGGCCGTGATCCGACAGGCGCCCGCCGGCGGCGTGAAAGTCGTCGTGCCGCTTGCGGAGTGCGTCCTGCAGATGCGTCAAACGAGAGACGTCGACACCGGATGCGGCCGCGAGCCGGTCCAGCCACGGATTGAAGACGGCGGGCAGGTGGACGTCCAGCGCGCGATCCGGGCGGAAGGTGGGGTACACGCGCGTGCCGAGCCCGGCGCCCCGAATCTCCGCATGGCTGGCGAGATCGTCCGCAGGGTCGTCCGTCGTGCACAGGACCTCGACGCCGAATTTCGCGAGGATGCCGCGCGCCGAGAGCTCCGTGGACTGGAGCCGCTCGTTCGCCTGGTGCCAGATGCGATCGGCAGACGACTCGTCGAGCAGGTCGTCGATATCGAAGTATCGCTTCAGCTCCAGGTGCGTCCAGTGATACAGCGGGTTCCGCAGGCAGCGGGGCACGGTGGCGGCCCAGGCCTTGAATTTCTCGTAGGGGCTCGCGTCCCCCGTGCAGTACATCTCCGGGATCCCGTTGGCGCGCATCGCCCGCCATTTGTAGTGATCCCCCTCGAGCCAGATCTCGAAAAGGTTTCCGAATGTCCGATCCCGGGCGATGTCCGCCGGCGGCAGGTGGCTGTGGTAGTCGAACACGGGCTGCCCGGCGGCGTGCGTGTCGTACAGCCTGCGCGCCGCGCGGTTGTGGAGAAGGAACCCGTCGTGGATGAACGCCATCGAACGGTCCGGCCTACGGGTTCACGGGCAGCTGGCGGATCCTGATATTGCGGAACGACACCTCGTCGCCATGGTCCTGCAGCAGGATATGGCCGCTCGTCGCCTCGCCGAAACCCTTGATGTCCTTGTATTTGCTTTTCGCGATGAGCGCCTTCATCTCAGGGCTGCCGATGTCGAACTGCACGACACGCTGCCCGTTGAGCCAGTGCTCGACGTGGCGTCCCCGCACGACGAGCCGCGCCTGGTTCCATTCGCCAATCGGACGCGCCGGGTGGGTGGTCGGGGGGATGAGATCGTAGAGGGACCCCGCCCTCCGGTTCCCACTGACGCCCTCTTTTGCGTCCGGATGCCGCTCGTCGTCGAGGATCTGCATCTCGTAGCCTACCCCGGAGTGGCCGGTTCCGTCCGGGCTCTCAGTGATCAGGTACTTGAGACCGCTGTTCCCGCCGGGCGACAGCTTCCAGTCGAGCGCGAGCTCGAAGTTGGCGTACTCGCCCGTCGTGATGATGTCTCCACCGCTGCCCGGCTTCTCGCCCTTGCCGACACGCGTGATGGCGCCGTCTGCGACCACCCAGCCCTGCGCGGGGAAGGCCGCGGCGTGATACCCGCGCCACCCGTTCGTGGTCTTGCCGTCGAAGAGCAGCGTCCAGCCGGCGGCGGTCTCGGACGGAGTCAGGGTGTTCGGCGGGGCGGCACCGGCCCGGCCGGTCTGGGCGATGAGCGCGGGCGCGACGACGGCCACGGCGAGCAGCGCCGCCGCGAGGGCCCGTCGGTCGAGGAGAGGGCGAGGGTCGAAACGCATGAACGCTCCTGTCGCGGGGCCGCGACTCAATCGGGAAAAGTGACGCGCCATTATAGGCAGTTCAACGGGCGTACCGCTTTCGCGCCGCCGGGTCGAGGCCTGATGCCGCGGGTTCGTCAAGGTAGAACGTCACATCGGGATGCGTGCGCAGGATCGAGGCGGGCACCGCGGGGCTGACGTCCCCTTCGAGCGTGGCCGCCACCGCCGGAGCCTTTCGAGCATCGGGGACGATGACGAGCACTTCGCGCGCCTTCAGAATCTGCCGCACCGACATGGACACCGCTGTCTTCGGCACATCGTCCATGCCGGCAAACCAGCCTTCACCCACTTGCTGGCGCCGGCAGGCCTCATCGAGGGTCACCAGAATGTAAGGGGTCGTCGTGTCGAAGTCGGCGGGCGGATCGTTGAAGGCCAGGTGGGCGTTTTCGCCGATACCGACGAACGCCACGTCGATCGGTGCCGCGGAGATCGCCTCGCCTGCGACCCGGCACGCCCGTGCCGGGTCGGCGTCAACGTCGAGCAGGTGGATCGCCGTCATGCCGGTCTTGTCGATCAGGTGTTCGCGGAGGTACCGGCGAAAACTCGCCGGGTGACTCGCGGAGAGCCCGACGTACTCGTCCAGGTGGAACATTTCGACGCGCGACCAGTCGATGCCCGGGAGAGCCGTCAGTGCGGCCAGGAACTCGAGCTGCGAGGCGCCCGTCGCCGCGATGATGCGGGCGGTCCCGGTGGAGGCTTGTGCGGACGCGATGCTCGCGGCAGCATGACGGGCCGCCGCCGCGCTCATGGATTGGCGATCGGGATGGATATGGAGGTGCATGATGGACTCGTGTCAGTTCAGCGCTTCTGTGTCCGGGCCCTGGCGCCGCCCGTCAGGTCGCTCGGGATCTCAGTCGGAGTGTTCGCCGTCGAGCGCGCGCCCGTGCGAATCGCGGCCACGATGTCGTCAGGGCCAAGGCGGGCATGGCTGACGCGAACACCGTCGAGCGCGAAGCGCGCTCCAGCATTGTGGATCAGCACCGAGCGCCCAGCTGCGGCGGCGGCGGTCTGGAGCCCGCCGGCTCGCCGAACCCCTGGCACGTAGAGGTGCTCCACGTAATCCGCGTCGCTCGAGGTGTCGAAATTTCCGACGTCGAGCACGGCGAGGGAACCAGGCACCACCGCGGATGCGAGCAGGCCGGCGAGTGCGGCGTCGCCTGAGGCGACGAGCGTCGCACCAGGATGAGCCCGCAGCGCAGCCACGATGTCTGCGACGCGCTGGCTCGCAGCCGTCCGGTTGTAGGTCTCGAAGTGCGGGATTCGGGCTGCCGCCGCAGCATCGAATGCGGTGAACGGAATCTGCAGCGCCGTGAATCCAGCCTTGCGCAAGGCGGCTTCAACCGACGGATCCGGGCCGCTCAACAGGACCGTCTTCGGTCCCCTCGCGCTCGCGGGCCCAGACGGGAAAGGGCCCGGGGCATCCACGAAGCCCAGCGCGTGTCTGAGCGCGCGACCGAGGACCTCGGCCCCGGCCGAGTGGATCTGTCGGGTGGCGCTTTCGAGCCATTCCGCGGTCACAGCGTCGGCGCTGAGCGCGCCATCGGGCAGCGCCCGCTGATGGAACACGAGCAGGTCGCCGAGGCCCTCCGGCGTGAATGCCATCTCCGGTCGGCGCACATCGGCAGGCGCACCCTGCAGCCAGCGCGCCATCCACGCGTACATCGCCTCACGTGACTCGCGGTTGTAATTGTGTTCCGCCTGGACGCGCACCGCATGCACTCGATCGCCCGCGCCCGCAAGTGCGTAGAGACTCTGGACGGCGGGGAACTCCTCTTCCATCGTGTGCGCCGTCCAGTCGCCCGTCGCGGAAATCATGAGCAGCGGGCGTGGCGCGATCGTGGCGGCGATTTCGACGTTGGTCGTGTCGAGCCGCAGCCCCGGCGGGTTCTCGCAGAGGCACCCTCCCTGCATCCGGAGGGAGATCATGTTGACGGGGGCGGCCACCGCGATGCGGTCGTCCACCGCCGCGAGCAGGAATGTCTGCGTGCCGCCGCCAGATTCGCCGGTAGCCCCGATCGCGTCACGCCGGACGTAAGGCAGGCTTTCCAGGAAGTCGACGGATCGGATCGAATTCCACAGCTGGAGGCCGCCCAGGCTGAGCCCCCAGAGGCTCTCCCGAGGGCCGCCAAATGTGTGGGGGAGCTGGCGGCTGTCGTTGTACCCGATCATGTCGTAGGTGAACACGACGAACCCCTGCCGGGCGAGGTTGATCGAGCGGCCTGGCGCGGAGACCAGCGGCGTGTTCTCGAGCCTGCCGTAAGCCCAGTGCCCGTGCGGCGACAGGATCGCGGGAAACGGGCCGGGGCCGACCGGGCGGTACACATTGCCAGTCACCAGGAATCCCGGCAGGCTTTCGAAGAAAACTTTTGAGACGGTGTAGCCGTCGCGCTTCAGTTCGTCGAAGACAACAGGACGCAGCGGAGTGCGAGCCGGCATCGGCAGCAGCCCGGCCGACGCAAGAATATGCTCGCGCACGGACGCCCTGCGTCCGGCCCACTCCTCAGCGGTCGCATAACGCGGCGCCGCATACGTCGTCGTGTGGGTCCGGAACGGGGCCTGTTGCCCGTGCAGGGAGGCGGAATGCGCGCCGACGAGCACGAGCGCGCCGAGCGCCGCGGGTAAATATCGCATCTCAGACCTGGCTCTCGGTCATCAGACCTCCGATTTTCAACAGTCAGATTCTCAGACTTCGACTTCAGCCTTCAAACTTCAGCCTTCAAACCTGCTATCCGCTCTGGCACTCATGCCAGCGCCTCCCGGCAGTACTGGACGCACTTTCCGATTTCGGCCATGCGATTGGAACCCTGGGGGACCGAATACTCGAATTCGATCGTGGCCTGGATGTCCCACTTGTTGTCGCGGATCACCTGCAGCACTTCCTTGATCGGGGTGTCGCCCTTCCCGAAGGGCACGTTCTTGTCGTCGAGGGTCTTGTCCTTGACGTGCACGTGGGTGATGCGATCGTGGTGCTGTTTGAGGAAGGGCACCGGCGAGGTCTTGTTGCCGCCGACGAAGTGACCGATGTCCAGGTTGGCGCCGTTGTACTTGGCGTAGGTGAAGGCCTTCTCCCAGATCGCCGGCGTCATCGCCGTGTGGCCGTGG
Organism: Acidobacteriota bacterium; assembly: GCA_031361295.1. Lineage (GTDB taxonomy): Bacteria > Acidobacteriota > Vicinamibacteria > Vicinamibacterales > 2-12-FULL-66-21 > JALZOC01. The sequence continues at coordinate 673 of JANMCN010000117.1, read as the reverse complement.
AAGCCAATCATGATCTTGTGTTTGTCGGCGAACTGGCCGAGGCGCTTCGAGGCTTCCACGTTATCCACGGGAAGCTCGCAGGAGATCGCGCGCGCACCGAGCGTCTTCGCGAGCTCGAAAGCGTAATCGAGCACGGTGTCGCTGAAGTTCAGGATGTTATCGAATTTCACGATCTGAATGAGCACGCCCGCGTCTTCGTACTTCTTGCGGAAGTCCCTGGCCCTGCTCATCGGCGCGGACGCGCGCCATTTTCCCAGATCGTCCGTCATGCCCTGGCGTGCCGCGGCCTGATCGGGTGGAGGAGTGCCGCGGCCGGGCGGCGTGAGCAGCGCCGCCGGCACGCCCATGAACAGTTCGACAGGCTGAGACCTGAGCTCGACGGCACTCACGCCCAGCTTCACGCATCCGTCCAGCACCTCGTCGCCGCTCATCAGGTTGTTGCCGAAGTCATACGGGACGTTCAGGCCGATCTGCACGCCTGCCACCTTGGAGTCAGGCTTGGTGGCGGCAGAGGCATCGCGCGGGCCTCCGGCGAGGGCTGCAGCCGGCACCGTCGCCAGAGCGAGCTTTCCCAGTTCACGTCTCGTATACAGCATCAGGTCTCCTTGGAACGGTCACACTAACACGAACTTACGCTCGGGACCGGGGACTCGGGACCCGAACCCTGGTCCGT
>JANMCN010000100.1:0-8961 GCA_031361295.1 Acidobacteriota bacterium | reverse complement strand
ACGAATTACGAGCAAACACGGCCAATCGATTCAACAAATCCTATAGAAATCTCGCGAGCAGGTACAAAACAGGTACAGCGAACGGGCCTCGCGGTAATCGTCTCGGGAACAGTTTCGCGCCCGTTCAGCTCGAACGGTCTTACCTCCCGGGCCAAAGGGGTCCGTCTAGACCCGATGTGCCCGACACTTGCGCGCCAACTACGCGACCTGAATGACGAAGGGGTGTTCCTCGACGCGTTCGGCAGTGACAACGTACGGGTGCAGCCGCACGTCCATCAGCCTGGACACGGCGAGTGGCTTCCTGCGCTCTACTCCATCGGAATCGCGATCTCGGTTTGAAGCGCATCGGCCCGACCTGCATCGGGTCGTTCAGATAGAGCTCGAGGATCGGGCCCGTGCGCCGCTGATGACCGCTCGACAGGAACGTTGAGACGGCCTCGGCCCATGCCGCCCGCAGCCCTTCGTACGGTCCGACGTGCAGGACGCAGGCAAACCGGCCGCCGTCGAGCCGCTCTTCGACAACCCCGGCCGGCAGCGTTTCCGCTTCCGAAACCGGAAGCGCCGCGGCGGATCCCAGCTCGCCGACTGGCGTCGTCCTCGGATCATCCATGTAGAGGCCCATCATGGGGCCGCTCGTTCCCGCGAGCAGCCCCGCCGGCCCTGCGATCTCACCGAGCTTTCGAAAGGCCGGGCCGATTTCCTGGTGCGAACCACGGTGCGGGACTGTGGCCAACCGCATTGGTGGCAGCGTCTTGAATGTCATCTCCATACTAATAAGTATGGATTCCCCCGGCGTCACTTGAGCACCGCTCAACTATCTTCGTATGGGTCAGAGAGCGAGTTCGAACTCCTGGAGAAACTCTGATCTGTAAAGTTATGGCACGCGGAACGGATCCGATGGCCTGGGCGACGGTTACAATGACGCGTCGCTCGCCTTTTTGCGCGGTCGGGACGCGGCCGATTGCCGCAGACCGTCGGGCGCGTGAACGCCGTATCTCTTACCCCATGCAGGAGGGTCAATGAAGATCCGTTCCTCCCGACGTCAGTTTCTACAGGAGGGCGCCGCTGCTCTCGGCACATAGCTGGCCGTGAAAAGAATCAACCTCGAGGCGGAGTCCCTCGGCGGAGCACCCCAGCAGGTGTCCGCCAGCGACCGCGTGCGCTTCGGGATGGTCGGCGTCGGGATGCAGGGGTCCGGCCTCCTCGCCACGGCCATCACCCTGCCGGGCGTCGAATGCGCAGCCGCGTGCGACCTCTACGACGGCCGTCATGTCCGTGCGCGTGAAATCGCCGGCGCCAGCCTGCGCACGACGCGCCGATACCAGGAGCTGCTCGACGACAAGAGCATCGACTGCATCGTTGCCGCCGTGCCCGATCACTGGCATCGACAAATCGTCGTGGACGCCGTGAGCGCCGGCAAGGACATCTACTGCGAGAAGCCCATGTCGCACAGCGTTGCCGACGGCCGCGCGATGGTCGCCGCGGCGAAGAAGAGCGGGCGGATTGTCCAGATCGGCTCGCAACGAACGAGCTCCGCCCTTTGCGCGAAGGCACGGGAACTGGTCGCCAAAGGCGTCCTCGGCGATCTTCAACTCGTGGAAGGATCGCTCGGCCGCAACAGTCCCAACGGGGCGTGGGTGTATCCGCCGCCGACCGACCTCTCCGCCGCAACGCTGGACTGGGACACGTGGCAGGGGGACGTTCCGAAGCGCCCACTCGATCCGAAGATCTTCGCGCGCTGGCGGTGCTGGAAGGAGTACGGCACGGGAGTGGCCGGGGACCTCATGGTGCACCTGATCACCGGGATGCTGTACACCTGGGGACTCAACGAGGCACCCACGCGCGTGGTGGCAATGGGGGGCATCCGCCGATTCAAGGATGGGCGCAACATGCCGGACGTGCACCTGTCGCTCTTCGAGTACCGCGACGTCCCCGTGTATATACGTCTGAACCTGGCGTCGGAGACGCCGGAAATGCTGCGGTTCCTCGGCTCGAAGGGGATCCTCGAGCTCACGGAAGGCAGCCTGACGTTCACGAGCCAGGCTGGCGTCGATACTGCCCCCAGTTACTACACGGCCAGCTTTCCGCAGGCCATGCGTAAGGATTACATCGACACGTGGCATCGCGAGCACGACCCCCGGCCCGGCGAGGAACCGCTGCACGATGGTGTGAGCTATCGGGCCGACTCGTACGACGACACCAGGCCTCACTTGTGGAAGTTCTTCCAGGCCGTAAAGTCACGGCAACCGGTGGTCCAGGACGCCGTCTTCGGACATCACGCGGCGATCGCCTGCCACATGGCCAATGAGTCGTACTTCCAGCGGAAGCCGATATTGTTCGATCCCGCGACGGAGACGTTGAAGAGTTGACAGACGTACCGGCATTCGTGGGCGCATAGCTGATAGTTGTCAGCTGTCAGACTTCAGCGTTGAACACCTGATGGCTGATAGCTGGCAGCGTCGTCCGGACAGCAGCGCGGCTATGACGATGACGCCCAGCGCTCGAGCGGATTCCATCGAACGATGGCTCGCCCAGGGCTCACACGCTCAGCGGGGAATTATCGGCAGCACGATCGCCGACGGATGTTCGGCGTCATGATAAATCGTCTGCCTGGCTTTCAGCATTCGCGTTCCGCCAAACGTCCTCTCACCGGTATTCAAATTCCGGTTGAACCGCGGGAAATTGCTGCTGGAGACGTAGACCCGGATGCGATGCGCGGCCTTGAAGACATTGCTCGTCGCCCACAGATCGATCGTGTACTTGTAAGTCTTGCCCGGCTCGATCGGCTCCGCTTTTTCCGTTGAATTGCGATAGCGCGCGCGAATGATCCCGTCGCCCAGGTAACGCGCATAGCCTGTCGGATCGACGTCAACGATCATGGCAGTGAAGTCGGTGTCCGCGGCCGATGTGGCGGCATAGAGTTCGACGGTGATGAAGCCGGTCACCTCGACATCGCGGGCCAGCGGCGGCGTGGAGTAGACGAGCATATCCGTGCGTGATTCGTTCGGCCGTTGATCGAACGGTCCCGGCGGCAGGCCTCCGCAACAGAGCCGCCCGCCAATCGTGCGGACGGGGCTCGCCGGATCATATTCGTAGATATCGGGTTTTTCGTTTTGCGGCGCCGCCGTTGAAATCACGCCATCACCAGCGGCCGACTGGGCGCCCTTGGTGGCGTGCAGGTAATACCGCGTCTCGCGCGCGCGAGCCAGCGGAAATTCGTTCTCGGCGCGCCAGACGTTGTCGCCCATCACAAAAATCTTGACCGGTGGGGCGGTCGCAAATTCATTCTGTTTGCCCTTGATGGCGTAGTCGTACCACTTCACGATCGTGCCGTTCATGTCCAGCACGGCGTCCTTGCCAAACGTCACATCACCAATCTTGCCTTCCGGCGACGTCGCCGCGTGCGCCCACGGGCCCATCAGCAGGCGCTGCCCTTCACGCGCGTCCTTGCTCGGCGCCTGTTTTTGCAGACGGATGAAGTTGCGAATCGAGCCGCCGCTGAAGATGTCGTGCCAGCCGCCGGCGTGCAACGCTTTGATGTTCATCTGGCCGTAGGCGTCCGAGACTTTGATGTTGCGCCAGTAGTCGTCGTTGGTCTCGTGCTCGACCCAATCGTGAAAATAGGGCGCGACCTCGCCGGGCGCCGGCAGATCGAACAGGCGGTACTCCTGTGGGGGCAGTTGTTCGACCCACTGCGTAGAGCGGTTCAGCGCTGCCGTCTTCCGGCGTACGGTGTCTTCCGTCAGTCCCGATGTCCAGGAACTGGTGAACCACTGCATGAGCGCGCCGCCTTCGTATGTCCAGCCCTCGTAGTACTCCATCGCGGTGACGTAGGGAAAGACACCGGCCAGGTGGGGCGGGTTCGACGACGCGGCGAGCATTTGCGTAGCACCCACATACGAGCCGCCGAACATGCCGACCTTGCCATTCGCGCCGGGCAGGCTCGCGGCCCATTCAATCGTGTCGTAGCCGTCGGCCGCTTCATTCCTGAATGGGTAAAACTCGCCTTCGGAATCAAAGCGCCCCCGCGTGTCCTGCATGATCACGACGTAACCATTGGAGGCGAGAAAGATCCCCGTCGAGGGGTCCTTACGATTGTACGGCGTGCGTGTCAACAGCACCGGAAGGGGGCCGTCGGCCTTCGGACGGTAGATGTCGGCGACGAGTGAGACCCCGTCGCGCATCTTCACCCGCACGTTGGTCTCGACGGTCACCGGGGAGGCGTCAGGTGCAGGGGCGGGGACTTGTGCGGCGACGAGTCCTGTCAACAGCGCCGCCACGATAAACAGTTTGACAATGTGACGGGCGAACGATGGTGCGGAGGCTTTCTTCATGAGTTTCGGGCTCTCTCTGAGGCACACGGCGAACGGGGTCGCGTACACGCCTCGTGCGCGACCGCTCGAGCGGACCCACAATACACCACCGGACAGCCAGCTCGCCGACGGGTTCAAAGTCAGCGCCGTGCGTCTGGTGGGCGCGCGATGCCGTCCGCGAGCTGCCGGACAGGTGGACGGGGATTGGACACCCCGGAGAACCATTCGCAACCGCACCAGACCCTGGCCGCGACCGCGAATGAGACCAGCTGGCGAATAAGTGTCGGAAGCAGGGGCAGCGATCACGCATGGAGCATCGACGAGAACGCCGGACTGGCTTGCGGACGACGATGTCCGCAACCATTGATTGCCGGCAACGTCTAATGGTTGTGTGTGTGAACTAATTATGATGCAGAACATGCGCTACGCCCTCCGCACCCTGGCCAAGAGCCCGGGTTACGCCGCGGTCACGATCCTGACCCTCGCCCTCGGCATCGGCGCCAATACCGCGATCTTCAGCGTGGTCAACGGCGTCCTGCTCAAGCCTCTGCCGTACCCGCGATCCGATCGGCTGCTGTTCATCACCAGCACGTTCCCGGGGCTCGGTTTCGACCGGTTCTGGGTCTCGGTGCCCGAGTGGGCGGAATTCAAGGAGCGCAACCGCTCGTTCCAGGCTGTCGGCGCCTACCGGGAGGGCTCGGTGAACCTCGGTACCCTCGAGCGGCCGCGCCGCGTCAACAGCGCGCTGGTCACGCCCGAGCTCCTCGATGTGTTGGGCGTGCCGCCGGCGCGCGGCCGTCTATTCAACGAGGTCGATGCACGCCCGGGCGCCGAAGACGTCGGGATCATTTCCTACACGACGTGGCAGAGCGACTTCGGCCGCGACGAAAACGTCGTCGAGCGGGTCATTCATATCGACGGCACGCCGACGCGCATCGTCGGCATCATGCCGCCGGCGTTCGACATCCACGACGAGCGCATCGAGGTCATCCTGCCGCTGACCATCGATCGGAAGACATTCCCCAACGAGCGCAGCAGCCACTTCATGTACCTGATCGGCCGCCTGAAAGACGACGTGACGCCGGCGCAGGCGCAGGCGGATCTCACGTCGATGATCGCGCAGTGGCGCGACCTCAGCGGCAACAAACACTCTCCGGCGCCGCCCGGCCCGAACGGCCTCGGCGGGCACATGCTGCAGATGCAATCGATGAAGACCGACGTGGTCGGCAGCATCGGGACGGCGCTGTGGGTGTTGCAGGGGGCCGTCGGCTTCGTGCTGCTGATCGCCTGCGCCAACCTGGCGAACCTGATCCTCGCCCGCGCCGAATCGCGGCAGAAGGAGTTCGCCATCCGCGCGGCGCTTGGGGCCGGGCGCTGGCGCCTGCTCAGGCAGTTCCTCACCGAAGGCGTGCTGCTGTCGCTCGTCGGCGGCGTGCTCGGCTCTGCGATCGGCTACGCCGGCGTGCGCGGGCTGCTCGCCGCCAATGCCGACAGCATTCCGCGCGCGCTCGAAGTCTCGCTCGACTGGAAGGTCCTGCTCTTCACGCTCGCGGTGTCAATCCTCACCGGCATCATCTTCGGAATGGCGCCGCTGCTGCACCTGCGCGAGCAGGTGGTCAACATGACGCTGAAGGAAGGCGGGCAGCGTGCGACCGCCGGCGCGGCGCGGACGCGCGTGCGCAGCGGGCTGGTCATGGCCGAAGTCGCGCTCGCCGTCGTTCTCGTCGTCGGCGCGGGACTGCTGATGCGCAGCTTCCAGAAGCTGATGACGGTCGACGCCGGGTTCAACCGCGAGCGCCTGACCACCTTCGGCGTCGTCATGCCGGGCGCGGCGTACCGGAAGAGCGAAGATCGCGTCGCGTTCATCGATCGCCTGCAGGCGCGGCTGCGCGAGGTCCCCGGCGTGACGGGCGTCGGCGCGATGGCGGGCCTCCCGCCCAACCGGCCGGTCAACGCGAACGACACCGACTTCGAGGGCTATACGCCGCAGCAGGGGCAGCCGGCCGAGAATGTCGACTACTACCAGACAGTCACTCTCGACTACCTGAAGACGATGGGGATCCCGGTCGTGAAGGGGCGCGGCTTCGATCCAGCCGACGTCAGCGGCGCGCCGGTCATGCTGGTCAACGAAACGCTCGAGAAGACCTTCTTCACCTTCCGCAAGCTCGAGGCGATCGGCCAGCGGGTCGATGTCTTCACGGGCCGGCCCCCGAACAATACGACGCCGTTCACGATCGTCGGCGTCGTCCGCGACGTGAAACAGGGCGGGATGGCGAGCAAGACCGGGACCGAGCTGTACTTCCTCAGCGAGCAGGGCCCGCGCTTGACGGGCTTCTCGCCGTCGAGCATGAACCTCGTCGTCCGCTCCGCCATCCCCGGGGACGCTCTGGCGCGGCAGATCCAGCAGGCGGTCCGGGCGCAGGATCCGTCGCTACCGATTGTGAAGATGCGGACGATGGACCAGGTGTTCGCTGACGCGGCGGCGCGGCCGCGTTTCCTCGCGGAGCTGCTGGCGATCTTCGCCGGCCTCGCGCTGGCGCTTGCTGCGATCGGGACCTACGGCATCCTGTCGTACTCGGTCAGCGAGCGGACGAAGGAGATCGGGATCCACATGGCGCTCGGCGCGACGCGCGGCAGCGTGCTCGGGATGATCCTGGCGCAGGGGCTGCGGCTGACGATCATCGGGCTCGTCACCGGCCTCGCCGCGTCGTTCGGCCTCACGCGGCTGCTGCAGGCGCAGCTGTTCGACGTCAAGCCGACGGATCCGGCGACGTTGACGGGCGTGGCGGTGTTCATCGCCGTCATCGCCTTCATCGCGTGCTACGTCCCGGCGCAGCGCGCGACGCGAGTCGATCCGATGGTGACGTTGCGGGAGTCGTAGCGGGACGGGTTCTCCGGTCCTTCGGGTTCTCGGTTCTCCGGGTTCGACCTGCTGGTGCCAGTGATTCCGAAATAGCTGGGCACTTCCGGACCTTCTCAAGGATGCGACCGGCCGGCATGGTCCAGGTAAACGGGGTTGGCCGCATTGGCGATGTGATCCCAATGGTGAGCGTGGACGGGACGGGATTTGTTCCGAGTCGCGTGATAACGGAGCGGGGCGACGTTGTTCCCGCGAGAGAGTGTGTAAGGGTCCGGGGACGAAGTCCCCGGGTACCCGAACCAAAGTTGCCCTTGACCGTAAAAGTGTCAGCGGCCGCGAGCACTTTTCTATCTCCGCTTCATCGAAGGGCAGTGTTGGAGAACTGTCGGAGCGCGGGGGCTTCACGGAAATGCCGGGGTTCGCAGCGATCCAGCCGGAACTCTGGCAGAAGCGTGAGAAGGAGCGCCGATACTCCAGACGTGTCCGCGCTGAGCTCGCGACATGCGTCGGACGAGCTCATTTCGGAACTCGCGGATTTCACCGACTCGGAGTTGCTTCAGTAGGCCATAACGTTTGCCGGCGCAGAACGTCAGAAACAATCGTTCGAGCGCATCCCGCATCTTCTTGAGCAACTCAGATTTTGAACCTCTTCGTCACCGATAAACTTCACTCCCTCCTTGATCGTCGGGATCAGAGCCCGCGCAACGCCGATCTCTCCAGACGTTTCCCACGACCGCACCCGTTCCGATGCCGCCTCCCCGGACGTAACGTTCAGCGCTTTGCGGGTGTACTCGCCACGCAGAGAGTCTTGGACCCAGAGCGGACAGCGGTCCTTGCAGTTGCGTGCGCGCGCCGGGTGCATTGCGCGGTTTTCGCAAAATGTCGCAATCCGCAGAGTGCCTCCGGTACACGGTAAGCAAGGCCGATGGTACCGCGGCCTAGAGCCAATTTGAGTACGCGGGCGTATGCGCTAGTAAACAATTTGTTTTCAGATATTTAGATATGGTGCGGAAGAGAGGATTTGAACCTCCACTACCTTGCGGTAACAAGCTCCTGAGGCTTGCGCGTCTGCCAGTTCCGCCACTTCCGCACAAGAAGGGGAGATATCGAACTGGAAACTCCGATTATAGACAAACGCGCGTGTGGCGTCGAGTCGGCCGACCCGACGGATTCTCGCCGTCCCTGTAACGTCCTGACCTGCCGCGGCGTATCCGCACTAACCGCGATCCGGCAACGGCAATCCGACCACGTGAAGGAGAATACCCGGTGATTCGACGAACCCCGGGCCGCGCCGTGACGGCGGCCATGACGCTCTCGCTGCTGATCTCACTCGCGGGACGGTCCAGTCTCCGGGCACAGCAGCCCCCCGCCGCACCGGTGTTACCTCAGCCGGGCGGAGGTGGTGGGCGAGGCGGCCCGCCGAAAAACCTCCAGGTCCTCAAGGACGTGCCGCCGGAACAGCTGCCCCTGACGATGCAGTACATCGCAGCGTCGCTCGGCGTGCAGTGCAACTACTGCCACGTGCAGGGGCAGAACGACCTCGATGACAAGGAAACGAAAAAGATCGCGCGCGACATGATGAAGATGGTCGCGGACGTGAACACCAAGTTCTTCGACGGCAAGGACCGCCTGAGCTGCGCGTCGTGTCACAACGGCCACGCGAAGCCATCGCGCACTCCGCCCCTGTCGATCGAGATGACGCCGGCCCAGGCCGCGGCCGCCGCCGCAGGCCGCGGCCGTGGCGGCTTCGGCGGTCCCGCCGGACCGGGCGGTCCGGGCCCGGCAGGA
>JANMCN010000023.1:0-2960 GCA_031361295.1 Acidobacteriota bacterium | reverse complement strand
CCGTCGCAGCCATCATCACGAAGGCCGCACACAGCGTAGCCCTGGCAACGCGATAGGACGAGGACCGTTCAGCACAGGAGTTCAGAGGCTGTCCGATGTTTTTGTACAAACTTTGGACAGCTTCCTGAGCTTCACCGCAGTAAGCTCCTGACCCAGGCAGCCTCGAGAGATGCCACCCTTGCATGCAGCCGTGACCAGCCAGTTGCGAATTACGTCCCTAACACCCGGAAGAGTGGGATTGGAACGGATTTTACGCGGCTTCATGGATGAGCCAGTTGCGGAAATCGTCCAGTGCGGCGAGCCATTTTCCTGCGGACGTCCTTAAAGGACGTTGCCTTTTTCGATCGAACGGCACCCGCTCGGAACTTGTCACTGAACTGCCGCCGTTCCCGACGTCCCAACTTGTCAGATCCCATTCTGGCCATCGTATCCGCCTCCTATGAGGCGGGTAGACGTCAAGCTCCCTGCTGTTTCTGTTCTGTCACACACACGCCATCATCGAGGCCGCCGAGCAGGCCCTCCCCAACAGCAGGGCCCGCGCAGGCGGCCGGGTCACGATCGCCGCCGTCAAGATTGCCGTTCTAACCGTCGGAGCTGGTGGCTTCGTGGTCGTAGGAGCATGGCTCCCACGCACCTCCTATCCGTGCCGGTGCAGCGCACCGATCACCAGAGACTTCATACGTGAAGCCTGGAAGCGGGTGCCCCTTCTTTCGGCCGGTTTCCTGAGAAACCCGGCGGATACGCGGGCACCCGCGCCAGCTCTGCGCGCGTCGCGCCCGTTTACGCCGCGAGTGATTTCAGGATCGCGCCCTCGGGTACGTGGCCCGTCTCGACGTAGCGCCACAGCGCAATCAGCAATTTGCGAGCGAGCGCGACGATCCCGATCCGCCGCAATCGCCGGCCGTGACTGAAGCGCTCGCGATACCAACGACTCAGCGCACTCGTAGGCTGGTAGCGGAGCCAGCTCCACGCCAGCTGAACGATCATCCGGCGGACGTGTCGGTTGCCCGCGCGCGTGATGCCTTGATCGTGGGACGTGGCTCCGCTCTGGTAGGGCGCCGGCACCAAACCGACCAACGCGCCCAGCTCTCGGCCATTGCGAATCTGTCGCCATCCAAAAATCTCCGTGGTCAACGACCACGCGCCGATGGAGCCTATGCCCTGGAGGGTCTGGAGTTGCGCCACGCATCGCCCGGTCTCCGTCTGGGGATCGAGGGTGAGCGCCGCCCGGGGTTCGTCGAGCTGACGGCGGTCCCTCTGCTCATCATCGGCGACCTCGGCCTGCGCAAGCTCCCGCACACCGCCGCCGAGGACCTCCTGGAGGTGATCATGCGGCGCTATGAACGGGCCTCCACGCTCTTGACATCGAACCGGCTCGTCGATGACTGGGGCAAGCTGCTCAGCGACACGGCCGCCGTCACCGCGCTCCTCGATCGGCTGCTCCACTACCCCCACGTCTTGAAATGCCCTCGGAGCTGGCGCATGAAGATTCACACTGACTTGCGCACTGAAGAGCCGACGAAGTAGAACTCATACGTCTCGGTCACCGGTCAGGAATGTCCGGTTTTGCCCGTCGACGAAATGCCGGTTTTGACCCGTCCACCGAGGTCTAGAACTAGGAGGGGTTCGGTTTCCGTTGAGTCAACCAGCTGCCACTGAAGCCCGCGCGACGCAGGCCGACGACGACGTATGGACAGCTCCGCATGAGTCGCCAGATCAACCCTGAAACGTAGTTTTCAATCATCAGGATGACCGGGCCCTGATCGAGGGCGAAGTGGTTTTGCGAGATCCAGCCGGAGCCCCCTGAACCGCGATTCGGAAACGTTGGATTGAAGCTGCAGACCAGCCCGTACTCGCTTTCCATTTTCGGATACGTCACGGAACAGTGCAAAAGGGTAGGTAATACGATCTCAGGAGCGAACGGCAGCGACGCGACGACCGCCCAGGGAGCCAGCGTGCCATCATCGGGACCAGACGGTACGCCTCGCGCCACATATCCGAGAAAGCGCCGTGTGACTCCTTTGACGCTGCGCGTCGCCGGACCCGGGCCGTTGCTCGCCGTAATGCCCCAGGCGTACTGACCATAGCCACGAAAGGCCTTGGGATTCCGAATGGCGTACTGTTGGTTCACATAGGTTGCGCGACGGCTGTTCTCAAAGTAATCAATCGCCTGCCGGCGCATGAAGGCATCCTGGATGCCGCGGAAGTCAATCCACAGGTGGGAGAGCTGATGCATGAACAGCGGCGCGCCGTAGAGAAATTCGTGGCCGTACAGCTTCTTCCAGCGATAGGTCGACGTCCAGGCGAGATAGCTTTTCTCGGGCAAGGGATGGCTCGGCGAGCCAAGACCGAGCACATACAGAATCAGCGCCTCGTTATATCCCTGCCAGCGAGCTCGCAAGAAGCCGCTTTCTGGCTTCCATCCATGTGAAACGGTCGCGTCACCGTTCTGCGCCCATCGCCAATCCACACGCCGGTACAATGAGTCGGCAAGCCTCCGCACCTCACGCTCATCGTCGGTTGCACGATCGAAGTAGGCGGCAGCGGTTAACGCGCCAGCGACCAGGAAGGTCGTATCGATCGTCGACAGCTCACAGCGCCACGCGCGCCGGCCAGTCGCGACATCGAGGAAATGGTAAAAGAAACCCTGATGACCGGTCGCGTCCGCCATCGGACCTTGCGGAGCGTTCCACAAGAAGCGCAACGTGGCCAGCGTCCGCTCGACCGCCTGTGCCCGGCGCACGAACGAGCGCTCAGCCGCGACGGGATAGCTGGCAAGAGCAAATCCCACACCAGCAATGCTGGCAGGGATGTCGCCGGCTGAGGTGTTGTCCGCAATCAGCCCGTTCTCGGGGTTCGTTTCCTCCCAGAAATATCGAAAGGTGTTTCGTTGGAGCGTTTGAAGGTGATCAGCGCCGTACGCCGGGGCAGAACGCCTGGCAGGCCTCTTCGGCGCGCTC
>JANMCN010000298.1:0-6466 GCA_031361295.1 Acidobacteriota bacterium | reverse complement strand
TGCGGCCTTGCCCTCCTCGGGTTCTCGTCTCTCTACCGCGAGGGATTTGAAATCGTCCTCTTCCTTCAGAGTTACCGGCTCAAGCTCGGAAACACCCCGGTCCTGTACGGCGTGCTCACCGGCCTCGCCCTCACGAGCGTGGTCGGCGTACTCACCTTCGTCGCGCACCGCCGCCTGCCGTATCGGCGCATGCTCGTGTTCACCGGCATCATGCTCGGCCTCGTCCTGCTCGTCATGGTCGGCGAGCAGGTCCAGGAGATGCAGCTTGCGCGCTGGCTCCCCACGACCCCGGTCGTGCACCTGCAGCGAATCATCCCCGACTGGATGGGGCTCTGGTTCGCCGTCTTCCCGACCGTCGAGACACTCGCCGCGCAGCTTCTCGCGGGCGCGCTGGTGGTCGGGTCCTACTTCATCGCGCGTCCGGGACGACAGACGCTCGAGGCCGCCTAGCGCCGTCGCACGTTGCACGTTGCACGTGTTGGACGTTGCACGTTGCACCTTGCACGTGTCGGTCGTTGCACCTTGCACGTGTTGGATGTTGCACGTGGGCCGGCCCCCGTTGGATGATGGTACCCATGACTTCCCCAGGCGTGCGCCGCTTCGATGTGTGGCTGGTTGTGTGCGTCGCCCTCACGGCCACCGCGTGCGGAAGGAGCTCGCCGACGTCTCCGACGGTGAACGTTCCGTTCAGCCAGACGGATGTCCGGACCGGCACTGGCGCGGATGCCGCCAACGGCAGGCGGATCACCGTCAATTACACCGGCTGGCTGTACGACGCGACGAAGCCCGAGCAGAAGGGATCGCAGTTCGATACCAGCGTCGGCAAGAGTCCGTTCAGCTTTACGCTGGGGGCCGGCCAGGTGATCAAGGGATGGGACCAGGGGTTCGTCGGCATGAAAACGGGTGGACTGCGCCGCCTCGTGATTCCGCCGTCGCTGGGCTACGGGGCATCGGGGAACGGTCCCATCCCCGGCAACGCCACGCTCGTCTTCGACGTCGAGCTCCTGGACGTGCAGTGATGCCCATTCTTCGCGCGGGCGTTTGACGTCAGGTTCCCGCATTCCATGGCTGCCATCCCGACGGTCCTCGTCATGGACGACGATCCTGGCGTCCGCGCCACGATGGAGAGGCTGTTGCGGGCGTATGGGTATGCGGCCGTGACGGCGGCCACTCTCGACGAAGCGCGCGCACTACTGCTCACCGTGCCCGTCGTCGCGCTGATTCTCGACGTCGGGCTGCAGGCCGGCGAGAGCGGCCTGGATCTCCTGCACACGATCCGCGCACGCGCGGAATTCAACGACGCGCCGATCCTGATCTTCACCGGCGGGATTCTGTCGGAGGCCGAACAGGTCCTCGTCCGGCGTCATCGCGCCTTCGTCTTCAACAAGCCGGAAGGCTTCGACACGCTCGTCAAGTTCCTCGACACCCTGACGGGGCGCGACCAGCCGCACTGACGGCCGCCGGTCCCCGGCCTGTGGGCGCCGGCGCACAACCGTCGAGCCACCGGGGCCCGTTTCGCGTTACAATAGCTGTTTCCCTCCGGTCGAATGCACGCCACCCTGGCGCGTGGCGCTCCGCTGACGGGCGAAGGGCCGGAACCCCTCAGGATCACTCATGATTTCAGTCCACGGCGTCTCGATGCGGTACGGGTCGAAAATCCTTTTCGACGACGTGACCACCACGTTTTCGGCAGGCCGGAGGTACGGCCTGACCGGGCCGAACGGGGCGGGCAAGTCCACGTTCATGAAGCTGCTGACGGGCGAGCTCACGCCGCAGCAGGGGACGGTCGTCCGCCCGGCGAAGCTCGGCGTGCTCCGCCAGGATCAGTTCGCGTTCGACCGCTTTCGCGTCATCGACGCCGTGATCATGGGCAACGCGAGGCTGTGGGCCGCGCTCGAAGAGCGCGAGCAGCTGTACGCCAAGCCGGATATGACGCACGACGACGGGATGCGGCTCGGCGAGCTCGAAGGCATTGTCGGCGAAGAGGACGGCTACACGGCGGAGAGCGACGCGGCGATCCTGCTCCAGGGACTCGACATCCCCGACGAGCTCCACGAACGGACGATGGGCGAGATGCAGGGCGGGCAGAAGGTGCGCGTGCTCCTCGCGCAGGCGCTCTTCGGGGGGCCGCAGGCGCTGCTGCTCGACGAGCCGACGAACCACCTGGACCTCGACTCGATCCACTGGCTCCGCGAGTTCCTCGTCCGGTATTCGGGCACGCTGATCGTCATCTCGCACGACCGCCACTTTCTGAACTCCGTCTGCACGCACATCGCCGACATCGACTACCAGACGATCATCACCTACACGGGCGGCTACGACGACATGGTCGTCGCCAAGACGCAAATTCGCTCGCGGATCGAGGCCGACAACGCCCAGCGCGAGAAGAAGATCGCGCAGCTGAACGACTTCATCGCGCGCTTCGGCGCGGGCACGCGCGCGAGCCAGGTCACGTCCCGGCGCAAGGAAGTCGAACGCCTGGAGACGACCGCGCTCGCACGCTCGAACATCCAGCGGCCCTATATCAAGTTCCCGATGAACCGGCCGTCCGGACGCACGGCCATCGAGATCAAGGGCGTCAGCAAGGCGTACGACGGGATGCGGGTCGTGTCGAACTTCAGCGCGGTCGTGAACCGCGGCGAGAAAATCGTGCTCGTCGGCCGCAACGGGCTCGGCAAGACGACGCTGCTGCGCGCGCTGCTGGCCGACTCTCCGAATCTGCCCCCGTCCCCGGCCGATCTCGACAGCGGCACGGTGCGATGGGGGCACGAAGTCTCGATCGGCTATTTCGCGCAGGACCAGACCGGCGTGATCGAAAAGGGAAAGACCGCCGTCGAGTGGCTCCACCAGTTCGATCCCGACGCGTCACGGCAGGACATCCACGGACTGCTCGGCCAGATGCTCTTCAGCGGCGAAGAAGGGCTGAAGATGACGGACGCGTTGTCAGGGGGCGAGACGGCCCGGCTGCTCTTCTGCCGCATCATGCTGCAGAAGCCCAACGTCCTCGTCCTCGACGAGCCCACGAACCACCTGGATCTCGAGTCGATCAACGCGCTGAACGTGGCGCTGCAGAAGTTCGAGGGTACCGTGCTCCTCGTCACGCACGACCAGGACCTGATGGAGGAAGTCGGGAGCCGCGTCTGGCACTTCAACGAAGGCGCGATCACGGATTTCAAGGGAACGTACGAAGAGTACACGGCCACGCTCGCGTAGCACGTCACTGATAAGCCACTGATGCCATCGATCACAAAAGACTCCACCGTCACACCCGGTTTCGCGTCGCTCGGCCTCGCCGAGGACATCGTGGCGGCGACCACGGCGCTCGGCTACGAAGAGCCCACGCCCGTGCAGCGCGAGACGATTCCGCTGCTCCTCGAAGGACGTGATGTGCTCGGGCAGGCCGCGACCGGCACGGGCAAGACCGCCGCGTTCGCGCTGCCGATGCTCCAGCGGATCCGCGCGGTGGAGTCGAAGAAGCGGCCGGCTCCGCTCGGCGGGCTGGTGCTCGTGCCCACGCGCGAGCTCGCGATGCAGGTCGCCGAGGCCATCCACAAATACGCGCGCGGCGCGGGCCTCTCAGTCCTGCCGCTCTACGGCGGCGCGCCGATGCACCAGCAGATCAAGGGGCTCGAGCGTGGCCCCGCGGTCGTTGTCGCGACGCCCGGGCGCGCGCTCGATCACATTCGCCGCGGCACGCTGAAGCTCGAGCATCTGGCCGTCCTCATCCTGGACGAGGCGGACGAGATGCTCGACATGGGCTTTGCCGAAGACCTGGACGCGATTCTCGAAGCGACGCCACGCACGCGTCAGACGGCGCTGTTCTCGGCCACGATGCCGTCGAGGATTCTGGCGATAGCCGGCCGTCATCTCCAAAACCCGGCGCGCGTCACGATTGAGCGCGAGAAGGCCACGGCGGGCAAGCTCCCGCGCGTGCGCCAGGTCGCGTACATCGTGGCACGCGCGCACAAACCGGCGGCGCTCGAGCGGGTGCTGGAGATGGAGAACCCGGCGTCGGCCCTGGTCTTCTGCCGGACCCGGCTCGAAGTGGACACGCTCGTCGAGATGCTCAACGCCCACGGCCACCAGGCCGAGGCGCTCCACGGCGGGATGGAGCAGCGCCTGCGCGACCGCGTGATGGGACGGTTTCGCGACGGCTCGGCGGATCTGCTGGTCGCGACGGACGTGGCCGCGCGGGGGCTCGACATCGAACGCCTCTCGCACGTCGTCAATTACGACGTGCCGGCAGCCGCCGAAGCGTACGTGCACCGCATCGGTCGGACCGGTCGCGCGGGCCGCGGCGGCACGGCGATCACGCTGGCCGAACCGCGCGAGCACCGTCTCCTGCGCACGATCGAAAACTTCACGAAGCAGAAGATCGACGTCGCGACGGTGCCGACCGTGGCGGACCTCAGGGCCAAACGCCTCGACATCACCCGCGCCTCGCTCCGCGAGAGGCTGCTGGCCGGGGATCTGGATCACACCCGCGTGGTCGTGGCGTCGCTCGCGGAGGAGTTCGACATCGTGGACATTGCCGCGGCGGCCGTGCATCTGGCGCACGCGGCCAGCGGAGGCGGGAGCGAAGACCGGGAAATTCCGGCCGTGCAGCCGCCGTCCGGGGCCGCGGCCCGAACCCGCCCGTTGAAGCCGGCCCGGGGCCGTCTCGTGCGTGCCGACGCGGGCGGCACGGAGCACGAACGGAGTGCGCCGGACGGCAATGTCGCACGCCTCTTCATCGGCGCGGGGCGGCGTGCCGGGGTGCGCCCTGGCGATCTCGTCGGTGCGATTACCGGCGAAGCGGGCGTCGAGTCGCGAACGATTGGCGCCATCGAGATCGCCGACGGGTTCTCCCTGGTGGAAGTGCCGGAAGACCTGGCCGACGAGATCATCGTCGCACTCCGCGCCACCAAAATCCGGGGATTGCGACCGACCGTCCGCCGCGACCGGGGATAGGACGATGTTCTACTTCTTCCAGCGCGGAACCGAGACCGTGCAGTGCGAAGTTCGTTCCGCGCCGGACGGCCCGGGTTACCAGATCGTGATCACCGAACCGGGTGGCGCGCAGCGCCTGGAAGCGTTCGCGACGTCGGACGAGGTGCACGATCGCTGGGTCGAGCTGCACAAGCGGTTCGCGGACGAAGGGTGGTGGGGCCCCGCCACCCAGGACGGGCGCGGCTGAACCGTCCGCCCGGGGCGCCGTCCGCCAGCACGCAGGTCGCGATCGTGGGCGCCGGCGCGGCCGGACTTGCGACGGGAATCTTTCTCCGCCGCCTCGACCCGTCTCTCTCCGTCACGCTCCTGGATGGAGCCGCGAAGCCAGGCGCCAAGATTCTGGTGAGCGGCGGTTCGCGGTGCAACGTCACCAACGCCTCAGTCACCGACCGGGATTTCTGGGGCGGCAAGGCGACGATCGTTCGCCGCGTGCTGCGCGGACTTTCCGTCGCCGACACCGTGGCGTGGTTCGAATCGCTGGGCGTGCCTCTGCACCAGGAGGAGCACGGCAAGCTGTTCCCGGACAGCAATCGTTCCCGGGACGTCCTCGACGCGCTCCTGCGCGAGCTCGAGGCCTGTGGCGCCGAGCTGAGGCCGTCCACTCGCGTCACCGACGTCACGACGCGCCCGGGCGGCTTTCTCCTGCACACGCCGTGCGAGGTCATCGAAGCGGCCGTCGTCGTCTTGGCGACCGGCGGCGAGTCCCTGCCGAAGACCGGGAGCGACGGCAAGGGGCTCGCGATCGCGAGCCGGCTCGGTCACAGCATCGTGCCGACGACCCCGGCGCTGGCTCCGCTGACGCTGGACGTCGCCGCTGGCGCCAGTGCCAGGGTCCAGGGAGTGGCGCACGACGTGGATCTTTCGATCTGGATCGAGGGAGCCGTCGCAGATCGGCTCTCCGGCGCTCTGCTCTGGACCCATTTTGGTGTGAGCGGCCCTGTCGTGCTGGATGCGTCGCGCCACTGGCTCAGGGCCGCACTCGAGCACCGCGCCGTGCGGGTGACGCTCAACCTCTGTGGCGGAGAGACGTTCGACAAGGTCGACGCGCGGTGGACGGCCCTCGCCGCAGGCCGGCCCCGGGCCTCACTGCAAACGGCGCTCTCCGACGCGCTGCCGGCGTCCGTCGCCTCCCTCGTACTGCAGCGCCTCGCCCTGGACGAGACCACGCCGCTGGCACATCTCGCCCGCGCCGACCGACGGCGGCTGACGCATGCGCTCGTCGAGTGGACGCTGGCCGTGACCGGCAGCCGCGGATACAACTACGCTGAGGCCACCGCGGGCGGGGTTGCGCTGGACGAGATCGACCCGGCAAGCATGGAGTCGCGCCGCTGCCCCAGTCTGCACCTCGTCGGCGAGATGCTGGACGTGGACGGACGGATCGGGGGATTCAATTTTCAGTGGGCCTGGTCGAGCGCCAGCGTCGCCGCGCGGGCCATCGCCGCCCGGAAGCGGGGCTGAAGCCGTGCCCTACGATCCC
>JANMCN010000274.1:0-43816 GCA_031361295.1 Acidobacteriota bacterium | reverse complement strand
ATCACCCGGTTCAAGGGACTCGGCGAGATGATGCCGAAGGTGTTGTGGGAAACGACCATGAACCCGAGGACCCGCCGGCTGCTGAGGGTCGAGATCCTCGACCAGATCACGACCGACCGGGTGATCAACGAATTGATGGGCAAGGACCCCGGGGCGCGGTTCCGGTTCATCATGGATAGAGCCGAGGAGGCGGAGGAGCTCGACGTCTGAGGTTCCTGCACGGCGCTGAACGGAGATGTGACGATGCGTGCCCGAACAGGAACGGCCCAGCTTCCGCTGCACGGTGGCAGGGCCCCGGCCTGGCTGTTTTCCCGAATGGTGAGGCTCGCCCGGGAAATCAGCGTGCACATCGTGTCGGAGTTCGGTTCAGACGAAATGCTCCGGCGGCTGTCGGACCCGTTCTGGTTCCAGGCGTTCGGCTGTGTGCTCGGTTTCGACTGGCACTCGAGCGGTGTGACGACGACGGTCACCGGCGCGCTGAAGGAAGGGATCCGCGGCCTGGAACAGGATCTCGGATTCCACGCCGGTGGCGGCAAGGGTGCCGCCTCCCGCCAGACGCCAGTCGAGATCACCGCGGCCTGCGAGCGCCTGTCGATCGATCCCCGGCCCCTGGTGTACGCGAGCCGCATGGCGGCAAAGGTCGACAGCGCTGCCGTACAGGACGGCTACCAGCTCTACCATCACGCATTCTTCTTCACGTCATCCGGCAGCTGGTGCGTCGTCCAGCAGGGGCTGAACGACGCCAACGGCATGGCGCGGCGTTATCACTGGCTCTCGGCCGCTGTGCGCAGTTACGTCAACGAGCCCCACGCGGCGGTCTGCGCCGAGGCCGGGGCCCCGACGATGAACCTCGTCGCCAGCGAGAGCGAAGGCGCACGGACGTCGTCGGCGGAGCTGGCTCGGCAGCCGCCGTCCGTTGTACTGTCCGCGATCGCAGGCATGCCGGCGCTGACGATGCCGCGGCGGCACGCGGTGCTCCGCGCGGACGTCGACCCGCGATACCTGCAGAAAATCCTGTTGAAGACGTACGAGCGCGCGCCTGAGGACTTCGAGACGCTGCTCGGCATGGAAGGCGTCGGCGGCCGCACGCTCCGGGCGCTGGCGCTCGTGTCCGAGATCATCTATGGAACGCCAGCGAGCACACGAGACCCGGCGCGTTTTTCATTCGCGCACGGAGGCAAGGACGGCTTTCCCTACCCGGTCGATACCGCCACGTACGACCGCACCGTCGAGGTCCTGCGCAGCGCGGTGAGTCGCGCCGGGATCGACCGGTCGGAGCGCGTGCAGGCGCTGAAGCGGCTGGTGAAGTTCGGGGAAGCCCGGGTGCGCATGCGGCTGGGGGCCGGGCAGGATGCGGCGGCGGACGCGTCGGAGAAGCCGTGACACCCCGCGGGTGGCTGTTGGTCCTGTGTCTCTTCCTGTTCGTGTGGGAACCCCTGCGTTTCGCGGGAGACCTGACGGGATCGATCGGAACGATGGGGATGCGTGGAGTGCCCGGGGGAATTGAACTGGCGGTGCATGCCGCGGTCGCAATGATCGCGGTTGCGGCTGGCTGGGGGCTCTGGATCCGGAACCCGCAATCGCCCGTCCTGGCGGCAATCGCGGTGGGGGCGTCGGCGGCGGTGACGATCCAGTCGCTCTACTGGTCGCGTCTGCCGGGCAACGCCGTCCCGGGCGAACGGCTGCCCCTGGCGCTGATGGCGCTCGCACACGCGGCGGGGTGGATGGCTTACCTCCGAAGATCCCGCCGCGTGCGCGCCGTTTACGGGTAGTACTACTTGGTCGACGACTTCGCAGCCTTCGCGGACTTCTTCGCGCCGGTGGTCTTCACCTTGGCAATGCGGGTCGCGTTCATGTCCGACTTGGTCACCATGACCCAGTCGCCGGCCTTCACCTTCGCAAGCGATGCGACAGCGCCGCCCGTGGCGGTCAGCGTCGTGGAGGCGCCCGCGGCGTCCTTCACGGTGATGGTCTTCGCCGTCGCGTCCGTCGACACGACTTCGGCCTTCATCGTCGAAGCCTTGGCCATGGCGGGAGCCTTCATGGCGTGAGCCGAAGGCGTCGCGGGGGTTGCCGGGGTCGCCGGGGTGGCCTTCGCGCCTGCGGGCGGCGTCATGGGCTTGGCAGCGGTCTGAGCGTTGGCGGCAGCGGCAGTCGCCACGGTAAGGGCGATTGCGAGAACAATATTCTTCACGGTTCCTCCTCGAAGGATAAGAGTTGCGAGTGCACCCTCCCTGCTGCAATGGGATTGCCGCAACGTGCCGCGAACATCAATTCGCCAATCGCGTTGATCCTGAATGACTTAGCAAATGATGCCGCACGGGAGGACGAGTGGGGGGACGCGCACAACTGCCACAGCGGGGCATTTACGACCGGTCGTCGGACCCTACCGTTGCGTTGGAGGGCGCCTTGAGCGCAGCGAGAAGTCACCGCACGTGCGGTTATCGATTCTGGCCAGCCCTACTGCAGTCCGGACGGCAGGCGGGGGGACGAGATCAGTCTCTCGAACTCTGCCCATCGTCTCGCCGGGTGGTCCGCCGTGCCGCCGCGCGACTCGATATAGCGGCGCACCATGTCCTTTCCCAGGTTGTAGTTGATCACATAACTTCGATACTGATCGAAGAATTTCACGCGCTGAACCGCACGGTCGTGCGGCATGAGCGCGTATCGTTCGAGCCACCCGGCGGCGTGCGCCGCGTCGAGCGTCCCGTCCAGATACCTGCGCGCGGCCTCATTGCCGGCGTAGGCCAGCTGATCGACGAGGCCCTGGACCTCGTAGTATTCGGCCGCGCGGCCGGGGTCGAGCCCAGCCGCCGGAAAGAGCACCGTGCGCTCGAATTCAATCCGCTGGGCACCCGGAAAGGCCACCTCGATCCCGAAGTTTGCCGAGCCCTCGGCGATGAGCGACTGGGGCGAGAACAGCGGGTACACGGTGAATTCCACCCAGCCCCGATCCTGGACGAGGTGCTTCTCGAGCAGCGCGTTGTAGACGTGATGCCCCGGGTAGCCTTCGTGGCACGCGAGATCGACCGCGCGGTCCACGTAGATGGGCAGATCGGTGTTGACCTGGATCAGGCTGCGGAAGCCCCCCTGATACCAGTTGTAGCCACTCCAGGCCTTGTTCGTGACGTACTCCACGGTGAACTGCTCGCCGGCCGGCAGCGCAATGTGCTGGCGGGCACGATCGGCGCACGCCTGGATCGCCTTCTGAAAGACCCCATCCAGCCTCGACGGCGGGATGACGAAGGCCCGCCGGAAGGCGTCGTATCGCTCAACCAGCGGCCCACCTCCCGGGAACCGGGTCTCGAGGCGGTCGAGGACCTGCTGAAAGTGCGACTCGGGAAGAGTCGGCGCCACGGCGTCGTACAACGCCCTCGATTCGGCATCGAACGAGAGGCGTTCGCCACCGAGCATGCGGACGCGGGCCGCGAGTGACGAAATCTGTCGGCGGAGATAGTGGAGCCGCAGGCGCGCCATCTCGTCATCTGGCTCCCGTTGGGCATCGAGAGTACGGCTCAGGTCCGTCGCTCTGGCGGCGATGGTCGCAAGCTCTGCCTTCGCGGACGCGGCCTCAGCTTTCCAGCCCGGAGGACCGTAGTATGCATCTACGTAGTCACGGTCGTGCTGGCCGAGTGCGAGCACGAGTTTGACGTATTCCGCGGCGGTCGAGTCCATGCTGGGTGCCCTTGCGATTGCGGGAGGGTGCGTGGACTGTGGCAACCGATCGGCGTGTTCCGCCGTGTTCGCCCCTCGGTTTCCACAGGCAATGACCAGGGCGGCCGCAGCCGAGCAGGCGACGAGACGGCAGCTTGTCATGACACTCCCACGCTCAGCTTATCCCGCGTTGCCCCTCGCGCTCCCGCGGTGAGGACAGTCCCTTTGAGGCCCTGAATTTACATGCGAGCGATCTTCTACTCTCTCCTCGGCTATTTTCTCACTCCGCTCGGCGTGCTGCTCATGGGTGCGCTCGATTCGTCGATGGTCTTTTTCCTGCCACTGGGGATCGACTTCGTCGTCATCATCATGGCCGCGAGAAAGCCAGAGCTGTTCTGGCTCTATGCGAGCCTGGCGACGATGGGCTCGCTCGTCGGTGCGGCCCTCACGTTCTGGATCGGCCGGAAAGCGGGCGAGCACGGGCTGTCGCGCCTCATCAAGCCCGGACGGCTCAAGAAAATCGAGCAGCGCGTGAGTGAAGGGGCGGCCGTCAGCGTCGCGGCGCTGGCGATTATTCCTCCCCCTTTTCCGTTCACGGCGTTCGTGCTCGCGAGCGGCGCATTCCGCGCGAATGCCTGGAGCTTTCTCGTGACGCTGGCCGTCGTCCGGATGGTGCGGTTTCTCGTGGAGGGTGCGCTCGCGGCACATTACGGGCGCGGGATTCTGTCGTGGATGCAGTCCGCCACGTTCACGGTCATCGTCGGCGTGATGATTGCGCTGGCCGTCATCGGGACGCTGGTGTCGGCGGTCGCCGTTTATCGCAGTACCAAGAAGGGCTCGGGGGGCCCCAGCGGGCCCAGGGGATCCGGCGGCACGCGGGAAGCGCAGGGCTCGCGCGTCCAGCCCGCGTGACATGACGGCAGGGCCGCAATTGCTCTGTCGGGAGGAGCGCGGGATAGACTAGGCCCCGCCGCGGTTGCCCGCGTGCCCTATGTCCATTTCGCACACTCCGTTCTGGCTGGACCGCGCGTCACGAAGCCGACGCCAGTCTTTCGGCACGCTCCGCGGTGACGCCCAGGTCACCGTCGCCATCGTTGGTGGAGGTCTCACCGGCTGTGCCTGCGCGCTCGCGTTCGCGCAGGCTGGCATCAAGGTCGTTCTTCTCGAAGCCGCCGCGATCGGCCATGGCGCGGCCGCACGCTCGGCGGGGCTCGTGCGTGAGGAGTTCGAGGCCAGCTTCCAGGACACCGTGGGCGCTCATGGGCTGGCCGCGGCGCGTTCGATGTGGCAGGCATTTCGGCGGTCGTCGCTCGAGTTCTCCGCGGCGCTCCGCCGCCTGCATGTCCGGTGCGATCTTGACGTCGAAGATTTCCTGAACGTCTCCGCACGCGGTCCGGCGTCCGGATCGGTGCTCCACCGTGAGTACCAGTCCCGTCGAGCCGCCGGGCTGCGCCACACGTGGATAACGCCCGCGGCCCTGAAGCGGGAAACCGCGATCGACGGTGGCGGCGCCATCCGCACGCGCGGTGCGACGCTCGATCCGTATCGTGCCTGCGTAGGCCTCGCCGGTGCCGCCGTGCAGCGCGGCGCCGCGGTGTACGAACACGCGAGAGTCAAACGCATTCGCGCAGGAAAGAAGTACGTGGAGATCGTGACGGACGGGGCGCTGGTGAGGTCCGACGCGGTGCTCATCGCCACACCCGAGCCGCTGGCCGACCTCAGGTCGCTCCGGCGTCACCTCACACCGGCGGTCCGTTATTCGGTGGTGACCAGTTCGCTTCCCGCGGCGGTGCGCCGTACCGTTGGACTGCGTGCGGCGGTCGTGCGGCAGGACGGTCTTTCGCCGCACATCCTCCGATGGCTCGGAGATGATCGGGCGCTGTGGGCGGGCGCCGACGGACCCGAGCTACCCGCTCGCGCCCGCGAGAAGGTGCTCCTGCAGCGTGCAGGTCAACTCATGTACGAGCTGTCCCTCGTGTATCCCGCCATTTCGGGACTCGTCGCCGCGGAACGGTCCTGGGGCGCGACCCACTACGACACCGCCGACCACCTGCCCTTTGCCGGTGTTCACAGGAATTTTCCACGCCACCTGTTTGCCATCGGCGGAAGCCGGCATGGGGCGGGCTTTGGGTGGCTGGCGGCCCGGGTGCTGCTCCGCGCTTTCCAGGGCCGACCCCTCAAGGGCGACGAGCTGTTCGGATTCGCCCGCGTTCTGTAGCATTTTCCTCGTGCGGGAAACCCGGTTTTGTGGTCCCCTGTTGCGATGCAATCACCACCCCCTCGCGGGCCCGTGCCCGACCAGGCCGCGCGCGCCAGGCCCCGTAACGGCGAGCAGCTGGTCGAGCATCTGCTGCGCCGCGCCGGCTTCGGCGCGAGCCAGGAGGAAGTGGATCTCTATACCGATCTCGGATTCGCGGGCACGGTCCGACGACTGCTCGATTTCGAATCCGCGCCGCACGATGTGGACGACCTGATTGGAAAGCCGGGATCGGTGGCGGTCACGACCCGGGGCGCGTTCCTGCCGGACACCGTCATCAACGATGCGCGCCAGCGCTGGCTCTTCCGGATGATCCACACCCGTCGTCCGCTCCAGGAGAAGATGACGCTGTTCTGGCACAACCACTTCGCGACCGCTTACACGAAGATCGCCGGGGCGTTCGGCAGCGAGGAGGGAGCTCGCTACATGGCGGCGAAACCTTCCGCGGATCCGAACCGGGTGAAGGGTCAGATCGAGCTCTTGCGGGAAAACGCCCTCGGCAACTTCCGTGACCTGCTCGTCGCCGTCGCGAAGGACACCGCGATGCTCGTGTGGCTCGACGGGCGGACGAACGTGAGGAACCGGCCCCAGGAGAACTTCGCCCGCGAGCTGATGGAACTGTTCACGATGGGCGTGGGGACGTTCGCCGAAGAGGACGTCTATGCCGGCGCGCGCGTCTTCACGGGATGGAACCTGGCGCGGCCCTCGAACGCGTATTACACGTTCAGCTACGCGGCGGGTCAGCACGACACGACGGCGAAACAGTTCACGTTTCCGATTTATCCGGACGGGAACCGGACCATTCCGGCCAGGACGGCCGACGCGGGCGCGCAGGACGGGGTGGACCTGATCACGGCGGTAGCCGGACATCCCGCGACAGGGCCGCGGCTCGCACGCAAGCTGTACGGCTTCTTCGTGAGCGAAGTCGGCGAGCCCGATCCTGCGCTGATTGCCGAACTGTCGCGCATCTACTACGCGGGCGGCTTCGAGATCCGGCCGGTCATCGAGCACCTGCTGCTCTCGCCGCAGTTCACGGACGGCGCGAACCGCTACGCGCGCTACTCGTGGCCCGCGGAGTTCGTCGCGCGGTCGATCAAGGAAGTGGGCTGGACCGGGTTTTCGGTCAACGATGCGCTCACCCCGATGGCCAACATGGGACAGCAGCTGTTCGAGCCGCCGGACGTGTCGGGATGGGATCTCGGTCCGTCGTGGTTCTCGAGCGGCGCGATGCTCACGCGCATGAATTTCGCAGCGCAGCTGGCCGCGAACCAGAAGTTCGCCCTCCGCGACATCGGCCGCGGCGCACGACAGTCGCCCGAAGCGCTGGTTTCCTTGATGCTCGATCGGCTGACGGCCCCGCCGTTCGAACGGGACGCGTACCAGGCCATTCTCGACTACGCGCGCGCCGGCGGCACGTGGACCGGCTCCGACACGCAGCTCGCGACGAAGGCGGCAGGCCTGGCGCACCTGATCGTCGGGTCGGGCGACTACCAGCTCCTCTAAGGACGATATGGCCATCACGAGGCGCGAATTCGTACGTGGCGGCGTCGCGGCGTTCACCGTCAGTTTCGCGGCGCCCGAGTTCCTGTCCGACCTGGCGCTGGCGCAGGGGCGGTCGAGCCGGAACCTGGTCGTCCTGTATCTGAGCGGCGGCAACGACGCGTTGAGTACGGTCATCCCCTACAACGATCCGCAGTACTACGCCCGTCGTCCGACCATCGCCCTGCCCGCCGCGCAGGTGCTGCAGATTGGTACCGATCGAGCCGGCAACGCCCTGGGGCTGCACCCGCGGCTCACCGGACTGCGGTCGATCTTCAATGCGGGCCGGCTCGCGCTCGTACAACGCACCGGGTACGCGAACTCCAGCCGTTCGCACTTCGAAGGGACGGACATCTGGTCGACGGCTGATCCACGCCTGCCTCAGGGCACCGGATGGCTCGGCCGATATCTCGACACGCTGCCGTCGCCCGTCGATCCGCTGACGGCGTGGGCGACGAGCAGCGTCATACCGCGCACGCTGCAGTCGCGCACCGTGGGCGTCCCGTCAATCCCCTCCGTCCAGGGCTACGCGTTTTCGAGCCCGAATCCTGGAGCGGACGCGATCCTGGGACGTGAGAGTGCAACCCGTATCGCCTCGCACCTCCCTGTCGATCGTCCGCACCTCGCCTTCGTCAACGCGACGGCGCAGGCGGCGTTCGCCACGCTCGACCGCGTGGCACAGGTCGGCACGTACGCGCCGACGGTGAGCTACCCGAACAACGGCTTTGCCCAGGCGCTGCGCACGATTGCGGGAGCCGTCGTGAAGGGTGTGGGCACGAAAGTCTTCTGGGTCCAGACCGGCGGCTACGACACGCACGCGGCGCAGAATCCTAACCAGGCGAACGGTTCCTACACCGGCTTGATGACGACGCTCAACGACGGATTGTTCGCGTTTTACAACGACCTGCAGAACCACGGCCTGCTGGGCGACACGCTCGTCCTGCAGTTCTCGGAATTCGGGCGGCGGATCACCGAGAACGGGAGCCAGGGGACCGACCACGGCGCCGCCAGCGTGATGATGGCGCTCGGCGGCGGGGTGCGAGGTGGCATCTTCGGAACGGCTCCCAATCTGCGTCCCACGCCGGACAATCCGACGCTCGAGAACAGCGGCAACGACGTGCGCTACGAGACCGACTTCCGCGCGGTGTATGCCCGCGTGATCGATTCGTGGCTCGGCGCCGACTCCGCGGCGGTCCTCGGCGCGAACTTCCGGGCGGCGGCTCCCGAGTTCCTCTGACGCCCGCGTCGCGCCCGGCCACCGCGGCTACTCCCCGAAGATCCCCCTGAAGGCCTGGTCGAGATGCGGGTACCGAAAGTGATAGCCGAGTGCCTGGACGCGCGCGGGCAGGACGCGCTGGCCCGTCAATGCGAGGCTGGCCATCTCGCCCAACGCCAGCTTGAGTACGAACGCAGGTGCCGGCACGAAGCCGGGTCGCCGCAGGGCCAGTCCGAGCAAGCGCGCGAATTCGCGGTTCGTGACCGGCTCAGGCGATGTCGCGTTGATCGGCCCGGTGACCTCGGGCGTCTGGACGATCCATCGCAGCATCTCGATCCAGTCGTGACGATGGATCCACGAGATGTACTGCCGCCCCGACCCGATGGGTCCGCCGACAAACAGCTGGAATGGCCGCATCATCTGCGTGAGCGCCCCCCCCGCGCGCTCGAGGACCACGCCGGTGCGCGTGACCACGACGCGGGTCGCCGGGCTGATTGCGCCGAGCGCCTCACCCTCCCAGTCCTCACACACGTGAGCGAGGAAGTCGTCGCCGGCGGGCGAGTCCTCGGTTTGAGGTTCGTCGCCGGACGCACCGTAGTAGCCGACGCCACTGGCGCTGACCAAAACCTTCGGAGGAACCGCCGACGCCCGGATGGCGGCCGCGAGGCTCCGCGTCGGAATAATGCGGCTGTCGCGCAGCTGGGCCTTGCGCTGCGGCGTCCATCGGCGATCGCCGATCCCCTCGCCGGCCAGGTTGATGACGGCATCCGCTCCGTCCAGCGTGGCTGCCCACGGTCCGCCCTGGCCGTCCGGCTTCCAGCCGACGCGCGTGATGCCGGGCACTCCTGTTCCTGAATCGTGCCGCGCCTCGCCGGCCGGGAGGCGGCGGGTCAAGACAACCACGTCGTGGCCATCTTCGGCGTAGACCTCGGCGAGAGGACTTCCAAGAAAGCCGGTGCCTCCCGCTATGACAATTCGCATGAGCCTCCAGGATCCGGTCTGCGGAAGCGTTTGCCCACCGCGTCTGGTTGGACGAGGGGGCGGCCGCAGGGTTTGCACTATAATGGCGGCTCGCTCCCCCTCTTTCAGATTTCTTTGAGGTGTCATGCGCAAATTCGTGCGCACAGGCGTACTTGCGTGTGCCGTGGCGGCTGCGGCGATGCCAGCGGTCCGGCACCTGAGGGCGGACCAGACGAACCCGGCGGCGGCTGGTGCGGTCGTGCCGGTTCCGGCAAACGTCAGGGCCGAGGGGTTGCTGCCCATCCCGGCGTCGCTTCCAGACGCGCTCCTCCCATACGGATCCTCGCGCCGGGCTCTCCTTCTCGGATGGCATCCGACCCGCCGGGAGATCCTGATCTGGACGGCGCTCGGCAACGTCGGGCAGATTCACTCGGTCGCCGGGCCCGCCATGGATCGTCGGCAGCTGACCTTTTTCCGCGAAGGGGTGACCGCTCCTCTTCCACAGTCCACCGCGGCCTGGTACGCCCCGGGCGGCGGCTACTTCCTTTTCGCCAAGGACACCGGCGGCGGCGCAGAGACGACGCAGCTCTTCCGATACGACGCGGCGACGCGGCAGACGACCCTCGTCACCGACGGAAAATCACGGGTGGGCGCGCCGGTGTGGGCGCACCGCGCGAATCTCATCGCCTACGATTCGTCGAGCCGGGGAGGACACGGCGGCGCCGACCGTGATCTCTACGTGATGAATCCCCTCGAGCCGTCGTCGGCGCGGCTCGTCGCGGAGGGAGACGGGCAGTCGAGCATCGCCGCCTGGTCTCCCGACGACCGGGAGCTCCTGGTGTCGAACGCTCCGGCGCAGGGGGAGCAGCACCTGTGGCGCGTAGACCTCGCGACGGGCGCGAGGTCCGCCCTTACGGATCCGAAGGAGTACGCGGCCTGGAGATTTCCCGTCTATTCGCCTGACGGCCGGTTCGTCTATGCGCTGAGCAACCGGGGCTCGGAGTTCCTGCGGCTCTGGCGCTGCGAGCTCGCGACCGGATCCTGGAAGCTCCTGACGCCGGAGGACGACGGATTCGAGAGTTTCTCGCTGTCTCCCGACGGCCGGACGCTTGCGCTCGTGCACGACAGCATGCTCGGCAGCCGCGTCGAGCTGCGCAGTGCGCTGACGCTTGCGCTCCGCGCCGCGCCCAGGCTGCCGATGGGCCAGCTCGTGGACGTGCCGCAGTGGAGGCCGGGGGGCGAGGAGGTCGCCTTCACGTTCTGGTCGCCCCACGTGTTCGGCGACGTGTACTCGGTCCACGCGCGCACCGGAGCGGTCGATCGGTGGACGGAGAGCGAACTGGGCACGTTCGATCCGGCCTCCCTCCCGGAACCTGAAATCATCCAGTGGCACAGCTTCGACGGCCTGGCGCTCTCGGGTGTGCTGTACCGGCCGCCCGCCCGGTTCAAGGGGCCGCGGCCCGTGATGCTGAGCATCCACGGAGGCCCGGCCGGTCCGGCCGCGCGCGAGCGGCCGCGCTACCAGGGGCGCAGCGCGTATTTTCTCAACGAGCTCGGGGTCGCCATTCTCTATCCCAACGTCCGCGGCAGCTACGGCTACGGCAAGGCGTTCTCGAAGCTGGACGACGGGGTGAAGCGCGGCGACACAATCAAGGACATCGGAGCGCTGCTGGACTGGATTGCCGAGCAGCCGGCCCTCGACAGGAACCGCGTGATGGTGACCGGCGTCAGCTACGGCGGCTTCATGACCTACGCGGTGGCCGAGGCGTACGGCGATCGCCTGCGGTGCGCGTTTGCCGCGTCGGGGATCTCGGACTTCGTCAGCTATTTCAAGAACACCGATACCGCTCGCGTCGAAGATCGTCGCGCTGAATACGGCGACGAGCGCATTCCGGAGGTGCGGGAGTTCCTGACGCGTCTCTCGCCCGTCACCCAGGCCGCGAAGCTCCGGATCCCGCTGCTCATCGCGCACGGCCAGAAGGACACCCGTGTGCCCGTGGATCAGGCCGAATCCATGGCCGCGTCCGCCCGCCGGAACGGCGTCCCGGTCTGGCTGACGGTGTACAGTGACGAAGGCCACCTGCTGCCGACCACCCGCGCGAACAACGACTTCCTCTTTTACACGTGGATCCGCTTCATGCAGGAATATCTCTTGAACTGACCATCCCGAATCGCGAGCCCAGAGTCCTCCATCCCCGGTCAATGAGTGTGCCGCGCGACCCACTCGCGCAGAAGCGAATCGACGACCACGTAGCGCGAACCTTCGCGTGCGAGCACGTCGTCGCGGACGAGCGCTGAGAGCGATGCCTGGACGGTCGAGGCCCCCCCGAGCCGGTAGCGCGCCCTGACGTCCGCGGACAGCAGTTCGCGTCCCTCCTCGAGGACCGCGGCCCGCAGCGCGCCGCGCTGCGCAAGGGTGAGCCGCTGCCAGGTCCCCTCGAAGATCCCGCCGTGTTCCCCGAGCAGCCGCTTCAGCGTGCCGTGCAGGTCCTCGAGACCGACGTGCCTGCCTCCCCGCACATCGTCCCAGACCTCGTGCGCCAGGCGCTGGACGTCGTAGGGCAGGTTGCCGGCGAGCTCGACGATGGACGCACCGAGGCCCGGCGCGGGCCGGATCTTCGTCGCGCGAAACCGCGCCTCGATGAAGTCGGCAAAGCGGTCCGCCGGGATCTTCTGGAGGCGCAGCACCGGGCCTGCCTTGTAGAAGGGGCGGGTGCGGCCGAGCATCCGCTCCATCAGGCTGGGCTCTGACCCGGAAAACACGTACCCGACCTCTCGCTGCTGCTGCACGGCGGCGCGAAGCGCATGCTCGACGTGTCCGCCGTCGAACGATCCGATGGCCTGGAACTCGTCCAGGGCGACGGCGAGCTTGCGGCGTCTCGCCTGGGCGATCCGGCCGGGAAGCGCGAACACCTCATGCGCCAGCCGAGACACGTCCTTGTCGGTCCGGATCGACGGGAACGACAGGGCGAGCTGGCTCCCGCCGCGTTCGTCGGGTTCGACGCGGACTTCGGGGCGGACGGCGCCCAGCATGTCGCGCAGCCAGGCACGGGCACGGTCCACCCTGGTTTCCACCGCCAACAGCGCCCGCGCGTAGCCCTCGAGAAACGCGACGTAGGAGCTGTAGCTGCTCACCGTCACGTCCACCGTGAGGGCGCCGCTCCTGGCCGCCGCCGCGAGGGCCCGGCGCACGAGGGAGGACTTCCCGTATCGCCGCGGGGAGATGAGAAAAATCTTCTGGCCGGCCAACAGATCAGCCGTCAGCCGGTCGAGTTCGACCTCGCGATCCACGAACGAGGCGGGAGGGACGATCTCGCCGTAGACGAAAGGGTTTGCCATTGCCGGGCGGTCTCCATCCGACACCGCGGGGGTGCGGGGCTGATTACGTGAGATGACGTAATGGTTACGTAGTCTAACGTAACGCGGGGAGCAGCTCAAGCGGCCGCGCGTCCGACGGCGTGATCACCCAGGTGGCCGAGCTGGTCCAGACGGCGCGGTTCTGCGGGATCCAGCCGGGGAGCCGCTGCGGCCCGGACCCGGCCGCGAATCCCGATTCCGTCACCGCGATCCGGACCTCCTGCAGGCGGCCCGACGCGCCCTGGGCAAAGCTCGCGCGCCACTGGATCCCTTCCGCCGGCGGCGCGATGTACGTCGCCGTCCATCGCCCGAGCCTCAGCGCCCCCGGAAGGTTCGACCGGGCGGGGACCACGCCGCCGGGCAGGACGAACGACAGAACGGTGCCCCTGCGCCTCGGGACCACCGAGAGGGTCAGTTCCGTACCCGCCGCAACCGGGCGTGTCGTGTACTCCGTGACGTCGGCCGGGGCGTCTCCGAGGCCCGGGCCGGTTGTGCGGAAGACGAATGGATGGGGCAGGCGGCCCCAGGGGATGCTCACGACGGCCGCGTCAGCCCGCCGGGTCCAGCCGCCCGGCGCCCCGGGCGCCAGATCCAGCCCCGGTTCGAGCCCCGCAACCTCCCAGACCGCCGCGGCGGCCCCGGGTTCCTGCAACGCGCGGAGCGTTCGCCGCTGCGGCTGTTCGTAGGTGTAGGCCGGCGCTGAATAGGCGAACCCGGCCGCGACCGCAACGGAGACCAGAGACAGGGCCGTGACCAGCGAGGGCCGGATGAGGGGCCGCGTCGCCGCCACCGCGGCGAGGAATGGCGGCACGAGCATGAGAGCGGCGCCGGCCATCACGGCGGCATAGACGTAAACGGGCGTCACGAGCGGCAGCCGCCCGAAAACCGCGGTCATGAAGCGGAGCAACTCCAGCGTATCGCGCAGCCAGAGCGTCGCCGCCACCGCGAGCACGACGACCGAGGCGCCCCGGATCGCCGGACGGCTTCGCGCAGGACACACCAGCAACAGGACGGACGCGGTCAGGAGGGGAAGCGTCCACAGGTATGCGGCTGCGGGAGCGAGCCAGGACATGGCCGTCGCGAGCGCGAGCCATGGCGGCAGGGTCACACTCCACGTGACCAGCGGATCCCGAAGGCCGTGCGCGCGCGCCGGCAGCCATCGCCCCGCGCGACTGATGGTCCATCCGGCGGTGACGCCGACGGCAAGCAGCAGCACGAAGAGCCGATCCGGACGCGCATACCAGGGGTGATAGACCGCTCGGGCGGCTCGCAGCGCCCAGGTCGTCCCCACCATCGCGGCGACGCCCGCGCCGAACCCGGCGACCGACCAGGCGGCGGTCAGGAGCCAGCGACCCAGCCCCCCGATTCTCACGGCGGCCGGCAGAATCTTCAGGCACGCGAAAGCGCCCGCGATGAGGGCTGCCAGTGAGAACAGCCAGCCCACCGTCGCCGACACATGGACTCCGGCGATGCCCCCCATGTCGAAGTACATCGCGGTTGCCGTGCTTCGCCTCGTGATATCGATTCCGTCGAGCCCGCCGGCAATCGCCACCACGTTCTCGCCGACGTCGCGCACGGTCCGCGACAACAGCCGCTCGGGGACATCCCGAGGTGTGTGATACGAATAGCCGTCGCCGATGAGGGCGAAATTCAGGCCGGGAATGCTGTGCCGCGCCAGGATTGTGAAGTCGGTGTCGTTGGGCAGGCGTCGATAGACTTCGACACCGAACGAGGCGCCCCGCGGATGAGGGGCGAGCCGCGCCCAGGGCCCGACCACCCACGCATTGCCGGGTCCGGTCTCGAAGAGCATGGCGGGGCCGCCGGAGCCGGCGGCTTCGATGTTCACATAGGCCTGGAGCCGCGTCATCACCTCGCGGTCCGTCGCCAGGGCGGCAGCACCCATCAGCCCCGACTCTTCGCCGTCGGTCACGAGCACCAGGACCGACCATGTCCGATGCTGACGCGCGGCGAGCACCCGCGCCGCTTCGAGCGACACGGCCACGCCGAGTGCGTCATCCGCCGCGCCGGGAGACTCCGGCGACGAATCGTAATGGGAGAGCAGGCCGATCGCTTCGCGTCTCGTCCCCGGCAGCACGGCGATGATGTTGGCAACCCTGGCCGTCCGGCCGAGCTCGGGCCGGCGCGCGTCCGCCTCCTGCACCCGCACCTCGTATCCGTAGAGCCTCAGTTGATCCACGACGTACGCCCTGGCGCGCCCGTTCGCCTCGGTCCCCACGGCGCGACTGCCAATCGTGCCCGCGAGCATCGCCACGTGGGCGCGGGCGTTCTGCTCGGAAAAGACGCCGGCGCTGCGACCGCAGCCGGCCAGGACCCACAGGAGCATCAGGAGCAGGAGACGCAGGCGCATTGCGGTGAGCGTAGTGCAACCGGGCGGCGATTGACCAGCGCGGGAGGTGAGGCGGCCGCCGTGCCGCCGGATCAGTCGAGCGACAGGCGTCCCGTGTAGATGGCCATTCCGACGACGGCGTCAATGCCCATGGCGTCCAGTTGCGCGATCTCTTCCCTGGTCGTGATGCCGCCCGCCGCGGTCAGCGGCCGGGTGGTGGCCGCGCGAAGCGCCGCAATGGCCGCCATGTCGGTGCCGCGCATGAGCCCTTCGAGATCGACGTGCGTGTAAAGGAACTCTCCGAAGAAGGGCTCGAGGCGCTGCATCGCCTCGGCGGGTGAGAGGTCGAGCGCGGTGCGCCAGCCGTGGACGACGACGCGGCCCCCCTTGCCGTCCACCGCCGCGATCAGCCGCTCCGGACCGACGCGGTCACTCAGCCGCCGGGCGAAGTCGAGGTCCGGCTCCCCGTCCGTGAAGAGCGACGATCCCAGGATCACCTTCGTCGCGCCCAGTGCGAGCGTCGCCTCCGCGCGGGCGATGGTCCGAATCCCGCCGCCGACGCGACACGGCAGCTCGCCGCAGATTCTCGCGACGAGCTCGCCGTTGTCGCCGTTCGCCTTGGCCGCATCCAGGTCGATCAGCTGCACCTTCGCATAGCCCGCGAATCGCGCCACCCAGGCATCGACGTCGTCGGTCTCGACGGCGAGCTTCTCTCCCTGGACGAGCTGCACGATCCGCCCGCCCTGGAGGTCGATCGAAGGAATCAGCATCGGACTGGAATGCCCCTGCCGAGCAGGTAAGCCTTGAGCTCGGCGACCGCATGTTCGGAGAAATGAAAAACGGACGCAGCCAGGGCGGCGTCGGCGCGCCCCGTCGTGAAGACCTCGGCGAAGTGATCGAAGGTGCCGGCCCCGCCGGAGGCGATCACGGGAATGGCGACCGCCGTGGCGACCGCCGCGGTCAGCTCGCAGTCGAAGCCGGCGCGTGTGCCATCCCGGTCGATTGAGGTCAGGAGGACCTCGCCGGCGCCGCGGGTCTCCGCCTCCTTCGCCCACGCGACCGCGTCACGTCCCGTGGACGTGCTGCCGCTGCGCGCGAATACCTCGAAGCCCGCGCCCTGTCGCTTGGCGTCGATGGCCACGACGACCGCCTGGCTGCCGTAGCGCGCCGCGAGGCGCGTCAGCAGCGCAGGGTCGGCCAGCGCCGCGCTGTTCACGCCAACCTTGTCAGCGCCGGCATCGAGCGCCGCCGCGGCGTCGGCTTCCGTGCGGATGCCCCCCCCCACGGTCAACGGGATGAAGAGCTCCCGCGAGACCGCCTGGATCGTCGCTTCGAATGCGCGCCGGCCTTCCAGCGTCGCCGTCACGTCGAGGACGACAACTTCGTCGATTCCTTCGATGTTGTAGCGACGCGCCAGGGCGGCCGGATCGCCCGCCTGCTGCAGCCCCTCGAAATTGACGCCCTTGACGACGCACCCGTTCCGGACATCGAGGCAGGCGATGAGACGTTTGGAGAGCATGGGTCAGGAGCGCGTGAGCGCGGCGAAATTGCGCAGGATCCGCAGCCCGGCATCGCTGGATTTTTCGGGATGGAACTGCACGCCGAACACGCGATCCCTTTCGACCGCGGCGGAAAATTCCGCACCGTGCGTGCAGGTCGCGACCGATTCGGGTGTGACCGGCGCCGCGAACGAATGCGTGAAATACACCTGGCTCCCAGGCTCGATGCCGTCGAGCAGACGCGACGGCCGGGGCGCGTCGAGCGAGTTCCAGCCGACGTGCGGAACTTTGACACTCGCGGGCAGCCGTGAGCATACGCCGGCGACAACCCCGAGCCCCGAGACACCCGGCGCCTCGTCGCTGCCGTCGAACAGCCACTGCATCCCCAGGCAGATGCCGAACAGCGGCACCCGCGCCTCGATCGCACGGGTGATCGCGGCGGTCCAGGCCCCTTCGAGTACGGACGTCGCCGCGAAATTCCCGACACCCGGCACGACGATCCCGGTCGCCCGCGACAGATCGGACGGGTCCGCCGGGGTGAACAGTGCGGCGCCCACCGCGGCAAACCCTTTCCTCACGGACGTGAGGTTCCCGGCGCCGTAGTCGATGAGCGCGATCACAGGAGCCCTTTCGTGCTCGGGAGCATGCGGGCCATCTGCCGATCGCGTGCGCACGCGACGCGCAGGGCGCGGGCGAATGCCTTGAACGCCGCCTCGATGTGATGATGGCTCGATCGTCCGTACAGGACCTTGACGTGGACGTTGGCGCGCGCCCCCTGGGCGAAGCCTTCGAAGAAATCCTGGACGAGCTCGGTCTGCAGGTCCCCGACCATGCGGACCTTGACCCGCAGGTCGACGACCGCGTGGATCCGCCCGCTCAGATCGATCGCCGCGACCGCCAGCGCCTCGTCCATCGGCATGACAAAGTACCCGGCCCGGTTGATCCCCTTGCGATTGCCGAGCGCCGCCGACACGGCCTCCCCCAGCGCGATGCCGAGATCTTCGACGGTGTGATGCTGGTCGACGTCGAGGTCGCCCGTGGCGCGCACCTTCAGGTCGAACCCTCCGTGTCGCGCCAACAACTCGAGCATGTGATCGAGAAACCGGATCCCGGTGCTCACCTCGTAGCGTCCCTTGCCGTCGAGCACGAGGCGCAGCGCAATCGCGGTTTCCTTGGTGATCCGCTTGATCGAAGCGCGCCTCACAGGACGTCTCCCAGCGCCGCGATGAACGCGCGGGTGTGATCCGTGACGCCGGCCGTGATCCTGAGGCAGCCGGCGCACCCCACGTCGCGCGACCTGTCTCTGACGTGGACGCCCCTGGCCGAGAGATCCCGCACGAGGCGGGTGGTGTCGGCACCGACGCGGGCGAGCACGAAGTTCGCCGCGCTTTTCCAGTACTGAATCCCGAGCCGGTCGAACGACGAGTAGAGCAGCGCCTTCGACTGCACGACCTGATCGAGATACCAGTCGAAATAGGCGGTATCGGCCACCGCGGAGGGGAGCACGGCGGCGACGCACGCATTGATGCTGTAGGGCGGGACCACGCGCCGCAGGGGCGAGAGCGTGGCCGGATCTCCGACGAGGGCGCCGAGGCGCAAACCCGCAAGGCCGTAGGCCTTGGCGAACGTCCGGCCCACCACGATGTTCGCGCCGCGCGCCAGCAGGTCGCTCCCGATCAGCGTGGTCCCGGAAAAATCGGCGTACGCTTCGTCCACCAGGACAATCGCGTCGGGCACTGCCGCCGCGATCCGCGCGATCGCCGCGGGCGGGATCATCTGTCCCGTCGGGTTGTTCGGATTGGTCAACCACACGACCCGGGTTCGCGCCGTGACCGCGTCGAGGACGTGATCGAGCGGAAAGGCGAAGTCGGTATCGAGCGGGACTTCCACGACCCGACCGCCGGCGGCATCGGAGCACGCCGCATACATGTCGAACGCGGGCACGACGACGATCGCTTCGAACATCGACGAGGACGGCCCGTTGCGGAGCGCCGCCACGGCGATCGCGAGGATGCCCTCGTCGAGGCCGTTCGTGAGCAGCAGGGAATCAGTCGTGACCCCGAGGCGGCGCGCGCACGCCGCGATCGCCGCCGCGTAGTCGGGGTACGTGGCGACGTCATGCCGTGTCAGCGCCTGCATCGCGTCGATCACGGCCGGGGAGCAGCCGGCCGTATTTTCGTTGAGGTGCAGCCGCAGGCCAGACGCCGGCGTCAGGACGCGCTCGTATTCGAAGCTCACCGGCGTTCCTCGCGCAGATTCCTGATTGCGATGGAGGCGGCATGTCCGCCGAGCCCCTCCGCGCGGGCGAGGGCAATCGCGGCCGGGGCGATCCGGCGTAGCCCGGCCGCGCTCAGCCGCTGGACCGTGCTCACGCGGACGAAATCCGACGCGCTGAGGCCCCCGCGCGCGCGTGCGGCCCCGCTGGTCGGCAGCACGTGATTCGAACCGGTCGCGTAATCGCCGGACGCCTGCACACTGTAATCGCCGACGAAGAGGGTTCCGGCCCGCGTGAGACGGGCCGCGACGGCGTCCGTGTCGCACACCACGTGCTCGGGAGCCATTCGCTGGCACAACTCGATGGCTTCTCCGAGCGTGCGGGTGAGCACGATGCCGCCGTTCGCCGCGAGCGACTGCCGGGCCGGCCCTTCCTCCGGGGCCTGCTCCAGGATCTCCCGGGCGACCGCCGCCGCCAGCCTGCGGGACGGCGTCAGCAGGACGGCGCGCGCGTCGGGGTCGTGTTCCGCCTGTGCGATCAGGTCGGCGGCAATCCACGCGGGGCGGCCGGCGACGGAAACCACGACAATCTCGCTCGGCCCGGCATGGAAGTCGATGGCGCACTCCCGCGACACGAGTGCCTTGGCCGCCGCGACATACGCATTGCCGGGGCCGACGATCTTGTCGACCCGCGGTATCGTCGGGGTGCCGAAGGCGAGCGCGGCGACAGCATGGGCACCGCCCACGCGAAAGAGGCGCGACACGCCCGCCGCCTCGGCGGCGCACAGGATCGTCGCGTCGACGCGAGGGCAGACCACGATGATGTCGGCCACCCCGGCCACGCGCGCCGGGATGGCCGTCATGAGCAGCGAAGACGGAAGCGGGTAGCGGCCGCCCGGGACATAGCAGCCCACGCGGTCCAGGGGCAGGACCCGCTGCTCGATCCGGACCCCGGAGGCCGGCTGCACGATCCAGCCTCGCGGCACCTGCCGCGCGGCCACCCGGCGGATGTGATCGGCGGCGCGGTCGATGGCGTCACGGACGTCCGCCGGCACCATCCGCGCGCCGCGCCGCATCTCGTCGCGCGAGACTTCCATCGGCCCGGCAAGTCCGTCGAACTGCTTCGCGTATGCGAGCAGCGCTCTGTCGCCGTCGCGGCGCACGTGCTCGACGATCCGCGCCACGCGACGCTCGAGCGACGCGTCGCGGCGGGCCGCTCGGTCGAGGAGCGCCGCCACGGCCGCCGTGTCGGTGGACGGGATCGTCCGGACGGTGAATGGGTGCGTGCTGCGCGCCACGATCACATCACGATCTTGTTCAACGGATACTCGACGATGCCCTGCGCGCGCGCGGCCTTCAACTTCGGGATCAGGTCCCGCACCGTCCGCTCTTCGATGATCGTGTTGAGCGCGACCCAGTCCGCGTCGCTGAGCGGAGAGATCGTTGGACGCTGGAGCGCGGGCAGCAGCGCGAGCACCGCATCGAGGTCGCTGCGGCGGATGTTCAGCATGATCCCCACCCGGCCGTGCGCCTCGATGGCGGCCTTCAGCAGCAGCGCGATATTTTCGAGCTTCGTCCGCTTCCACGCCGTCTCGAGACACGCGGGGTTGGCGATCAGCTGGGTGTTCGACTCGAGGACCGTGTCGATGATCCGGAGCCGGTTCGCCCGAAGGGACGATCCCGTCTCGGTGACTTCGACAATCGCATCAGCAAGCCGAGGAGGCTTGACTTCGGTCGCCCCCCATGAGAACTCGACGTTGACCTTGACGCCGTGCCCGGCGAAATACGCCTGGGTGGCGCGTACGAGCTCCGTCGCGACCGTCGCGCCCTCCAGATCGCGCGGCGACTGGAACGTGGAATCCTCCGGTACCGCGAGCACCCACCGCACCTTGCCAAAGCTCTGCTTCGCATAGACGAGATCCGCCAGCGGCGTCACCCCGGCGGCCCCCCCGTTCGCCGCAGCGTGCTCGGCAATCCAGTCCTGCCCGGTGAGCCCGGCGTCGAGGACGCCGTCGGCCACATAACGGGCCATTTCCTGCGCCCGAATGAGCATGCAGTCGATCTCGGGATCGTCGATCGCCGGGAAGTACGATCGCGCGCTCGCGTAGATGTTGAACCCTGCTCGACCGAACAACTGGATCGTGGCGTCCTGGAGGGAACCCTTGGGGATCCCGAGTTTCAGCGTATTCATTGTTGCCGCGGACCTGTCATCCAAACCCTAAACCGAAATCCCAACGAAAACTGAACCGGAAACCCAAAACCCGACCAACAGGGTCAAACGCCAACCCTACCCAGCCGTCGTCTCCAGGTCCCTGAAACACGCCCGTGCCCCGGTGTGGCAGACGTTCCCGTCGCCGAGCCTCTTCACCATCAGCAGCACCGTGTCGTCGTCGCAGTCCACGAGGATGCGCTCGACCTGGAGTCGATTGCCGGACGTCTCGCCCTTCGTCCAGAGCGCGCCGCGCGTTCGGCTGAAAAACGTCGCGAAACCCGTTTCGAGCGTGCGATCGTACGCATCCTGGTTCATGAAGCCGACCATCAGCACTTCGTTCGTGACCGCGTCCTGGATCACGGCCGGAATCAGCCCGTCGAGTTTGGTGAAGTTCATAGTCTCGTAAAACAAAAAGCCCCGCTGAACCGTGTCCAGCGGGGCGTTCGTGAGCTCGCGGTTTGAGGGAACGTTCGTTCAGTTCGCGTGCAGCTCGACCGGCCCGCCGGGGCAGGTCCAATGATGGTGAGGCTCGGGCCGATGCGCGCGAATCATTCCTCTAAGCCTATCGTCCTGTCCCAGGAGTGTCAACCACCTCGCTACTCGAGACTCGAAATTCGGGGGTCGTGAGTCAACCCGCGGCTTCCCCTTTCAGGAGGAAGAAGCTGCGGCATGGGAATTGAACGAAAACGGACCGCGGACGGGCGAACACACGGGGTGACCGCAGCGTGGCTTGCGGGGTTCGGACGCCGCGTACGGTATCCACACGGAGAGTGAATGCAGATCTGGCCAGGCAAGCCTTACCCGCTCGGCGCGACGTTCGACGGCGCCGGCACCAATTTTTCTCTGTTCTCCGAGCTGGCCGAACGCGTCGAACTGTGTCTCTTCGACGACCAGGGGATCGAGACGCGCGTCGAGCTGCCGGAGAGCACGGCCCTTTGCTGGCATGGATACCTTCCCAGCGTCCGCCCCGGCCAGCTGTATGGATATCGCGTGCACGGCCCCTGGGCCCCCGACAACGGACAGTGGTGCAACCCCTCGAAGGTGCTGCTGGATCCCTACGCCAAGGCGGTCGACGGGCTCTGGGACTGGACCGAGGCGATGTTCCCGTATCATTTCAACGAACCCGAAAACTCCAAGAACGAACTGGACAGCGCCCCTTTCGTTGCGAAGAGCGTCGTCATCAATCCGTTCTTCGACTGGGGGAACGACCGGCCGCCAGCCACACCCTGGCATCGCACGCTGTTGTACGAAGCGCACGTGAAGGGTTTCAGCCGCACACACCCCGGAATCCCGGAAGAACTGCGGGGCTCGTACGCCGGCATCGCGCACCCGGTGGCCGTCGAGTACCTCAAGAACCTCGGCATCACGGCGCTTGAACTTCTGCCGGTCCACCAGTTCGTGCAGGATTCCACCCTCGCAGAGAAGGGCCTGCGCAACTACTGGGGCTACAACTCGATCAGCTATCTGGCGCCGCACAACGAGTACTCGTCGACCGGGCAGCGAGGCGAGCAGGTCCAGGAGTTCAAGCAGCTGGTCAAGACGATGCACCAGGCCGGCATCGAGGTCATTCTCGACGTCGTCTACAACCACACCGCCGAGGGGAACCACCTCGGGCCGATGCTCTCCTTCAAGGGGATCGACAATCCGGCGTACTACCGGCTGGTCGCGGACAACCGCCGCTACTACATGGATTACACGGGGACGGGTAACACGCTGAACATGCAGCACCCGCACGTGCTTCAGCTGATGATGGACAGCCTGCGGTACTGGGTTCTGGAGATGCACGTGGACGGGTTCCGTTTCGACCTCGCCGCGACTCTCGCCCGGGAGCTTCACGATGTGAACCGGCTGTCGTCGTTCTTCGACCTGATCCAGCAGGATCCCGTCGTCAGTCAGGTGAAGCTGATTGCCGAGCCCTGGGACATCGGCGAGGGCGGGTATCAGGTCGGCAATTTTCCGCCGCTCTGGTCGGAATGGAATGGCAAGTACCGCGACACGGTGCGCGATTTCTGGCGCGGCACGGATCAGACGCTCGCCGAGTTCGCCTACCGCTTCACGGGCAGCTCCGATTTGTATCAGGGCACGGCGCGCCGGCCATACGCCAGCGTGAACTTCATCACGGCCCACGACGGGTTCTCGCTCCGGGATCTCGTGTCGTACAACGACAAACACAACGAAGCGAATGGCGAGGAGAACCGCGACGGCGAGAGCCATAATCGATCCTGGAATCTCGGCGCCGAGGGGCCGA
The DNA here is from genome assembly GCA_031361295.1 of Acidobacteriota bacterium. Classification (GTDB taxonomy): domain Bacteria; phylum Acidobacteriota; class Vicinamibacteria; order Vicinamibacterales; family 2-12-FULL-66-21; genus JALZOC01. The sequence goes on along the minus strand of JANMCN010000274.1, from coordinate 20,313 downwards.
CCGACAGCCCCGAGATCCTGGCGCTGCGCGCCCGCCAGACGCGGAACTTCCTGACGACGTTGTTCCTCTCGCAGGGGGTGCCGATGCTCGTCGGCGGGGATGAGCTCGGGCGCACGCAGCAGGGCAACAACAACGCCTATTGCCAGGACAACGAGCTCTCGTGGTACGACTGGGCGAACGCCGACAAGGGCCTCCTCGAGTTCACCCGGCGGCTGATCCGGTTCCGGCACCGTCATCCGGTGTTCTGCCGGCGCAAGTGGTTCCAGGGCCGCCCGATCCACGGGACGCAGGTGAGCGATATCGGCTGGTTCACGCCTGCGGGTCTGGAGATGTCGGACGAGGACTGGCGCGCCGGCTTCGCCAAATCGCTCGGCGTGTTCCTGAACGGGCGGGGGATTGCCACGTCGAACGAGCGCGGAGAGCCGGTTCGCGACGACAGCTTCTACGTAATGTTCAACGCGCACCACGAGCCGCTGGCGTTCAGGCTCCCGGAAGAGAAGTGGGGCCGGAAATGGTCGGTCCTGCTCAACACGTTTGAAGAGAGCGACCAGATGTCCGAAGAGAACCTGGGAGCGGAGCTCGGACCCGGTGGAGAGGTCCAGGTCCAGCCATGGTCGATGGTGCTGCTCAAGAGAATCGTGCCGAAATGACCCGCGACGACTCCGGGATCCAGACGCATTACCTCGACGCACTGGGTCGGCGACACGACTCGAGCCCTGCGGCGCTGGCGGCGATTCGACGCGCGATCCACGCCGGAGATGCAGATGCCGCGGCTGGCGCGAAGCCAGCCGGCCCGACTCGCCCGACGGCAAGGGCGGGCACGAAACGGAGAGAGCCCCTCGATTCGTCCAGCCCGTCGGACACCGTCATTGTCGCCGCGGTGGGTGAACGCGCCGACACCGGACCCGGCAACCTCGAGCTGGAAGACGGAACGGCGCTCACGATCGACGCGCAGCCGCCGGCGGATCTGCCTGCCGGCTACCATCGCTTCCGCCGACCCGACGGCACGACAGCCCTGCTGATCGTCGCACCCGAGACCTGCTTCCTGCCCGAGTCGCTGCGCACCTGGGGATGGGCCATACAGCTCTACGCGGCGCGATCACGCCGGAGCTGGGGTATCGGCGACCTCGCCGACCTGCGGCGTCTCGGCACCTGGGCCGCGCGGATGGGGGCCGGGATTGCCCTCATCAATCCGCTTGCCGCGGCATCCCCGCTGATCCCCCAGCAGCCCAGTCCCTATTTCCCCTCCAGCCGCCGGTTTCGGAGCCCGCTGTATCTTCGGATCGAGGAGGTTGACGGCGCCGCGACACTGCGCGACCTGCCCGCCATCGCCGCGCGCGCCCGTGCACTGAACACCGACCGGCGGATCGACCGCGATGAAGTCTTCAGGCTCAAGACCGGCGCGCTCGAACGGATCTGGGAGGTGCTGGGCGGCCGGCCGCTGCCGGCGCTCGAGGCATTCGTGGCCGAACAGGGAGACGGCCTTCGCGAATTCGCCACGTTTTGCGCGCTGGCGGAACGATTCCAGTCCGGGTGGCACGGGTGGCCCGAGGAGCTGCGGCACCCGGCTTCGCCAGCCGTGCGTGCGATCGCGGGCACGGGCGCGCTGGCGGACCGGATCCGCTTCCACCAGTGGCTGCAGCTGCAGATCGACCTGCAACTCGCACGCGCGTCACGCGTGCTGCCCGTGATGCAGGATCTCCCGATCGGGTTCGACGCGGACGGCGCCGACGCCTGGGCCTTCCAGGACGTCCTGGCCCAGGGCATCAGCGTCGGCGCCCCCCCCGACGAGTTCAACACCAGGGGGCAGGACTGGGGCCTTCCGCCGTTCGTGCCGGCCAGGCTCCGCGACGCCGGCTACCAGCCGTTCATCGACACCATCCGCGGCTGCGTGCGCCACTCCGGCGGGCTGCGGATCGATCACGTGATGGGGCTGTTCCGGCTGTTCTGGATCCCGAACGGCATGGAGCCGAAGGACGGCGCATACGTCCGCAGCCACGCGCGTGAGCTGCTGGCCATCGTCGCCATCGAGAGCCAGCGTGCGCGCGCCGTCATCGTCGGCGAGGATCTCGGGACGGTCGAGGAAGCCACGCGGGTCGAGCTGATGCGCCGGAAGGTGCTCTCCTACCGGCTGCTCTGGTTCGAAAAAGGCTCCCCCACGAGATACCCCGAGCAGGCGCTCGCGGCCGTGACCACGCACGATCTCCCGACTATCGCGGGCCTCTGGACGGGGTCTGACGTGGCGGCGCAGCAGGCATTGGGGCTGGCGCCGAACGAGAAGGGGACGCGCGAGATTCTCACGCGCGTCAAGCGTCTGACCCACGCTCGCGCCGACACGCCGGTGTCGCGTGCGATCACGCGCGTTCATGAGGCGCTGGCGTCGGCGCCGTCGCGCATCCTGACCGCGACCCTTGAGGACGCGATGGCGGTCGAGGAGCGACCGAATATGCCGGCGACCACGCACGAGTGGCCGAACTGGTCGATGGCGCTCCCGCAGCCCGTGGAGACCTTGGACAAGAGCGCCACGGCCGCGCGGATTGCGCGCGTGCTGTCGAAGGGGCGCGCCCGCCCGAAGCGCCCGCGGCGCGGCTGACGCGTCGAGTCCCCAGGCGCTGCCGCACTGCGACGCGCTTCCGCACTAGAATGCCGTCCATGGCCATCAGGACGGGCAGCGTTGGGCACTGACCGTTCCGGCGTGTGGGCGGCGATCGCCGCCCTCGTTGTCATCTCCTCGGTGCCGCCCGCCCGGTCGCAGGGCGCGCAGGCACCCGTCACGGTCTCGGCGGCGATCAGTCTCACGGACGCTCTCGAAGCGGTCGCACGCGCCTGCGCGCACGACGGCGGGCCGGCCGTCCGCTTCAACTTCGCCGGCTCGAACGTCCTCTCGCGACAGATCGTGAGCGGCGCGCCCGTGGATCTGTTCGTCAGTGCCGATGAGGCGCAGATGGACCTGGCGGCCAGGGCCGGCGCGATCGACATGACGACGCGCGTGGCTCTTCTCAGCAACCGGCTCGCCGTGGTGACCCTCCCGGGCGGTCCCGCCATCGGCGATATCCGGGCGCTGCTCCAGCCCGCCGTCAGGCGCATCGCGGTCGGTGATCCTGCTGCCGTCCCCGCGGGTAGATACGCCCGCGACTACCTCCGGCGACTCGGTCTCTGGGAGGCGCTCGAACCGAAGCTGGTGCCGGTCTCCAACGTCCGCGCGGCGCTCGGCGCCGTGGAGAACGGCAGCGCGGATGCGGCCATCACGTACGAGACCGACGCGGCCGATGCGCACACGGCACGGGCTGCCCTGATTGTCTCCGGCGCCGACGCGCCGCGAATCATCTACCCGGCGGCCATCGTCTCTGCCGCTCCCAACCGGCAGGGCGCCGAGCGCCTGCTGGCGTACCTCAGGGGTCCTGCGGCTGCGGCCATATTCCGACAGCACAAGTTCGTGCCCCTCGAACCTGGCGCCTGACGTGGAAGCCTGGCGCATCACGTGGTTCACCGTGGCGACCGCCCTGCTCGCGACAGCCCTGATGCTGCCCCCCGGCCTCGCGCTCGCATGGCTGCTCGCGCGGGGCCGCTTCCGCGGCCGCGTCCTGCTCGACACGGTCGTCTCGCTGCCCCTGGTGATGCCGCCGGTCGCGACCGGTCTCGTCCTCCTCGGCCTGTTCGCGCCCCTCGGACCGGCGGGGCGCGTCCTGAGCAGGATGGGTGTGGACGTCGTGTTCACCTGGAAGGCGGTCGTGCTCGCCATGACGGTCATGGGCCTGCCGCTCCTCGTGCGAACCGCGCGGGGGGGGATCGAACAGGTGGACCGGCGATTCGAGGCGGCAGCCGCGACGCTGGGCGCCGGGCCGCTGCGGGTCTTCTTCACGATTACCCTTCCGCTGGCGCGTCCGGCGGTGGTTGCGGGAGCCGTGCTGGGATTTGCCCGCGCCCTCGGGGAATTCGGCGCGACCGTGATGATCGCGGGCAGCATCCCCGGCTCGACGAGAACCCTCGCGGTCGGCATCTATTCGCTCGCCGAAACCGGCCGTGACCGGGATGCGTTCGTTCTCGTCGCCATTTCCGCGGGTATCGCGTTCGGGGCGCTGCTGGGGGCCAACTGGCTGATCCGCCGCGCGGGCGACCCGGCGTGATCGCGCTCGATCTGATCCTTCGGCAGGGCAGCTTCACCCTCGAAATACGCGCCTGCTTCGAGGCCCGGATTACCGCGCTCTTCGGGTCTTCCGGCGCCGGAAAGACCAGCGTCCTCGATGCGGTCGCGGGCCTCCGCCGCCCGTTGTCGGGATCAATCCGTGTGGGTTCGCGTGTCCTGTTCGACCGGGCCCAGGGCATCGACCTGCCGCCTCGCCACCGCCACATCGGTTATGTCGCCCAGGACGTCGCGCTTTTCCCGCACATGAACGTGAAGCGCAACGTCCTCTATGGGCGGCGGGCGGGACAGCGGCTGTCGCTCGAGACGGTGACGAAGATGCTCGAAATCGTCCCGCTGCTGGGGCGCCACGTGGCGCAGCTGTCGGGGGGGGAGCGCCAGCGCGTGGCGCTGGCCCGTGCGTTGATGTCGGCACCCGAGCTGCTGCTCCTCGATGAGCCGCTTGCGGCCGTCGACGTCGAGCGCAGGCGGCGCATCCTCCCGTACCTCGAACGGGTGCGCGATGAGCTGATGGTGCCGATCATCTATGTCACCCACGACGTGTCCGAGGTCCGGCGGCTCGCGGAGCATGTCGTCGTGCTCGAGAACGGGCGTGTGATCGGAGAGGGCCCGGCGGGAACGGCGCTCCCCGCGTAGACGTCCTCCGGGCCGGGTTCGGTGCGCGGCGAGGCGCCCCGCGCGCCGCTTCCCGCAGGCGCCCGGGGCAGCGGTCACGCCGCGCCGGGGCCCCACACGATGTTCGCCGGGCTTCATAGAGGGAAAAGACGGATCGTAATCGCGCGTTTCGTGGGATGCTGTGTGCCGGGACGACGCCTCGACGGGCGTCTTTTGAAGGAGAGCAGATGGCCAAGACCGCCAAGAAGAAGACCGCCGTGAAGAGCGCCGCGAAAAGCGGCGCGAAGAAGAAGACCGCCGCGCGCAAGCCGAATGCCGCGTTCATGCGGCCCGTGACCCCGAGCGCCGAACTCTCGGAAGTGATCGGCGCCAAGCCGGTACCGCGCACCGAGGTCACGAAGAAGCTGTGGGCTTACATCAAGAAGAACGGACTGCAGGATCCGAAGAACCGCCGGATGATCAAGGCGGACGCGGCCCTGAAGCCGGTGTTCGGAGGCAAGGCGACGGTCAACATGTTCGAGATGACCAAGCTTGTCGGCAAGCACCTGAAATAGTCCGCGCTCTCGAGAGGCCCGCCACGCTTCGGGCCGGTACCCCAGGCCGGCCCAAGTGTGGCGATTCGCGTGCCTTCCCGTTCGGTGTGAACCGGCGCCGACTCGGGATCGGTGCCGATTGCCTGCGGGACTCCCGCGCCCGGGCCCGCTGACCGCGTCTACGTGGTCAGGATCACCTTCCCGATGTTCTGTCGGGCCTGGAGGAACCGGTGCGCGTCTGCGGCGCGGTCCAGGGGAAACGTGCGCGAGACCACGGGCGCCAGGCGTCCGGCGGCGAGCTCGTTCATCAGCATCGCCATGAGCGGCGCGAGCGCGCGTCCTTCATCCCAGAGATGGCCGATGTGCAATCCGAAGACGCCGTGATTGCGATTGATGAGTGACATGGGCCTGATCGAGGCCGTGCGCCTCCACGCCTGGAACGCGCCCCACGCGCTGCGACGCTCGCTGGTGGCCGCCGCGGACAAACCGAACATGATCAGGCGTCCGAGCGGAGCGAGCATGCGATAGCTTGCGGCGAAGCTCTCGCCCCCGATCGGATCCAGGATCACGTCGGCGCCCCGCCCGTGCGTGATCCTCTTCACGTCGTCGGCGACGTTGGCGTGGCGGTAGTCGATCGCGTGATCGACGCCGAACGTGCGCAGCGCATCGTGCTTGCACGCGGACGCCGTGCCGATCACGACCGCGCGCCGAAGACGCGCGAGTTGTGTCGCGGCGGTGCCGACTCCGCCTCCCGCGTTGTGGATCAACACGGTTTCCCCCGGCGCGAGCGCGGCGAGGCGATAGAGCGCCAGCGCCGCGGTCAGGTAATTGACGGGCACGGCGGCTGCCTCGGAGTCGCTGAGCGCATCGGGAAAGTGGAACGCCCGCGAGGACGGCACGACGACCGTGTCCGCATAGCCTCCGAACCGGGTCAGGGCCACGACACGGTCGCCTTCCGCGAAGCCGACGACGGAGCGTCCCATGGCGTCCACGTGGCCCGCGACTTCGTAACCGGCGACGAACGGCGGCTCCGGAGCGTCTGGATAGAGCCCCAGTCGCGCGAGCACGTCCGCAAAATTGACACCCGCTGCGCGGACGCGGATCCTGACCTCACCGTCGGCGGGGCAGGGATCCGGACGCTCGTGCGTCTCGAACACGTCTGGCGCACCGAACCGGGGAATCACGACTTGACGCATGACCGTTGAGGTGAGGCGGAGCCTACCATAGCCATCGATCGGCGACGGCATGCGGCCTCCGGAACCGCAGCGGGAGGCCCCGGGTCGCCCCGCTCAGACGTGCGGATCCGGCGCTCGATGCGCGGAGCCGCCCGCCTCACACGATGGACGTGGCAGTCGAGGAAGTCTCTACGACTCGCACTGCAGGGCGAGGAGCGCTTTCTGCACGTGCAGGCGGTTTTCCGCCTGGTCGAAGACAGTGGAGGCGGACGAGTCCATCACGTCATCGGTCACTTCCTGCCCCCGGTGTGCCGGCAGACAGTGCATGAAGAGCGCCCCCGAGGCCGCATGGGCCATCAGTGCGGCATTCACCTGGTAGCGGAGAAAGACGGCGTGACGTTCGGCGGCTTCCTCTTCCTGTCCCATGGACGTCCAGACGTCCGTGTAGACCGCATCCGCGTGACGAACGCCGGCGACCGGGTCTGTCGTGAGCTCGAGCGATCCTCCGGCCCGGGCCATGCCGTCGATGCGAGCGCTCACCCGCTCCGGCAGTTCGAAGCCCGGAGGGGACGCGAGGCGCACGTGGGCACCCAGCATCACGGCGGCCTGGGCGAGCGAGGTCGCGACATTGTTGCCGTCGCCCACGAAGACGATCGTGCGTCCCTTGAGGCTGCCCCACCGCTCCGTCAGCGTGAGGGTGTCCGCGAGGGCCTGGCATGGATGTTCTTCGTTCGTGAGGGCGTTGACGACACGCAGCCGTGGCGCCGCGTTCGCGAACTCCTGGATACGGGCCTGGGCGTAGGTACGAACGACTGCCGCCGCGACCCAGCGTTCCAGGTTGCGGGCGACGTCCTCGATGGTTTCGCGTCCGCCGAGCGCCACGTCCTGGGGGGGCTCGATGACGTCGCCGCCGAGCTCCCGAACGGCGATCTCGAACGTGGAACGTGTCCGCAGGGACGGCTTTTCGAAGAGCAAGGCGACGTGCAGGCCTTCGAGCGGCCGCTCGTGCCTGGTGCGACTGGCGCGCGCGCTCTTCAACCGCGCCGCAAGTCCGAGGCAGGCAAGCAGTGAGTCGACGTCGAGGTCGGCGATGGAGAGAAAACGCGACGGGAAGGCGGCTACGCGCTGCGGCATGGGGTGGTCACTCATCAGCTCTCAGACGTCCGCTCACTCTCAGCGAGCGTTCGGACTTCCACCTTGAACGAGTTCCGTCGGCGCTTCAGGTTCGATACTCCGCGTTGATGCGGACGTACTCCGCTGACAAGTCGCAGGTCCACATTTCGGAACAGCCGGCGCCGCCGGTCCCCAAGTCCACTTCGACGACGATATCGCGCCCCTTCAAATACTCGGCCGCAGCGTCGGCGCGCTCGTCGTGCGGGACACCACCGCTGAAGAGCTCCACCGGGCCGATTCGAACCGCCGCCCGATCGAGCATGAAGTCCGACCCTGAGCGGCCGGCCACAGCGATGAGACGGCCCCAGTTGGGGTCACCCCCATGGATGGCGGTCTTGACGAGGAGCGAATTCGCGATGGCGCGGGCGGCCTGGCGCGCGTCCTGGGTGGAGGCCGCCCCGAGCACGCGGACCGTGATCAGCTTGGTCGCACCCTCGCCGCCCCGAACGATCCCGACCGCGAGGGGCCGGCAGACACTCGTCAAAGCGTCCACCAGCAGCGGATAGTCCGTCTCGCCCAGCCGCACGGCGCTCGCGCCGTTCGCGAGCGCGAACACGCAGTCGTTCGTCGAGCATTCCCCGTCCACGGTGATCGCGTTGAAGGTATCGTCCACGGCGGCCTTCAAGGCCCGCTGAAGGAGCGCGGCCTCCACGACCGCATCCGTCGTGACGAACGCCAGCATCGTGGCCATCTTCGGCTCGATCATGCCGGAGCCCTTGGCGATCCCGCCGATCCGGAACGCCCCCCCGGGCGTCTGACATTCCGCGGCCGCCTCCTTCGGGAAGGGATCCGTCGTCATGATCGCGCGCGCCGCATCCCCGCCGCCGGTCGCCGCGAGGACCGCGGCGGCCGCGGTGATGCCCTGCCGTACCTTGGCCATGTCGAGCTTGACGCCGATCACGCCCGTCGATGCGACCAGCACCGCGCCGGCATCGCACGCGAGTGCCGCCCCCGTCAGCCGCGTCATGCTCTCGGCGTCCGCCGTCCCGTCCGGACCCGTGCACGCGTTGGCGCAGCCGCTGTTCACCACGACCGCCGAGACGTTCCCGCCGGAGGCCGCCAGCTGCCGGCGCGACACGACCACCGGCGCCGCGACGGCCCTGTTCGTCGTGAAGACGGCCGCCGCGTGCGCCGGTGTGTCGGAGACGATGAGCGCCAGATCGAGGCCGCCCCGGGCCTTGATCCCGCAGGCGACGCCGGCCGCCCGGAACCCCCGCGGCGCCGTGATGCCTCCGCTGATGATCCGGACGTCGCTCACGCGTGCACCGCGTGCGTGTCTCCCTCCGCGGGCGCGAGCGCGCTCGAGGGCTGCAGATGCAGCCGCTCGACGTTCGGCCGGCGGGCTCCCACCGTGCGCCCGCCGTAAATGACGGCGGCGGGCGTTTCCGGTCGCACGTGGACCCCGTCCCTCAGCGGAAGCGTGACCGCGTACTGTCCGCAGCGCCGGAACAGCGGGCAGGACGTGCAGTCGTGCGCAATCTTTTCGGGCACCCACATGTGAGGCACGATCGTAAAGCCCAGCTTCACGAAATGCGACGGCTGATGGGTGAAGGCGCAGAGCGTGGCAAATCCGCGTGCGGCTCCGACCGACGCCAGCTCCGTGACGAGCCGCGGGCCGATCTGGTTCCCGCGGACATGCTCGTCCACCACGAGCGAGCGAACCTCCGCCACCGTGCCGCTGAGCGGCGCGAGCTCTGCGCAGGCAATCACGGAGCCGTCGCGCTCTGCGACGATGAAGCGCGGCGCATGGGCGACGATCTCCTCGATCGTTCTGGGCAACAGGTGCCCGGCCTCGAGATTGTCGGCGATCAGCCTGTTCACCGCCGGGGCGTCCGCCTCGGTTCCGCGCCTGAATGTCACCATGGTCATGTGCGTGATCCCCCGAATGCCGCGTGCAGCGCAGCGTCCAGCAGTCCGATCGCCTCGTCGATTTCGGCAGCAGTGATGATGTAAGGCGGCAGGAGCCGCACCACCGTTTCCGCTGTCCTGTTCACGAGCAGCCCGTGTGCGAGGGCAGCCTCCACGACCGGCGCGGCTGGCCGATCCAGGTCCAGCCCCCACATCAGCCCGGCCCCCCTGACGTCCCGCACGCAGGCATGTCGCGAGGCGAGCTCCTTCAGTCTTGCCTGTGTGTGGGCGCCGACCGCCGCCACGTGTGTCATCAGCCCTCCGTCGACGAGCTCTTCGAGAAACACGAGCGCGCCGCGGCAGGCGAGCAGGTTGCCGCCGTAGGTGCTGCCGTGATCGCCGAACGATGCCGCGGCGGCGACCTGGTCGGTGAAGAGCGTCGCCGCGATCGGCACCCCGGCGCCGAGGGACTTGCCGATGGCCATGATGTCGGGGCGGAGCCCGAGCGCTTCCGAATAGAACGGCCTGCCCGTGCGACCGAGGCCGCACTGGACTTCGTCCGCGATGAGGAGCGCGCCTGTGCGGCTGCACGCCTCTGTGATCGCGTCTGCCACCGCACGGCGGAGCGGGCGGACCCCGCCTTCGCCCTGGATCGGTTCGACGATCACCGCGGCCGTGCGATCAGTGACGGCGGCCGTCACGGCCGCCGGATCGTCTGCCGGCACGAACGTGACGCCGGGCACCAGCGGCGCAAACGGCGCGCGATAGTGATCGTCCCAGGTGACCGACAGCGAGCCCATCGTCCGACCGTGGAATGCCCCCTGGAGCGCGACGTACCCCGTGCGATCGGGCAGCCCCTGCGAATGCCAGTACCGGCGCGCGAATTTGAGGCTGGCTTCCACCGCTTCCGTGCCGCTGTTACAGAAGAACGCCCGCGGGAGCCCCGACAGCGTCGAGAGGCGCTCGGCGAGCTCTCCCTGGAGCGGGTGGAAGAACAGGTTGGAGGTGTGCAGCAGCGCCTGCGCCTGGGCCGCCACCGCCGCCGCAAGCCGCGGGTGCGCATGTCCGAGAGCCGCGACGCCGACTCCGGAAATCAGGTCGAGATAACTGCGGCCGCTGGTGTCGAACAGCCGGCAGCCCCGACCGTGGTCGAACACCACCTGCCCGCGGCGGTACACCTGCAGCAGATGGTCCTTCTCAATCGCGATCACGTCGGTCGTTGTCGTCATGTTCATCCCGGATCCTCAGCTATCGGCTGTCAGACGTCAGCCTTCAACCTTCAGCCTTTCCCTTCGATTCGCGTGCCCACGGCCGTTTCGAACTCCTGCACACCGCGTCCGGCGACGATCGCGATACTCCGGACGCCTGCGTCGAGCGCGCGCCGGCACGCGGCGAGCTTGGCCAGCATGCCCGAGTGCGCCGTGCCCGAGGCCGTCATCGCATCGATGTCGTCCGGTGTGAGCCGCGCGATCGGCTGGCCCCGGCCGTCGAGCACCCCGGCGGTCCCCCCCGCGATGATCAGCCGCCCGGCGTCGAGCGCCGCGGAGAGGTGGGCAGCCAGGGTGTCGGCATTGACATTCAGCAGCGCGCCTCCGTCGTCCACCCCGACGCTGGCGACAACGGGCACATAGCCGCCGTCGAGGAGACAGTGCAGCAGCGAGACATCGCCGCTCTCGGGCTGTCCCACCAAGCCGAGGTCCACCTGCTCCCCGCTCACCGCTGTCAACCTGCCCGCACGGACCGAACGCCCCAGCTGCGCATCCGCTCCCGTCAACCCCACCGCCCGCGCGCCCGCGCGACCGACGGCCGCCACCAGGGCGGTGTTCGTGCGCCCGGCCAGTATGCAAATCACCGCGTCGAGCGCGTCGGCGTCGGTGACGCGTAGACCATCCACGAATCGCGGTTCCCTGCCGCGCGCCCTGAGCTCGGCGTCAATCGCGCGCCCGCCTCCGTGCACGACGACCAGCGGACCGCCCTTGGAGAGCCGGACGATCGCCTCCGCGGCCCCCGCCAGGGCCTCGGCGTCCTCGAGCAACTCCCCGCCGAGCTTCAGCACCGTAATCATCTGCGGTTCAATAGAGCGCGGTCGTTTCGTCGAAGCCGAACATGACGTTGAAGTTCTGGATCGCCTGGCCGGCGGCCCCCTTCACGAGGTTGTCGATGCACACGGCCATGACGAGCTGCCCGCCAGGGCCATCAATCCGCCACCCGATGTCACAGAAGTTCGTATGGGCGACGTGCTTGATCTCCGGAAGGTCCCCGCGCGTGAGCCGCACGAAGGGCGCGCCGGTGTACGCGGCCGCCAGGGCGCCTTCGACCGCGGCGGCATCGACACCCGGACGGAGCCGCGCGTAAATCGTCTCGAAGATCCCCCGGTCGAGCGGCACGAGGTGCGGCACGAACGTCACCGCGACGCCGAGCTCCTGCTCGATTTCCGCGGCATGCCGGTGCGCGAAGACGCCGTACGCCGAGATGCTGTCGTGGCACTCCGAGAAATGCGTGCGCTCGGTGGGGGTCTTGCCGGCTCCGGAAATGCCCGACTTCGCATCGATGATGATGCCGTCCTCGAGCAGCGACGCGGAGACGAGCGGCTGAAGCGCCAGGACCGCCGCCGTCGGGTAGCAGCCCGGGCACGCCACGAGCCGGGCGCCTTCGAGCTCCGATCGGCGCCGCTCCGTCAGGCCATACGCAATCCCCGACGTCGTCGAGGGCGAGTGCGGATACCAGCGCTGCCGCTGTGACACGTCGCGGAGCCGGAACGCGCCCGACAGATCGAACACGCGCGTGCCGCGGTCCGCGAGCGCCGGCGCAATCTCCGCGGCGAGGGTGTCCGGCAACGCCAGGAACACCGCGTCGGTGTCGGTCGCCAGGCGATCGACGTCCAGCGGTTCGACCGGTGCATCCCAGATCTTCGCAAGAGCCGGCAGGCGCCTCGATTCCGACGCACTGGACGCCATCGCCATACGGACGACGGCCCCAGGGTGCCGGGCGAGACGGCGGAGGAGCTCGAGGCCGGCATAACCGGTCACCCCCGCGACGCCGACCCGGACAGGAGAAAGCCTATTCATCAGAACCTTTAGTTATACAAGATTATGCACCAGAAATCAATGCAAATCGTTGAAGGTGGAACAAACGGATGCATATGCTGTATAGTTACTCTTCTGTGCCCGCACCATGAAGTCACATCGTCAAGCCGCCATTCTGGACATCATCGAGCGTGCAGCCGTCACGAGTCAGGAGCAGCTGCGCGAGCAGCTCCGCACGCGCGGTGTGGAAGCCACCCAGGCGACGATTTCGCGCGATGTGCGGGACCTCGGCCTCGTCAAGCGGCCGACGGACGGCGCGTATCGACGGGGGCTGGCCGCGCGCCAGCCGGAAGGCGACCCGGGCGTTCGTCTGCGGACTGCGGTGGACGACTACCTGCGGCGGCATGAAGTCGTCGAACAGCTGATCGTCCTCCGCACCGACACCGGCCAGGCGCAGCCGCTCGCCGTCGCCATCGATCGGGCGGGGGTGGCCGAAATCGTGGGGACCATCGCGGGAGACGACACCATCCTGGTGATCTGCCGGAGCGCCTCGGATGCCGCCGTCCTCTCGAATCGCCTTACCGAGTGGCTGGGACAGTGATCCCGCTGGCGGCGGCTCGAGCGGGGACCGAGATTCGTGGGGAAAAGATGCAGCGCATTGTCCTGGCCTATTCGGGCGGGCTCGACACCTCGGTGGCGATCCCGTGGCTCGCGGAGCGATACGGCGCGGAGATCATCGCCGTCACGCTCGATCTCGGGCAGGGGCACGAGCTGTCGAATGTCCGGGAACGCGCGCTCGCGATCGGCGCCCTGCGCGCCCATGTCGTGGACGCGCGCGAAGAGTTCGCGCGGCACTACATCCTGCCCGCGCTCCAGGCGGGCGCCGTGTACGAGGACCGCTATCCGCTGGCGACCGCCCTCGGCAGGCCCCTCATCGCGAAGCACCTCGTCGAGATTGCGAGGATGGAGGGGGCGACGGCAATCGCGCACGGCTGCACGGGGAAGGACAACGATCAGGTCGGCCTCGACGTCTCCTCGCGCGCCCTCGATCCGGGCATCCAGGTGATCGCGCCGGCGCGCATCTGGGGCATGACGCGCACGGACGAAATCGAGTACGCCCGCGTGCGGAACATCCAGGTCCCCGCGACGCTCGCGAGCCCGTACAGTACGGATTCGAACCTGTGGGGCCGTTCCATCGAGTGCGGCGTTCTCGAGGATCCCTGGCTCGAACCCCCGGACGACATCTACACGCTCACACGCGCGCCGCTCGACTGTCCCGACGAGCCCGCCTACGTCGAAATCGAATTCGAGGCAGGCGTGCCCGTGCGCACGAACGGGATCGACATGTCGCTGCTCGAGCTCATCGAAAGCCTTGAAACGATCGCGGGCACCCACGGGGTCGGCCGGATCGACATGGTGGAAAATCGCCTCGTGGGCATCAAGTCGCGCGAGATTTACGAGGCGCCGGCGGCGGTGGTCCTGCACGCGGCGCACCAGGAGCTCGAGGGCCTCGTCATCGCGCGGGATCTGCACCGCATCAAGCACGACATGGCCCGTCTCTACGCCGACACCGTCTACAACGGGCTCTGGTTCTCGCAGACCCGTGAGGCGATTGATGCGTTCGTGGCCGCCATTCAGCCTCGCGTCTCCGGCGTGGTCCGGTTGAAGCTGTTCAAAGGAGACTGCCGCGTCGTCGGGCGGAAGTCTCCGTTTGCGTTATACGACCACGGCCTGGCGACTTACGACCTCGGCGACCGCTACGATCACAGCGCCGCCGAAGGATTCATCAAGATCTGGGGGCTTCCCATCGAGACGGCGTCCCGCAAATCCGCCGCCCGCCGCGCGGCGGCGGAGCGCTGAATGGCGCACCTCTGGTCCGGCCGTTTCGAAGGCGATCCCGATGCCGCGCTCTTCGAGTTCGGCTCTTCCTTCAGGTTCGACCGGCGTCTGTTCGAAGACGACGTGACGGGCAGCCAGGCGTGGGCGGAAGGGCTCGAGCGCGCCGGCGTCCTCTCGCGCGAAGACGCCACCGCGATTCGCCTGGCGCTCGAGGACATCCGTGGCAGGGGCGTTTCGGATCCCGGATTCTTCGCATCCCCTGCCGCCGCCAGTGACGAGGACATCCACTCGTTCGTCGAGCGCGAGCTCATCGCCCGGGTGGGTGACGCGGGCCGACGCCTCCACACGGGTCGGTCGCGCAACGAGCAGGTCTCGCTCGATCTCCGCCTGTATCTCAAGCGCCGCGTGCCGCTGCTCCAGCGCCGGATCGCCGCCCTCGTCCGCGTCCTCGCCGACCAGGCGCAGGCGTCAGGTGCCGTGCTGATGCCGTCCTATACGCATCTGAGGCGGGCACAGCCGGTACTGGCCGCACACTTCTTTCTCGCGCACGCGGCTGCGTTCCGGCGCGACCATGCCCGGTTCGCCGGGGTGCTGATGGAGGCCGACGAACTGCCTTTGGGCTCCGGCGCCATCGCCGGGACGAGCTATCCGATCGACGTGCAGCAGCTCGCCGGGCGGCTCGAGTTCTCGCGCGTCGTCGCGAACAGCATCGACGCCACCGGCGATCGGGATTTCGTCGCCTCGTTCCTCCATGCCGCGGCCCTGACGATGGTGCATCTCAGCCGCCTGGCCGAGGACGGCATCCTCTTCACGTCCGAAGAATTCGCGTACTTCGACCTCGCCGACACCGCCGCGACCGGCAGCAGCCTGATGCCGCAGAAGAAGAATCCCGACCCGCTCGAACTGGTGCGCGGCAAGGCCGGCCGGGTGATCGGCCGCTCCGCCGGATTTCTGGCGACGATGAAGGGGTTGCCGATCGGGTACAGCAAGGACCTCCAGGAAGACAAGGAGGCGCTGTTCGAGGCCGAAGACACCGTTGGCGGGTCACTCGACGCGACGGCGGCCGTGATCGCGGGCCTCAAGATCAACAGCGTGACGGCTGACGCCGCGGCATCGGGCCTGCTCCTCGCGACCGACGTCGCTGATTATCTGGTCGGGAAGGGCATGCCGTTCCGCGACGCGCACGAAGTGGTTGGCGCGCTCGTTCGCCGTCTGCTCACCGAGCGCCGATCGTTCGACGCGCTCACGCTCGAGGAATGGCGGACGCACTCCCCGCTCTTCGACCGGGACGTGCAGAGCGCCATCACGCCCGCGGCATCGGTGGCTCGCAAGCGTACGCCGCAATCGACAAACCCGGTGGCGGTCGCAACGGCGCTGGGCGAACTGCGCGAGTGGATCATTCGCATGGAGGGCTGACACGCAGAGTGACGCCCGGCAAAAAAAACGGGACGCGGCGATGATGCCGGTCCCGTTCTTTCTTTCGCCGATCGCGCCGGGCGTCCCTAGAACTTGAAGGTCACACCCACCGTCCCGCGCCAGAATCGGAAGTTGCCGAGCGAAAAGTCTACGCTGTTCGAATCGTTGCTCTGGAGCGATCGGAAGTAACGCAGGTCGCCTCGTATGCCGACCTTTCCGCCGACCATCACGCCGCCGCCGAGGTCGTAACCCAGATCGTTCCGGCTGGCGTTGAGGAACTGCGTGGCACTGTCGACGCTCGACTTCAGCAGCCCGATGCCGCCTGAGGCGTACGGGCGAACCGGACCGAGCGGCGCACCGACGACCAGATTGCCCATCAGGGTGGTCACGTTGCCGTCGCCGACGATGTTGAATTTGGCGCCGTTGTCGTCACGAAAGAAGTTCGGGGAGTACCCGAAATCCGCCTCGAACCCGATGATCCCTCCGCCCATCCAGCCGAGCGTGGCGCCGTAGTTGAGCTTCCGCTCGAACTCGTTCTTGAAGTTGTCTCCCGTCCCGCCCACTTCGGCATTCCCGCCGAACGTCTCACCGATGAAAGGGGTGAACAGCCAGTCGGCAGAGGCGCGTGCCGGAACCGCCGCGCTGGTAGCGGCCACCAGTGACGCAGCGAGAAAAATCTTACGCAGTGACATGTGACTCCTCGTCCTGATTTCTGCGGGATGACCCCCGCGTTCTTTCAAACAGGCGGCCGTCCATCGACGACCAGCCATGTCAGGAAGGAGTGCAAGCGATGTACCCCGAGAGCGCGCGCCGGTCAGCCGAACCGTAAGACGGCCGGGACGGCACCCACGCAGAAACGCCCGGGACGAAAGGCCGACTGAGCCGGCGGAACCTCAGCAATTACGTGACCCTGCTGAAGCACCCAGCGGGGCTGCCCAGCTCCAGGTGACGGCGACCGTTACTGCGGCGGACGCTCGATCTCGATCGTCGCCGGCGCCGAGAGGCGCACGCTCACGACCGTTCCCGCCGGGAGAGTTGCCGCGTTGCGATCGCCTGTCATGACGACTGCGGAACCGCCGGCCGCTCCCGCCGCGCCCCCTATGACGGCGCCCTTGCCGCCCCCCATGATCGCGCCGAGAATGGCGCCCCCGATGGCGGCGCCGCCGATCTTCCTGGCGCTCTCGCCCGACGGCGAATCACCTTCGCGGAGGATCGCTTCCGTGCGCAGCGGCACTTCCCGCCCGTCAGCGAGGACGAGGGTGTGGAACCGCACGCCAAGTCGGGCACGTTCCTTCATCTTCCCCCCGCGGTCGACCACCGTGACGGAGCCGAGCACACGCGAGCCCGCAGGAACCGCCACGCGGCCGCCGGCCGTCACGTCCCGTGTCACGCGTGCTTCGACACGATCTTCCATTCGGGTTCGCTCCGACGAGAGCGACGTCTCCACCTGGAGGCCGAGCACCGAGGACGCCGGCAGCACAACCTCGTCGAACTGCGGCTCTCTCGAGGCCTGCTGCCGAGGCTCGGGGGTCCGCTCGGCGACAGGGTCCGGAGCTGGCGGCGCGGCCGCCGGCTCCGCCGCGGGCCGATCCGGTGGCGTGTTCATCGAAGCGGCGGGACGCGACGGACTGGACGAGGAGTCATTGGCGGGCGCCGCCGGAAAAGTGGCGGTGGGCCGTGGCCCTTCGGGCCCGCGGCTCGATTCCGGTTTCGACGCACGCGCTGGCCTGGATCCGGTCGCCGCCGCCACAGGGGGCGCCTTCCGGTCCGGGCTCACTGGGGCGTCCGGCTTGATCGTGGGCGAGGGTATGCTGTCCACGACGGCTTCCGTTTCCGACACCGGCCTGACCGCAGGCGCGGCTGGCGCCGCGGTCGTGACCGCGGGCTGCGGGTGATCGGCACTCTGTCGAACGGCCATGTAAGCACCGCCCGCTGCGGCCGTCACGCAGCCGGTTGCGAGCAGGACCGCAAGAATCCTGGTATTCATTCACGTACTCCTGAAGCCCGGCAAGGGAGCAAGGCCCATGCCCGGGTATCGGCTCAGAACTCTCGGAAACTGAGGCAATACAAGCGATTCCTGCCCGCGCGGCGCTGCCGCGCACCCGGGGGGGACAGTCCTTGTCCTCTGGACAGGACCGCTGACGCCTGGTTCCGCGGAAAGGCCGGTCGCAAAGCCGTCACCAGAGGGCACCGCCATTGCAGGCCCGTGTCCTGGTCCCGGACCGTGGGACTCCAAGTGAGGTTGCCAATGCGCCGTTTGATGATCATCTGTGCCGCGATGGCGGTGTTCGCACCCGTCAGGGCCGACGCGCTGACGGTTCGCGATGTCATCGAGCTGGCGCGGGCAGGGCTTGGCGAGGACACCCTTCTGGCGCTGATCGATGTCGATCCCTCGGTGTTCCCGATCGACACGGCGACGTTGAAGTCGTTGAAAGCTGCCGGCGTCAGTGAGCGCGTGATCGTCGCGATGGTCCGCAGCGCGCGGGTTCCACCGGCTCCCACGTTCGACCCGTCGCCCGCCGCGGTGATGCCACAACCCCAGGAGCCACAAGTCGTGGTGATCGATCACCGAGATGACGCACCGCAAGTCAGGGAGGTTCCTGTCGTCGTCCCCATCTACATCCCTGTGGAGCGGCACGGGCGCGAGCACCACGACGGCGACGGGCGGACCTCCGCCGACGACTCCAGGGACCATTCAAAAGCGTCAGATCCGGTGTACTGGGGATGGGGCGGCAGGCTGCGTCCGGACGCGTGGCAGCCCAGGTAGGCCCTACGCCGCGTTCGCCGACGCGTTCCGTGTTTTCTCGTTCCGCGTCTTCCTCTTGATGTCCCTGCCGATCCTGATGGCGGCGGGCAGCAGAGCGACCGCGCCAATCAGCAGTTCGCTCGGCCGGACCCGCGGGTCCTCCTTCGGAATTCCCCGATCGAGATCGCAGTTCACGTTGTCCGGAAACGGCGGGACGGCAATCTCCCCCTTGGCTTTCCGTTCTTCGTAATCCCGCCTGGCCGCCGCTCCGATTTTTTTCTTTTCGCCCGGCACCTTTTCGCCGGGGCTCTTCCCGTGCGGAGACGCATGCTCGATCTCCGCGTTCATTTCCGCTCCAGTGAGAATCGACAGCCCCGACAGGTAGAACCACGTGAGCAGCACGATGAACGCCCCGAGCGTGCCGTATGTCTCGTTGTAGTTCCCGAAGTATGAGATGTAGAGCTTGAACGCCAGCGAGACGACGATCCACAAAAGCGTCGCGAGAATGGACCCCGGCGTGATCCACGCCCAGTCCTGTTCGGCATCGGGCGCAAAGTAATACACGATGCCAATCGCCGTGGCGACGAATACGAACACGACGGGCCACTGGAGCACCCACCACGTCCACTTGAAGGCCGTGCCCAGGTGCATCGTGTTCGCGAGATGTTCCCCGAAGGCGGGTCCAGCCAGCACGAGTGCCATCGAGACCACGATGAAGAGCGACATCCCGACCGTCAACGCGAGCGCCGTCAACCGGACTTTCCAGAGCGGACGTCCCTCCGTGATTCCGTACGCGGCGTTCAGCGTGGTGATGATCGAGACCATCGCGCCGGACGTGCTCCAGAGCGTGAGGGCAAAGGCCAGGGTCAGCGCACCGCCGTGATGGCTGTCCGAGATTTTCTTCATCTGGTCCGCGACGATCGTCAACACTTCGGGGGGCGCCACGCGCCCGAGCATCGCGATGCTGTTGTCGACCAGGTTCGCGACGGGGAAGAAGCTGGCGATGGAAATCAGCGTCAGGATGGCGGGGAAGAGAGCGAAGAAGAAGTAGTACGCTTGCTGAGCCGCCAGGTCGAACAAGTTGTCGGCGAGGATCCCCTTGAAGGTGCGTCTCAGAAGTTCCTTCCAGCTGAGCGGCAGATCGAGAATGGCGTGCATTCCCGATCGAAAAGCGAGCCAGCTGCCGGCTGGGGCGTCCGAGGGGTCAGCAGAAACGGTCGGGTCGGCGTGGACATTCGCACTCATGTGACACGGAGTATGCAAACGGGACGACACCAGCTCGCCAGCCCGACCCGCTATGATCGACCCCATGGAGTACGAGTGGGATGCCGTCGTGATTGGCGCCGGCATCATCGGCCTGGCCGTAGGGCATGAGCTGGCGCGGCGGGGAACGAGGACCGCGATCATCGACGAGCGGACCGCCGGCTCAGGTGCGTCGCAGGCGTCCGCCGGCGTGCTCGCGCCTCACATCGAGGCGCCGGGAGAGGGTGCGCTGCACGATCTCACCGTTCGCAGCCTGAAGTTGTACGACGGATTCATCGCGAACGTGCAGCAGGACGCGGGCGCGGCGGTCGAATACGGCCGCGGCGGAACTCTCGAAATCGCGAGCGATCTTCAGTCTGCGGATCGATTGAGAAGACTTGCGGACACCCTCGGCGCGGTCGGCGTGGCGTCCGAGTGGATGGATGGGCCGGGTGCGGTCCGCGCGGAGCCCGCGCTGGCGCCTCCCGAGGGGGCACTCCTTGTTCGAGGCCACGGATATGTGCGGGTGCTGCAGCTGACAGCCGCCCTGGCCGCC
>JANMCN010000273.1:0-6240 GCA_031361295.1 Acidobacteriota bacterium | reverse complement strand
CTTGCCCGTCCCGGACTCCCCCTCGATGAGTACGGTGAAGTCCGTGCCCGCCACCCGTTCGATCCGCTCTCGCACGGCGCGAATCGGATGGCTCGAGCCAATGAGGGGAGCGGCGCCGTCAGGCCGGCCGCGCACGGAAGCCATCGGCCAGCGGCCGCTGGCACGTTCGAGTTCCAGGAGCAGCCCGGCCACCTGGGACGCTGCGGCGAGCATCTGCCTCGCCCGATCGTCGACCGGACGTTTGGAGTCGAACACCGCCATCAGGCACGGACGGCCTTCCATGGGGGCAGACGGCAGTTCGCACGAAAGGGTGTGCGGCCGCTCGAATCCCACGCCGTCCTCGCAGAACGTGACCGACGTGGCACCCAGCAACTCGCGCAGCGTCTCCTCGAATCGCTCGCGCACCAGCCGGGGCTCTCGCACGGACGCCAGACCGGACGTAAGCGCCGTCAGCATCATTTCCGTCGCACACCGTCTTTCCGTCTCACGGCCGAGAGCCGCCATGCACCCTCCCCACAGTGGCGCGCCGGGACGGGCGGGTGCGCAGAACATCCGGCGCCCGGGGTCGCAACCGCCAATCTGTGTCCGTCGCCTAACCAAAGGGGATGCCAGCCTCTCCACTGAGAAAGACGGCGTGATTTTTCACGGCCGGCGCCGTGGCGCGGTGAACGGCGGGTATGGAGTGCCCGCCGCGCACGCTTTGAAGGTTGACCCGGCGGGAACGGAGGACCCCGACGGGTGTCCGCTGCCCGAGGCCTCCGGCGGTCGGCCGATCGCTATAATTCCCAGGCGTCGTCCTCATGACCGCCCGGTTGGGGCGTCCATCGATTGGAACCGTGAGGGGCGACATGCAGGCACGAGTTGGAAACAACCCTATGGAGACTCTCCTTGGGCGCAGCGTGCGGACCGCGGCCGGCTGCGCCGCTCTTCTCGTAATGGCCGCGACTCGCGCCCCGACAGCGGCGTCCATCCACGCCCAGTCGCCGTCTCCGGTGCGCGTCGTTCTCGTGGGGGACTCCACGGTGACCGACGAAGCGGGCTGGGGGGCCGGATTTGGCCGTCTGGCGACCGATGGCGTCGAGGTGATCAACCTGTCGGCCTCGGGCCGCAGCTCGAAAAGCTTCATCGACGAGGGCTTGTGGACGAAGGCCCTCGCCAGGCACGGCCAGTACTACCTCGTGCAGTTCGGCCACAACGACGAACCCGGGAAGGGACCCGAACGGGAAACAGATCCCGCCACCACATTCCGCGCCTGCATGGCGCGGTACGTGGACGAGTCCCGTGCCATCGGCGCCACGCCGATTCTGATCACGTCGCTCGTCCGGCGGCTCTACGGCGAGGATGGCAGGATTCGCACATCGCAGACACCTTACGTCGACGCGGTACGGGCGCTCGCGCGCGAGAAGCGCGTGCCGCTCATCGATCTCCATGCCGTCAGCCTGGCAGATGCGGAGAACGCGGGCGACGACGTGTGGGCCGATCTCAGTCCGCGGGACGCCCAGGGGCAGGTGGACCGCACCCACCTGAACGCCAAAGGGGGGCAGGTGGTGGGACGGATGGTCGCCCAGAGTCTCCGTGACGTCGTTCCCGAGTTGGGCCGGTTCTTTCGCATTCCGTGAGCGGCGACCGGGATTCCCTATAGTTTCGCCCCTGTCGGGCCGACACCCCAGGCAGAGGAGCGCGAAGCGATGCCATCCACACACATCATGGTGGTCGAAGACGACGCGAACACGCTGACGGGGTACTTGGAATTCCTCAGTGCAGCCGGCTTCGATCCCACGGGCGTCTCGGACGGCGCGGAGGCTCTCAGGATTGCCGTCGAGCGTCCGCCCGCGGTCGTCGTGACCGATATCACGCTGCCCGGGATGAACGGGTTTGCGCTCGCCACGGCGCTCCATGCGGACTCCCGGACCCGCGACGTGCCCGTGATCGGTCTGACCGCACACTGGGGGGTTGACGTGCGGGGCAAGGCCGTCGAGTCGTGCATGCGGGCGGTGCTCGTCAAGCCATGCGTGCCGGCGCACCTCGTGGCGGAACTGAACCGGGTGCTGGCGTCGCCCCATATTCCGCTCGCGGCCCGCTAGCCAGAACGCCGCGCGTGGGTGCCGGGCCCGCACACGCCATCCGCACCAGGCTCCGGGGCCCTGCGAAGGCAGGCTCAGCGCGCTACAATACTCGCAATGATCTGGTTGTTTGAGAGAGGGAACGAAGTGCTCCGGCTCGAGACGCGCGTGGATAACGCGTCAGGAGAATTCGTGCTCGTGAGTACCTGGTCGGACAACGACACACGAATCGAGCGGTTCCACAATCACGCCGAGTACGAGGCTCGCATCCGCGCGCTGGAAGGGCAGCTGGCCGCCGACCACTGGACTCAGGTGGGCAGCCCGCAGATCCTGTCGGACGGGTGGCGGGGCCCCATGACGAACTGACCGCCCGCCGGGATGGACCGGCGCACGCCGGTGTCTAATGGCTCGCGCTGCAGGCTGAGGACACCTCCGCGAGCAGCCGATCGAAGTCTACGGGTTTGCTGAGGCATCGCAGCTTCAGGCGCTCCGCAACCACCTGCGGCTCGAACAGGGCCGTGACGCAGACGACCGGGACGCCGCGCAGGTCCGGATCCGCCATCTGCCGCGAGCGGAACGCCCAGCCGTCCATGACCGGCATCATCATGTCGAGCAGCACCACGCACGGCTTGCGATGGTGCATCATCTCGATGCCGATGGCGCCATTTGCCGCGGTCATGGTCTCGTAGCCGGACGCCCGGAGCAGGACATCCATGAAATCCCGGACGTCCTCGTCATCTTCGACAATCAGCACACAGGGCATGGGCATCCGATGGAGCGGACGGTACATCGAGTCACCGGCTGATTTCAACCGGGCGTTGCCCGAGGCCTCACCTTGACCACCGCCGGGCCGCATAGTACCGTGAAGGGTCCGGCGAGCCGCTCGAGCGCGGCGTGCGGTCGTGCCGCCACAGACACCCTGAATTACCGCTGATGTCCCAGCCTGCCCCCGGCTTGCTCAAGAAAACTCCTCTGAATGCGCGGCATCGCTCGCTGGGCGCCCGCATGGTGCCCTTCGGCGGGTGGGACATGCCGGTCGAGTACTCGGGCATCGCGGACGAGCACATGGCGGTGCGCACGCGGGCCGGCCTGTTCGACGTGAGCCACATGGGCGAAATCGAGATTGCCGGCGCGGATGCGGTTGCCGCGGTCCAGCACATCACGTCGAACGACGTCGCGCGGCTCGCCGTGCATCAGATCCAGTACTCGGCGCTCACGACGCCCCAGGGAACGTTCGTGGACGACGTGCTGACGTACAAGTTGTCCGACGAGCACCTCATGCTGGTCGTCAACGCGTCCAACATCATGAAGGATTTCAACTGGATTACGGAACAGATCGCCGGGCTCGGCGATGCCGTGGCGGTGAACACGAGTTCCCGGTACGGGCTGCTGGCTCTGCAGGGCCCGGCGGCGCGTGACGTCCTCCAGTCGCTGACTGCCGTCGACCTGGCGAGTCTGAAGTACTACTGGTTCACGACGGGAGAGGTGGCGAGCGTCCGGTGTACGATCTCTCGCACCGGGTACACGGGGGAGGACGGGTTCGAGGTGTTCGTCCCTCCAGGCTCAGCCGAACGGGTGTGGGATGCAATCCTCCAGGCCGGCAGGGCCGCGGGCGTGGTCCCCGCGGGCCTCGGCGCGCGCGACACGCTCCGGCTCGAGGCCTCGATGCGTCTTTACGGCAACGACATGGACGAGACGACCACGGTCCTCGAAGCCGACCTGGGATGGATCGTCGGCTGGAAGAAGGCGGAGTTCCTTGGCTCTGACGTCCTCCGGAACCAAAAGGCCGAGGGGCCGCCCCGCAAGCTCGTCGGATTCGAGGTGCTCGATCGCGGCATTGCGCGTCACGGGTACGACGTCTACATCGACGACGCCAGGAGCGGGGTGGTGACGAGCGGAACCCAGACGCCGTTCCTGAAGAAGGCGATCGGAATGGCCTATGTGCCGGCGGAACGCGCGCTGCCGGACACGGCTCTCGAAATCGACCTCCGCGGGCGGCGCATGCACGCGCGCGTGGTGCCGATGCCGTTTTACAAGCGCGCGAAGTGAGCAGGCAGGAGCGACATGTATCCGTCAGATCTGAAGTACACGAAGGATCACGAGTGGGTGCGGCTCGACGGCGGTCAGGCGCACGTCGGCATCACCGACTACGCGCAGAAGCAGCTCGGTGACGTGGTCTACCTCGAGTTGCCGGACGTGGGGCGCACGCTCAAGAAAGGTGACGTGTTCGGCACGATCGAATCCGTGAAGGCCGTGTCCGAGTTGTACTCGCCGGTCGGCGGGGAAGTCGTCGAGGTCAACGGTCGCCTGACGGAGAAGCCGGAGGCCGTCAACACCGATCCCCACGGGTCATGGATGATCGTCGTCCGGGTCACCGATGCCGGGGAGACGTCCGGCTTGCTCGACGCGGCGCAGTATACCGACCTGACCCAATAGTGAAGCAGTTCTGAATGACATCTGACAACCAGGGTTCTTTCCAGCACCGGCACATCGGCCCCGACACGGCCGCGCGCGATCGGATGCTTCGTGCGATCGGGTTGACATCGCTCGGCGCGCTCATCGACCAGACGATTCCTCCCGGGATTCGCAGTGATCGACCGCTCGACCTGCCCGAAGCGGACAGCGAGCATGGCTACCTCCGGCGCCTGGCGCGCATCGCGGGGCGCAACACCACGGCGCGTTCCTACATCGGGATGGGCTACTACGACTGCGTCACTCCCAGCGTGATTCTGCGGAACGTGTTCGAGAACCCCGGCTGGTACACGCCCTACACGCCGTACCAGGCGGAGATCGCCCAGGGCCGCCTCGAGTCGCTGCTGAATTTCCAGACCGTGGTCAAGGATCTCACCGGGATGGACATTGCCACGGCGTCGCTCCTCGACGAGGGCACCGCTGCCGCCGAGGCGATGACGATGTTCCACCGGCTGCAGTCGAAGAAGGCGCCCGCCGGGCAGCCGAGCGTGTTTCTGGTGTCGGATCGATGCTTCCCCCAGACGATCGACGTCGTCCGCGGCCGGGCCGAACCGCTCGACATCGCGCTCGAGATCGGCGATCCGAACGGGCTGACGGACGAACGATTCGATGCCGCATTCGGCCTGCTCATCCAGTATCCCGACGATCGCGGCGACGTCTCGGACCTGCGTCCGCTGATCGACCGCGCGCACGCCGCCGGCCTGCTGGTCGCGGTGGCCAGCGACCTGATGGCGCTGACGCTGCTCGTCCCGCCGGGAGAGATGGGGGCGGACGCCGTCATCGGGAACTCGCAGCGGTTTGGTGTGCCGCTCGGGTACGGCGGGCCGCACGCGGCATTTTTCGCGACGCGCGAGGCGTTCGTGCGGCAGGCGCCGGGCCGCATCATCGGGCTTTCCGTCGATGCAACCGGCCGGCAGGCGTACCGCATGGCGCTCCAGACCCGCGAGCAGCACATCCGCCGCGAGAAGGCGACCTCCAACATCTGTACGGCGCAGGCGCTCCTGGCCAACATCGCCGCCATGTATGCCGTGTTCCACGGTCCACGGGGATTGAAGAGCATCGCGGGCCGCATCCATTCGACCGCCCGCGTCGTGGACCAGGCGTTGACCTCGCTGGGCTTCCGACAGACGAACCGCGCGTACTTCGACACGCTGCGCATCGAAGGCGCGGACACGGCGGCGATCCGCAGCGTGGCCGCCGCGGCAGGGATCAATTTCCGCTACGCGGCGGATGGGGCGATTGGCATCTCCGTCGACGAGACCACGACGGCTGAGGATGCGAGCGATATCGTCGCGGCGTTCACACGCGCCGCTCCGACCGCGCAGACTCGAACGATGAGCACGACCGCGTCACCGTCGTCGCCGCAGCTGCCACAGGCACTGCTGCGCACGACCCCGTTCCTGACGCATCCGGTCTTCAACTCGCATCATTCGGAGACCAGGATGATGCGGTACATCAGGAGCCTGGAGCGCCGCGACGTCGGCCTCGACACGTCGATGATTCCGCTCGGGTCCTGCACGATGAAGCTGAATGCAGCCTCCGAGATGATCCCCGTCACCTGGCCGGCCTTCTCGCGCGTCCACCCGTTCGCGCCCGTGGAACAGGCAGCGGGGTATCACCAGGTGTTCACGGAGCTCGAGCAGGCCCTCTGCCAGATCACCGGCTTCGCGGCCGTGTCGTTGCAGCCGAACTCAGGGGCGCAGGG
>JANMCN010000227.1:0-11264 GCA_031361295.1 Acidobacteriota bacterium | reverse complement strand
GTCGCTCCGCGAGCGCGCCGCGCCTTCACCGCCCGCCAGGTGCGTGGCCCCCTGCCCTTTCATGAGCAGCAGCGCTCCGATGACGAAGAGAAAGGAGACCGCATTCGCCGCGTACACCCACCCGACGTTGGCCGTGGCAATCATGAATCCGCCGGCGGCCGGGCCGGCGACCGACGCCGCCTGCATGGCAATCGTGTTCAGGCTGATGGCGTTCGGGAGGTGTTCGCGCGGCACGAGCGTGGGCATGAGCGCCTGTCGCGCCGGCAGGTCGAACGCTCCAGCCGCGGAGCTGCATGCGGCCAGCAGATAGATCGGCCACAACGCGGCCAAGCCGCGAAGGGTCAGGAAGGCCAGCACGCCTGCCAGCAGCGCCATCAGCGACTGCGTGATGAGCATCAGGGCCCGTCGGTTCAGCGCGTCGGCCGCCACGCCGCTGATCATCGAGAACAGCAGGACGGGTCCGATGCGCGCCAATCCGACGAACCCGAGGGCCAGCGCCCGCCTGCCTTCCGGAGCGAGGAGGGACACGTGCCAGAGGAGAGCGGCCGACTGCATGAACGTGCCGATGAACGACAGGAGCAATCCGGCCCACAGCAGGCGGAAATCACGATGGCCGAGCGCGGCAAACACGCCCACCCAATTTATCACTCGCCGGGCGGCGCTCAGCGGGGCGCGAGCCGCGGCGCGACGGCCGGAGGGTGCTCCCGGCTCAACTCCGTCCCGCGGGTCGCGACGTGGTATTTGGCGACCATGTTGGGCCGCTCCCAGGGCGGGAGACGCGAGCGGTCTGACAGGCACTCGAGGAACGTCGCGGCGACCTGGGCAAAATGCGCTTCGTGACCGACCCGGAGCGCATCCGGGATGGAGAGGTGGATCTCTCCGGCGCGATCGACCGCGGCGATGCCCGGATACTCGCCCTGAAGCGCCGCGACTTTCGCCCGGACAGCCGAGAGCACGCGCCCCTTCGCCGCGGAGTCGTTGGGCACCACGTACAACTCGGGACGGAATCCATCGCCGCGCGTCTGCCTGACCTCGATGCGCGACTTCGTCCCGCGGTAATAGGCGAAATGCGTATCCCCCAAAGCGTCGAGTGGCTCCCAGTCCCAGGCAATGTGGAGCCTCGCGTGCACGCCGCGAAGGCTGTAGGCCACGAGCGTATTGCAGTAATACTCGAAGTGGCCGCCGACGATCGAGCCGCCGAGCTCGGGCGGGAACCCGGGCGCGTTCGTGACACTCCGGAAATCGGATTCCGATATCCGGGTCGGCCATCGCTGTGCATCGAGCAGCTGGACGTCCGCGGTGCTGATCGACTGGTCCGGGAAAAGCGTCCACTGGACCAGATCGACGAGATGGGTGCCGACATCGTTCAGCCCCTCCCCCTGGTCCTCGGTGCTGAAGAACCATGCCGGACGGATGTTCGGGGCGCCGGCGACCACCTTCTTCAGGTAGTGCACGCTCTCCATGTACACGGCAGGCTCTTCCAGGGTTCCGGGCTGGATCCGTCCGAAGGTCGGTTCGTCGTTCACGAGGGCCCGCTGAAGCGCATGGGTCGCTTCGAACCGCTCCGTCATGATGTCGTACGCGACGACGCCTCGCGCATCCGCGTCCGCGAGTGCGGCCTCCAGTTTCGGGATGTCTGCCGACCTGAGCACCCACGGCTTGTCAGCCAGGACACTCAGCCCCGCACGTACGGATGCCAGAATCTGGTCGATCTTGTCGCGGTTGCGGCCGGAGAGCACGACGACGTTGCCCGGCCGATCGTGGAGCATGCGTTCGAGGAAGTCGGGGCCGGCGTGGACCTCCCAGGCCCAGGATGTCGGCCGTGCCTGACGGCGGTTGCATGCCGCCAGCCGGTGCAGATGCGCGACGAGGTCGGGCCCGACGGGGGCGAAAATGTCCACGCGCGGATCGACAGCCGCGTGCATCTCTCCGTGCAGCAATGCGGCATGGAAGTGCCCCGGATCGAGGGTCATCAGGCGGACGTCAGTCATAAGGCGGTCATCGACACTGGAGAGCAGGGGCCATCGCCCTGAGCTTGACCTGACGGTCCGGGGCGCGTCAAGCGTGTCGAGCGTCTGCCGGATTGGCGCCGACTACAATCGGTACTGTCCCTGGGGGTCCTGCCGCAGGCGGCATTCGCGAACGAGATCATCCAGGATGATCCGGCAGGGCTCGATGCCGAGGTTGAACAGCCGCGCCGCCTGGTCGAGGCGCAGGCAGAGACCCGGCATCTCCCGGTAGGATCCCAGGATCGTCTCAACCACGCGCGATCGTTTCGGCTCACGGTCGGAGATCCCGCGTGTGATCTGGCGGCGCTCGGCGATGCGTCCTTCGATGATCATTCCAGCGATCCTTCTCTGTGGGCCTGCCGGCAGTCATCCGCCTCGGATTCCCACCTGGCCCATTCGCGCGACAACAGTTTGCGCTGCCGTCGCAGTTGATGATTCACGCGTTCCGCGAGCCGGCCGACGAACGCGCCCGGCTGCGGAGGTGGATGTTTTCCTGCTGCAACTGTCGAAGGAGGGCATGGCAGTCCGCCAGGCCGGTGTCGGTCGCAGCCCTGGCTGTCCGGTAGCCGGCCCCATGCCCTGGACGGTTCGGGCCGCTTTGAGGGCCGTCTGGCCTGACTCTTCGATTCCGTCGGTCTGTACTCGTCTTGGCCGGGCGATCGTCACCCGACTCCATGCCTCGAATCAATCTACGCTTCCGGCCGGCGCAAGTCCAACGCCGCGAATTAGCCGCGGCGAGTCCGCGAAGTGGCGATGGCGCCGCGGGGCGATCACGCGCGGTGTCCGTCCCGAAGTGGCGTAAGATCAGCCTCTCCCCTCCCGGGCCGGAGTGGTGAAACTGGCAGACGCGCGGGACTCAAAATCCCGTGACCTTCGGGTCGTGAGGGTTCGACCCCCTCCTCCGGCACCAATGAATCAGGGCGTGTTCAGAGGACTCGAGCGGAGCACGCAGCGTCCTCTCGGGCGGCTGACAGGTGCTGACAAGTCACACCCGAGAGGCCGTCGGCGGACGCCGACTATCGGGGTGCTCCCGAAGCGCGAGATGACCCGACTCTTGGCTCCCCTACGCGTCTGACGGACGTACCTATTGGCCGCACAGTTCCTGCCCGTGGAACGGAGCCATGAGCGCCGCCGCCCCCCGAACCCGCGGCAGTTCGACCGTGAACACGCAGCCGACGCCCGCAATATCGCGAACATAGATCCGCCCGTTATTCGCTTCCGTGCCCCACCGGCAGAAGGCCAGGCCGAGACCGAGGCCAGTTCTATCGGGACTGAACTGCTCGAAAGAATGGAACAACGTGTGGACGTCACCGCCTGGCAGCCCGCCGCATTCGTCTTGAACATGGAGGCAGACCTTTTGATCATTGGCGTCAACACGTAAGGTGACGATGCTATTGGGCCGAGTGAACTTGAATGCGTTTTGCAGGAGGTTGTTCACCACCGCCCCAAGAACGTCTCGATCGGCCTCGACGGCGACATCCGGGTCGATCGAACCCACGCTCAGGGTCACGCCCTTCGCCGTTGCTTCCAGAGTCGCGGCCGTAGCGATGTGGGCCACGAGCTCGGACAGGCGCACCAGACCTGGAGCCAACGTGGCCCGGCGCGTGCGAACCGTGTCGAGCGACCGAGCCACGAGTGTGCTGAGCCCTTCAAGGCTTCTCGCCAAGACGGTCCACGCCCCACCTTGGGATTCGGTGTGGCTCTGCCGGAGGGCCTGCATCGCCAGCATCGCCGTATTGAGCAGGTTGCGCAGCTCGTGCGCCCGAAACCCGGCGCGTTCGAGTTCAAACTGCTCCAAACGCTTTGGCTCGTCGGTTGGAGGGACCAACTCAATGAGGGCCTGCGCAATAACCGCGTCCAGGTACAGGTCAAGATCCCGGGCATCGTTCGGAGTCGCCGCAAAGCCCGCGTTCTGCGTCAATTCGCGCACCACGTGACAGAGGTCGGCATACGCCGCCACCACGTCGGACAGAGGCAACTGCCGTCGAAGGTTCGTGAGGGGAAAAAACCTCTTTGACGCCGCGTCGTCGCCCGTCACGGCCAAAACCCGCGCGTCGATCATTTCCCCCAGCAGATCGGGCACACTGGAGGCGCCCGGTGCCAGCGCCAGAGAGGGTTTCTCGCGTGCCGTCACCCGCGCGCCCGTCCGCTTGATGATTTCTTCGCGGTGGGCGGTGACGAACTCATGGAACACACTGGACTCCAGCCGCGCCGCCGGTCCCTGAGTACTCACGACGCCATCACGGCGTAGCGGCTTTGGCGCGAGTTCGCCCAGCCGAAGGACGGCTTGCCAGGGAAGACCTGCTCCGCGGGCCCCACGAGTGGAGCGTAACTGCGGGAATCGAGGGGTGGCGGAGCGAGGTTCCGTTCGGCAAGACGCAGTCGTTCCCGTCTTTCCAATTGAAGTTGCTGGCTTAAGCGCTCGGCAAGCTCGCCGAAGTCAGCACCTGATCGTCGCAGTGCCGTATTTTCATCGATCAAGGCTCTGATCGTCTCGCGGCACTCGCAAAGCGGACTGGGAATGGCGTTCATGAGACCTCGCGCACGCCAGTGCGTACGAAGGCTTTGATGAGGCTTCTGCCGACGGCAGCAACGTCAGGAAAGGGATTGGCCAGACTGTATCACCGAAGTGCCAGAGCCCTGACGGCATTCTGAACGAACGTGTTCGGTCGGAGGCCGAGAGTTTTCGGGACGGCGTGGAGGACCGGCGCGCACCGCCGGCCCTCCAGCGTGACGTTACTTGCGGTTGCGCTTCCCGGACGCCTTCGGGGCATTCACTTCCAGATCGTTGACCACATCCTTCACGCCCGCGACCGCGCGCGCACGCTCTCCGATCTTCGTCTTGACTGCGGCGGATTCCACATGGCCGGTAATCGTGACGACACCTTCCTTCGAGTTGAACGTCACGCCCTTCCCATCGAAGTCCCACTCGGTCCGGTCTTCGAACATCTTTCCGAGCTGCTCCTCGATGCGGTCGTCCACCTTCCCCATGTCCACATCGTCAATCGCCACTTCATTGACGATGCGGCCACTGGTGCCGACGGCCTGCTGCGCCAGTTCTTCGGCTCTCGTCTTGTCGGCGGCACTGTTCACCTTGCCCGTCAGGTGGACCGCGTTCTCATCCTTCTTCCAGTCCGCCTTGACTTTATCGTCGAGGTTGCCGGCCTTCAGCTGATCTTTGACCCGCGACTCCAGGTTCGGCTGGTCGGCAGGTTTCGAGCAGCCGATTGTGAGTGGCGCAGTGCTCAACAACGCGATAACGGGTATGAGTCGTAGACGTTTCTTCACGAGGTCCCTCCTTGAAAATGTCCCGCCCGACAGACAGCAAGAGGGACGCCACAATCCGGCCCGCTGCAAACAGAACTGAGCCTTAACAAACGCGACGAGCCGGGCGCACGTCACATCCCGAACGTGCGTCGGACGAATTCCCGGCTGTCCCGGAGGTCCGCCTCGATCGAACGGGTACGGACCGTCCGCGGCTCGTACGCGAGCTCCACGGTGTACGTCCCGGTAAAGTTCGCCTCGCGCAAGGCTCGCGCAATCTGCACGTAGTCGACGTCGCCTTCGCGCACGTCCTCCAGCCAGATGCCGTCGCGCGAGTTGCGCACGTGCACGTCGAGAATCCGTCCGGCTGCCGCCCGCACCATCGGGAGGGGATCCTGCCCGCCTCGATACAGCCAGTGCACGTCCAGGCAGATGCCGACTTTCGCGGGATCGGTGTGGCGCAGGTCGTAGTACCACTCGCGGGCGCCCGACCGCATTTCCTTGTCGTGAGCATGCACCGCGAGTCCGACGCCCATGGCCTGCAGCCCGGCGCCGAGCCGATCGAGGTTCCGGGCCTGCACGGCGAGTTCCTCATCCGTCTTCTCGGCGCCATCGCGCCGCACGTCCGGATTCATCACGATGGTCCGGACGCCGTGTTCGCGGGCCCGTGTCGCCTGGTCCAGGATGCGTGCGAGTGTGGCCTCGGCCCCGTCGTCGTGCATGGGGCCGCCCGCGTACGCCGCCGCAATCTGCAGATGGTGGGCGGCGAGCGCCGCGGCGGTGGCGTTCGCCTGCTCGGGGGTCGCAAACCACGTGAGCCAGCCCTGCACCGCGGTGTAACCCGCCCGCGCGGTCGCCGCGAACACTTCGTCGAGGTGGTCTTCGAGCCGCTCCCCGCGTTCCTGGTGCGACTGCAGCCAGACGTACATCTGGGCTGCCACGCGCGGCGGCGGAGCTTGACGCGCGGCGGCCACGCCGTCCGCCATCGCCACAATCACGATCAGCAGCCGGAGCATCAGTGTTCGCATGTGGAATCCTCACGGACGCGGCTGTGCGCCTGTCCTCCGACGAGTTGTGCCTGCGAATCCCCGTTCACCCGACCGGGCCGTGCTGACGTGGACCGCGCGCCGGGGCTGCGCGGCCGAAGAGGAGCGAACGCCGGCACGGACGCGAGTGGGAGGCGCCACAAAGCTCTGAAGGCACGCTGACTCGCAAACTGCACGATGCGCCTGCCCCAAGCATAGCGTGGCGCCAACCAGCTGACGATCCCGAATCCGGTGCGCGTCAGGACGAACAGGTCGAGCGACTCTGTGTCCGGTCATTCTGCGTTCCGGCAGGTGAGCATCGAGCTCGGCTTCGCACGGCACAATGTGGCTCGCGGCCGGCCGGAGCGCGCGGTATATTGGGGGGCAGAGCCGGGGGCCGTGGGGGCAGCCGCTCGAGAGGCGAGAACACATAACACGATGGCAAAGCAAGTCGAAGTGCGCTTGAGAGTGCCGAACATGAAGGTCCGGGCACTGGACGAGAACGGATACCCGATCGACCACAGTTCGGTCCGTTTCAGGAAGGTGATCGATCTCCCCGCGATCCCGAAGGCCGAAGAACCGATCGATCTGACGACGGTCTCAGGCCGGGTCCTTCCGGCGCGGGTGGTGAGGGCCGACTGGAACGAGGACAGGGGCCTGTTCGTGCTGTCCTGCCAATATGCCAACCGCTCCATCACGCTCGAGGAATATCGCGCGCTGGCGGACGACCCGGACTGGCAGATGAAGCATCTGCTGGAGTAGAGAGCGGCGCTTCCGCTCGATCACACCGCCACGGCACGATTCTTCCTGGCCGCGCGGTGGTAGGCGGTCATCGCGGCGATCACGTGACACACCCATCCGAACATCCCGCCGGAGCCAATCCACAGCCCGGGCGTGACAATCAGCCAAAAGATGCCCCGCAGAAAATCACCGTTGTAAATCTGCCCGACGCCAGGGATCAAGGCGCTCCACACGGCGGCGGTGCCTGGATGTTTCATGTGAGTGTCTCCTCTCGGTCTCATATTACCCGCGGGTGACCAGCCTCCGGCCCGGCAGGCCGCGCGCAGCTTCAGGTTTGTAAGGCCGCCCGCACTTCTGTAAGCCGCGCACGGCGCGGCCGCTGGAATCCCACGCAAATACGTGCAGGGGCGCGGGAACCTTCCTTGCGACCGCAGCCGACGTGATTCTTCGTCTGTCCTGCCGCGCGTTCCTCATCGCCGCCGCCTCCGTTGCCTGCGCCTCCCGGCTCCACGCCCAGAAGAACGTGACGCCCGTGATCGCGAGCCAGGAACTGAACCGGTGCCTGTCGGTCGTCCGCGCCGCGGCGCGCAAAGGCGGCGGCGCCGGCCCGAACGGCCGCCGCGCCATGCCGGGTTACCTCCTCCGTCCCCTCCAATAGCCCGCGCACACCGACGGCGTCGCCGCAGTAGAATGAGCGCGAGCTGACCCGTCGTCAGGCGGGCCCGGCGAACCCCCGTCGAACGTCGGTTCCGCCCCTGCCAGGAGAGTTGAGAAGCCCATGAAGCTGCCGGTGCGTCCCCTCGGGTCCAGTGGTCTCGACATCACGACCGTCGGCTTCGGCGCATGGGCCGCGGGCGGCGGCGGGTGGTCGTTCGGCTGGGGACCGCAGGACGATGCGGCGTCGATCGCCGCGATGCGGCGCGCCATCGAGGGAGGCGTCAACTGGATCGACACGGCGGCCGTCTACGGCCTCGGCCACTCGGAGGAGGTCGTCGGCCGGTTCCTCCAGGAGCTGCCCCAGGAACGCCGTCCTCTCG
The DNA here is from genome assembly GCA_031361295.1 of Acidobacteriota bacterium. Taxonomy (GTDB): domain Bacteria; phylum Acidobacteriota; class Vicinamibacteria; order Vicinamibacterales; family 2-12-FULL-66-21; genus JALZOC01. The sequence goes on along the minus strand of JANMCN010000227.1, from coordinate 3,188 downwards.
TCTTCACGAAATGCGGACTCGTGTGGGACGACGCGAACAGGATGGCGGTGGCTCTGCGCAACCTGCAGCCGGCCTCCATCGCACGCGAATGCGACGCCTCCCTCCGCCGCTTGAAGGTGGAGCGGATCGACCTCTATCAGTTCCACTGGCCGGACGAAACCGGCACGCCCGTCGAGGACTCGTGGGCCGCCATGGCGCGGCTGGTGGAACAGGGGAAAGTGCGCGCCATCGGGGTTTCGAACTTCGGAGTGCCGTTGCTCGAGCAGTGCGCACGCGTGCGGCACGTGGACTCGCTGCAGCCGCCGTTCTCCCCGATCAAGCGCGACGCCGGGGGCGCCCAGATTCCCTGGTGCGAGGCACACGCCACCGGCGTCATCTGCTACAGCCCGATGCAGTCGGGCATCCTGACCGAGTCGTTCAGCGCCGACCGGGTGGCGGGATTCGCCGCCGACGACTGGCGTCGGCGGGGTCTCGAATTCAAGTCGCCACAGCTGGAACGGAACATCGCGCTTCGCGACGCGCTGAGGCCCATCGCCGCACGGCACGGGACCACAGTCAGCGCGATTGCCATCGCCTGGGTCCTCTCCTGGCCGGGCGTGAGCGGAGCCATCGTGGGCGCGCGCTCGCCGGAACAGGTCGACGGCTGGCTGCCCGCCGCAGAGGTCGGGCTCTCGGCTGAGGACCTGGACGCGATCGCGTCCGCGCTCGGGCAGACCGGCGCCGGAGCGGGACCCGTCCGCCCCGGACGCGTGTGACATGCCGCGCTATTTCAACGCCTTGTCAATCGCCGCCTGCGCCAGCGGCGCCATGATTTCGTACCCCTTCGCATTCGGGTGCAGATCGTCTTCCGTCAGCTCGGTGCGCATCAGGCCGGACTGATCCGTCATCGCGGAAAAATAATCCAGGTACGTATCGTCGTGCGCCGCCGCGTAGGCCTTCATCCAGTCATTGAGCTTCTGGATGCGCGACATCGGCCGCGTCGTCGTCTGCGGCACACCGCGCGGAGCGACGGTGTGATACGCGCTGACGGGTGTGATGCTCGAGAGGACGACCTTGATGTTGTTGGCGTGCGCGAGCTCGCTCATCGACGCGAGATTCGCCTGGATGTCCTCGTCGCTCATCGGCCCCGTGTTCCCCGCAATATCGTTCGTGCCCGCGAGGATGACGACGGCCTTCGGCTTGAGCTCGATGACGTCGCGCCGGAACCGCACCAGCATCTGCGGCGTCGTCTGCCCGCTGATGCCGCGATCCACGTACGGCTTGCCAGGGAAGAACGAGAAACGCGGCTGCTGCCACGCATCGGTGATCGAGTCCCCCATGAACACGACCCGCTGGTCGCCCGCGGACGGCGCCTGCAGCGCCCGGTTCGCGTCGCGATAGCGGCCGAGCGCCGGCCAGTCGGCCAGTCGGGCATCGTTGCGGATGAGGGCCGTGAGTGCGGTCGCCATCTCCGGGCAGGTCGACGCGGGCGCCGTCGGGGGCTGCGCCGCGGGGGCCTGGCTGGACGAGGCTGCAGGAGTCTGCGTGGTGGACGAGGGGGCCTGCGCGAGGGCGGCGCTGGCCGCCGTGAGGCTCGCGAGCGTGAAAGCGGCGAGGACGCGTCTGTTCATGGATCGGGCTCCTTGGTGGCGGGATATTAACGCGGATACCGGCAAACGCGGCTGCGGGCGGGAGGGGAAATACCGGTCTCGCTCACTTCGAGTCGTGTAAGAACGTCCGGTCCCGGATGGACTCCGTCCACGGTCGGTGATTTGCCCAATCTTCGGGGTCGTGGCATAAATGGTTGCGCCCCAACAGGTTCAAGCACCGGCCGATGACGATTTGAGTGACGGCGTGGTTCTTGAGACTGGACGCGAGAGCGCCACGCGAGCAACTGCCACTGGGAGTGGATGATGTCGCTTGAACAGTCCGGATCGGCCGCGGGTGAGACGGTCCACCTTTCCTGGCGCCAGAGGCGCGACCTGCTGGAACTGATTGCCGCGGGTTTGATGTCCGCCGTATTCTTCACGGCTCCGGTATTCCTCGTGCGCGACGCCCTCGGCACGCGGCCGCGCCCGGCGCCAGTCCGCGCCGAAGCGCCCCGCCCCGCCACCGTGCGGATGGCGCCCCTCGAAAGTGTCCATGTGCTGAGGACCGACGTCGCCGCTCCTGTGTCGATACCTGAGCTGGTCGCCGCGGACCCGGCACTCCGCGCCGTCCGGTGGGCTACCCCGACTCGAGCGCGCCGCGAGCTGCACCCCATGCCTCAGCGGCTGACGCTGGGGCGCCGGATCGCGAGGCTGTTCGCCGGCAACGGCACCCACACCGTCCAGCCGTTCCCGTCGGTACCCGCGACCGACCGCTGATCCTGATTCACGGGCCGTTTCGGCTGGCCAGCGCCGCGACACCTGCGACCAGTTCCCCCGGATCGATCGGCTTCGACAGGTGCATCTGGAAACCGCTCCGCAGGACGCGCGTCCGATCCTCCGACCTGGCATATGCCGTCAGCGCCGCCACAGGTATGTTCCTGAGCGTCTCGGATGGGGAATTCCTCAACTCGGCGATGAAGGCATATCCGTCCATGCCAGGCATCCCGAGATCGCTCACGATGACGTCAGGAGACTCCCGCGCCACCACCGAGAGGGCTGCCGGACCTGAGGAGGCCGACGACACCGTCGCACCCGCGGCTTCCAGGACTTCGCGCATCAGCGTGAGGCCGTCCCCGTCGTCGTCCACCACCAGCACACGGAGCCCTCCGAGCGCCACATCAGCACCGGACACCGCGCGCCATCCGCTCTCCGCGCGTTCTGCCGCAACGGCGGGCCTTGGGCGACCCGAGATCGGCAGCGTGACGGTGAATGTGGCTCCATGCCCGGGCCCGTCACTTGCGACGCCGATCGAGCCGCCGTGGAGCTCGACGAGGTCGCAGGCGATCGCGAGGCCCAGGCCGAGGCCGCCGTATTCCCTCGAGGGCCGGCTGTCGGCCTGCCTGAATCGTTCGAACACATGCGCGAGAAAGCGCGGGTCGATGCCGGCGCCGGTGTCGCTCACAACGATGTGCGCGTCGTCGCGGTGACGCTCGAGCCGCACCTGGACCTGGCCGCCGCGCGGGGTGAAGCGCACGGCATTCGACAGCAGGTTCCAGACGACCTGCTGGAGACGGTCTGCATCGCCGGCGACCTGCCCCGCGTCGCGACCCACCACTGTTT
>JANMCN010000210.1:0-8343 GCA_031361295.1 Acidobacteriota bacterium | reverse complement strand
AGGATGATGGCCGCAAGGCCGGCCACGACAGCCGTCGCCGGCGACGTGCCGGCCACGCCGGTCAGGTGTGTCGTCGTGGACGATTTGAAGATTTCCATCCCCCCGCCCCCAGGGTTCATCGCCGTCTGCTGCCCGGGTGCGGCCAGGTCGGGCTTCAGCGCCGACGAGTCCACGCCTGTGAGCGTGAAGTCCTTGCGCGGTCCACGGGTGAAGTTCGACCAGATCACATCGTCGCTGCGATCGACGGTGCCCTGATCCGCACTCGCAGTCACCATGAGCGTAAATGACCCGGATCCCGGCGCCCGAACGATCTGATCGCCAACCACGCCGGGCGGCGTGCAGTTGGCGGGGTTCTTCGAAGAGGACGCGACCACGACGAGGCCAATTCCGACGAGAAAGTTGGCCTGCTCCGCCTGCGAGCTCGTCCCGTCGTCGTCCGGGCAGCTGCTGAACGCCATGCTGACGACCTTGATGTCGAACTTCTTCGCGTTGATGCCGACCCAGTCGACCGCCTTGGCGAAGCCGTCGCAGACCGGCAACCCGTTCACCGTGTGGCACTGCCGGACGTTCACATATCTCGCGTTTGGCGCGATGCCGGCGCAGTTCGGCGTGGCGCCAGCCCCGGGGTTCCGGCAGGTCTGCCCGGTCGAACCGGCGCCGACCGCGATCGCCGCCATGACCGATTCGTGCGTGATCACGTCCGCCGGGTTCGTGCTGCCGTCGCCAGGATCGGCGAGGTCAGTCGCGTCGAAGCCGGCCACCCGCTTGCCGGCGAGGGCCGTGTAGATGGCATCGCTGATGCCCGTGCCGATAAAAGCGATCACCACGCCCTGACCGGTCAGCCCGAGGTCCTCCGCTGTTGCGGAATATTGGCTCGACCTGTGCGCCTCTACCGCGCGCGAGACGATGTCGATTTCCGGATTCATGAGCGCACGTTCCTCGATCATGGCCACTTCCGGCCGCGCCGCGAGGGCCGGAAGGTTCGCGGGCGTGACCTGGTCGAGGAGCACCATCGTGATCAGACGGCCGACGTACTGGATGCGGCCGAACGGGGCCAGCACCTGCTCGATTTCGGCCGGCGTGAGACAGCGATTGAGATCGACGACGACGTCGAGTGTGGCGGCGGATCGCGCCGCGACCTCGAGCCGATCGTCGATGAAGTTGCGATTCTGATCCCGAATCCAGGTGAGATGTTTCCGTTGTCCGACGAACGCCGGTCGGGAGTGCCGATCTACGCGCGCCTGCCACGCGAGTGGTGTGTACGGAGACGCGGTTGCCTGCTCGCACGTCAAGATGCCGAGCAGCACTACCAGTGGAACTGCGGCGATAACCGGGGACACTCTCATGGGTGATCCCTCCCTGTTCGGCGATGGACGTGCCTGGCGGCCGTCGGAACGACGGCTTCTTCTACGCCCCGACGAGTTGCAGGCCGAGCACCCGCTCGGCATTCGCGTGATAGACCTTGCGCAGAATCTGCTCCCGCAGGCCCACGCCGTAGATCCTCCAGCGGCCCTGCGGCGGCACGGGCGCCGGCGCGTAATCGAAGTACTCGTCCTCGGTTTCGAGGAAGCGGTAGTAAATCCGATACAAGTCCTCGCCGAAGACCTGCTGCGGAGTCTCCGTGCCGAGCGGAATCGCGTCCGTCCCGAACAGCACGCGATCCTGGTACCTGTCGAAGAAGCGTGACGCCGTGCGCGGCTGGCGGCCGAGCTCGCCGACCCGCGCGCCCATTTCGATGTGTACGTTGGGGAATTTGTCGAGCATCTCGCCGACGGCCTTGAGGTTCTCGGCCCAGTGCCCCACGTGCAGCGCCACGAACGTGGTCTTCGGGTGCCGGGCGAAGACCCGGTCGCGAGCGTCCAGAATCTCTTTGAACGCCGGAAAGTCCTTCCCATGGAAGGACCAGTCCGGATGCGCGTTGAGCTCCTCGTACCGCTCGTTGAATCGATCGATCGGCAGGAAGAACGCCTCCGGGTCCCCGACATGCATGGCGACGGGAAGACCGAGCCGCCCGCATGTCTCCCACATCGGGTCGAACCGCTCATCGTCGATTCGCACGAGCTTCCCGTTCGGGCCGCCGTCTCGCAGGTACAGGCCGAGCGTCTTGAGCACCTTGACGCCCACCGCGCCCGCGGCTTTTGCCCTGGCGATTTCCTCCGCCTGCCACGCGGCGTAGCCGCGCTCGCTGGCGCGGGTCCACGTCGGTTCGGTCATCGTCACGAACCGGCGCGGAAACGCCCGGTCGAAGTTCGTGATGGTGGTGGCCAGATCCTGGCCGGATCCGCCGGTGAGGTTCACCATCGTCTTCAGGTTGACGGCGTCCATGACTTTCACCAGCTCCGCCGGAGGCACGCCGGTTTTCTGGGAGTTTCGCCGCAGAGAGACGTGGGTGTGGAAGTCGATCACCGGGAAGCGCGCGCGCGCGACAGGGGTCTCCACCACGTGCAGCATGCTCTTCGGCTGGAACTCCGTGAGCGGCAGGCGCCCGGCCTGGCCAGATGGCTGCGGCCGGCTCGCCTGTCCTTCGGCGCTTGCCGGCGCCGGACTTCCGCTGAGGGCGGTGCCCAGCAGCGTCGTACCCGTCGCCGATAACCACCCGCGTCGGGTCCACGACGCCCCTCGCTCCGACGGCACGTGCTTGTCACTCATCGCATGTTCCTCGCGTCCTCGCGTGTGTGTTGCAGCCCTTCAGATCGAGCCGACGGCGGATCTCCAGGTTGCCGGAGGCAGCCCGCACGTATCGGGATGATATTACGGGCACGAGCCCGGCTCACACGACGATCGTTTCGGCGCGCGTCGGCATGGCGATATCGTAGTGCGATGAGGCCCATCCTGTCCGGCGTCGTCTGCGTGGTCACCCTCGTGATGGCCGGCCTCCAGTCGGCGTCGGCGGCCGATCTGGTAATCACCGCGCGGATGCATCACCTCCGGTCCGGCGCGGATCGGGAATGGGCGGAATTTCCCGTGAACGCCGAAGGCAGGGAACTGGTGCTGGCGTTTCCCGCGAAGGCGAACCAGGCGGAGCAGACCCTGCGGCTGCGTCATCGGGATCTGAAACAGCCGTGGCTGGTATTCCTGAACGGGACGGAGACGGCTCGGCTGCCCCTCGACGAGGCCGACATGATCACCTATTGGGCGGTGCCGGCCGGCGCGCTGAAGGACGGGCGCAACGAGCTGCGCATCCGCTGCACCGGGGGCGACTCCGACGACGTGCTGATTGGGCAGGTGACGCTGGTGGACCGCCCGAAGGGGCAGCTGCTCTCGGAGGCGACGGTGGACGTCTCCGTAAGGGAAGCGCCGAACGGGACCGCCATCCCGAGCCGCATCACCGTCGTCGACACGCACGGCACGCTCGTCTCGTTCGGGAACGTGTCCGGTCCCCAGCAGGCAGTCAGGCCGGGGGTCGTGTACACGGGCAGCGGCACGGTGCGGCTCGAGCTTCCGGCGGGCCGCTATGTGATCTACGCGGGGCGGGGTTTCGAGTACAGCGTCGCAAGCGTCGATGTGGATCTCGCCAGGGGCGCGCACGTGTCGCGGCGGCTGACGATCCACCGCGACGTGGACACGGCGGGCTGGGCGGCGATGGACACGCACGTGCACACCGGGGCATTCGCGGGGCACGGCGATGCGGGGCTCGACGAGCGGCTGTTGACGATCGCGGGAGAAGGCGTCGAGCTGCCCGTGTCGACCGAACACAACATGCGCGTCGATCTCGAGGCGCGCGCGCGGGCCGCGGGCTTGCGGGATTACTTCACGCCGGTCCTGGGGACCGAGGTGACGACGGCGTCCATCGGCCACTTCAACGTCTTTCCGCTGCCGGTCGAGGGCAGTGCGATTGACCCGCGGGTGGTGGATTGGGGCGGGCTTCGGGACGCGATCGCAGGTGCCGCCGCCGAGCCGGTGATCGTGCTCAACCACGGGCAGGACCTGCACGGCGGCTTCCGGCCGCTCGGGCGCGCCCGTCACGTCAGTCTCACAGGGGAAGATCTCGATGGCTGGCGGCTGCCCGCGAACGCGATGGAGGTCGTCAACTCCGGCGCGGTCCTGAGCGACGCGTTGTCGCTGCCGCGTGACTGGATGGGTCTGCTCAATCGGGGGGTGATCCTCACGCCGGTGGGGTCCAGCGACTCGCACGACGTCTCGCGATACATCGTGGGGCAGGGCCGAACCTACGTCCGGTGCGGGGATCGCGATGCCGGCCGCATTGACGTGTCACAGGCGATCGGGGCCCTTCGCGGCGGGCAGGTCATGGTCAGTTATGGATTGCTGGCGGAAATCGAGGTGGCGGGGAAGGGACCCGGTCAACTGGTGCAGCCGGCGGGCGCGATGGACGTGAAGATCCGCGTGAAGGGCCCCGGCTGGGTCCGCGCCTCGCGTGTGGCGCTCTACGTCAATGGCCTGAAGGTGCGCGAACAGCCGATCGGCGGCGGCACGAAGGCCGGCCTGAAATGGGAGGCCACCTGGCGGCTTCCCAAACCATCCCATGATGTCCACCTCGTGGCGATGGCGACCGGGCCTGGGGTCGCCGCGCCGTATTGGCCCACGGCGAAGCCGTATCAGCCGTCGTCGAGTGCGTTCACGCCGTATGTGCTGGGTCTGAGCGGGGCGGTGTTCGTGGATGCGGACGGGAGTGGAACGTTCGAGAGCGCCCACGAGTATGCGCGGCGGGAAGTCTCGGCGGCCGGCGACAGGCGGGGCCTCATCACGAGACTCAGCGGATACGACATCGCCGTCGCAACGCAGGCCGCGAGCCTGCTGCGCGTTCAGGATCCCGACGGCTTCGAGTCGACGGTTCTCGGCATGATCCCTAACGCGCCGCCGCAGGTGGCGCAGGGGTTTGCCGCGTATCTCCAGTCGTGGACGGAGAGCCGCGCGGCGCGAAGGGGAAGGTGACTACTCGCCCGGCCGCGCGTAAATGCGCACGCCGCCAAGGTAGGTGGCTTCGACTGTGATGTCCTTCACCTCTTCGACCGGGCACCTGAGGATGTCGCGGTCGATCACGATGAAGTCGGCGAGCTTGCCGGGCTCGAGCGATCCCTTCCGCGACTCTTCGAACGTCAGGAACGCGTTGTTGATCGTGTAAAGGCGGATCGCCTGCTCGCGTGTCAGGTTCTGCTCGGGATGGAGCGGCGCCTCGCTCCCGCGCGGCTGTCGCACGAGTGACGTCCACATGCCGAGAAACGGGTTGTACGGGTTGATCGAGCGCAGGCTGCCGATCTTCTGCATGTGATCGGATCCGCCGCCGACCGTGACGCCGTGCTCGAACAGCGTCCGATAGGGGTGGAAGTAGGCGAGCCGCTCGACGCCGAAATGCCGGCGCAGCGTGGTCCCGTCGAGGTAAAGCCAGGCCGGCTGCATGTTGGCGACGACGCCCAGGGCTTGCATCTTCGCGATGTCCTCGGGGCTCATGAAGCTGGCGTGCGTGATGCTGGGTCGCCGGTCGCGGACCGGAAAGTCGTCGCGATTGATCCGCTCGTAGGTCTCGACCATCGCGTCGACCGCGCCGTCGCCCTGCGAATGCGCCGTGAACTGCAGGCCGTTGGCCAGGGCAAGCCTGGCGATCTGATAGAGCTTCTCGGGCTCGATGAACCGGACGCCGCGGTAGTCGGGATCGTCGATTGCGTAGATTGTGCTGACACCCCATGGCTGGCGCATGTAGGCGCTGCCTGTCAGCATCCCGCCGTCCAGGAACGCCTTGATGCCCCGCAGCCACAGCATGTCGTTGTGCTGGTGCAGCGGGTGCGCGGCGGCGTCGCGAATCGTCTTTTCGATCTGGTCGAGCGGGGCCTGGCCATCCACGCCGTAGGCCATGTACGTGCGGCACGTCAGCGCGTGTCGTTCGAGCAGCGTGCGGTACAGCTCGAGGTCGCTCTCACTCGTGTTGGCGTCGACGATGCTGGTGATGCCGACCGAGTTGTAATCGGCGAGCAGTTCGCGCAATCGGGCGAGACGGTCGGCGACCGTGGGTGAGGTCCCCCCCGACCCGGACCGGATGTAGCGGGCGCAGTTTCTCAGGATGCCCGTGGGCTGGCCGCTCCGATCGCGTTCGACGCGGCAGGGCTGGCCGTCCGGCACTCTGAACTTCGAGTCGATTTCGCTCATCGAGAGAGCCATCGTGTTCAGTGATGCGTCCGGCCCGGTTTGAAAGGCGACCGGGTGCAGAGGCGCCGCCTTGTCGAGCTCGGCCCGGGTCGGATAGCGCTGTTCGCGAAGGCGGGTGATGAAGACCTGCGACAGCGTAATCCAGCGTCCGGGGTCGGTCTTCGCGGCGCGCGCCCTGATGTAGGCGAGAACGTCCTCGACACTTTCCATGTCCGGAACAGGCTGCTCGAACTCGTACATCGACGCGCCCGCGGCATGGACGTGAGAATCGAACAGCCCCGGCAGCACTGTCTTCCCCCCGAGATCCACCTGCACTGTGCCGGAGCCGGCCAGTTTGACGATCTCGGCGTTCGTGCCCAGCGCGACGATGTGCCCGTCGCGAATCGCCATCGCCTCGACGGTTCGAAACTGAGGGTCGACCGTCACGATCCTGCCGTCGTGGAAGATGTGGCTCGGCGGGGGTTCGCGCCGGCAACCAGGTGAGAGAACGAGCGCCAGAAGGATTGGGATCAGGTGTCGGTTCAACGGCGGTCTCCGTCAGGACGTACGTCCAGGCACGCTATCTGCCGGCAAGGGATCGACAGCGTCGCCGGGGGATGCGCTGCCTGGTGGAGAGTGCCACCGTGGCAGCGCGAACGCAAGATGTGCCCGCGCGTCTCAGGGCTGTATATGCGGCGGCATCGCCCTCGTGTTCATCCAGCAGGCCTGCGCGGCCCTGGGGCTGTCATCGTGTTTTCGACGCCGGCTCGACATCGGGCAGGAGAGCGGTGAAGAGCCCGAGCGCCGGCAGCCAGGCGCAGACCTGATACACGAAGGGCACCGACGTGCGATCGGCCACCGCGCCGAGCGCGGCGGCGCCGACGCCGCCGATCCCGAACGCGAAGCCGAAGAACATCCCGGAAATCATCCCGATTCTGCCCGGCACGAGCTCCTGCGCGTACACGATGATGGCGGAAAACGCCGACGCGAGAATCAGCCCGATGATCGCGCTCAGCACCCCGGTGAGCGCCAGGTTGGCGTGCGGCAGCGCGAGCGTGAACGGCAGCACGCCGAGGATCGATCCCCAGATCACGTACTTGCGGCCGAATCGATCGCCCACCGGACCGCCGAGCATGGTCCCGGCCGCGACAGCGCCCAGGAACACGAAGAGGTGGAGTTGCGCGCTCCGGACTGAGACGTGGAACGTCTCGATGAGGTAGAACGTGTAGTAGGTGCTCAGGCTCGCAAGGTAGATGTACTTCGAGAACACGAGCAGGAGCAGGATCGCGAGGGCCCGCGTCACCTGCGACGACGTGAGGTGATGATGGGGCGCATGGCTCCCGCCGCGCGGGCCTCCCCCGCGTTCCACTCGCCGTCCGTACCACCCGCCAATGCGCCAGAGCACCGTAATCGCCACCACCGGGGCCACCGCAAACCATGTGAGGCTTTCCTGCCCGCGCGGCAGGACGATCAGTGCCGCGAGCAGCGGCCCGATGGCCGAGCCGGCATTGCCGCCCACCTGGAACAGCGACTGCGCGAGGCCGTGCCTGCCTCCTGACGCCAGCCGCGCGATGCGCGACGACTCAGGGTGAAAGATGGAGGAGCCGACGCCGATGAGCGCCGCCGCCCCGAGCACGGCGCCAAAGTGCGTCGCCCAGGCCAGAAGCACCAGGCCGGAGAGCGTGAACGTCATGCCGATTGCAAGCGATTGCGGCTGCGGCCGCCGGTCCGTGTAGTAGCCGACCACCGGTTGCAGCAGCGACGCGGTGAGCTGGTTCGCAAGCGTGATCAGTCCGATGTGGCTGAAGTCCAGATGCAGCGACGACTTCAGGATGGGATAGATCGATGGGAGCAGCGACTGCACCATGTCGTTCAGCAGGTGGCAGACGCTGAGCGCGCCGAGCACGGGAAACGCCGCGTGGCTGTCGACCGAGACAGTCCTGGCTCGTGAAGAAGGGGGCATGGGCAACGGCAATTATGACAGCGCCCCGCGGCGCTCGAGGCCGGGACCCCGGTGTATCGGCGTCTGACCTCCAGTGCCGCTGTTCCGCAGGGGATTGTTTTGAGGCGGCCGCTGCGCTGTTCCGACGTGCTGCGCGTCGTGCGGGATGGCGACGCGGCGGTCGTCCGGGTCTGCAGGCATCACGCCGACTGCGTGGTGAGGCCCTGCAGGCGCATCGGGCCCTGCGCTGCGCGTCCCGCAGGACCCGATCCGGCCTCCGGCTCCCAATCGATCGACTTATTGAACCCGATACGAACTCC
>JANMCN010000197.1:0-19131 GCA_031361295.1 Acidobacteriota bacterium | reverse complement strand
ACCGCAGTTCTCGTTCCCGTGTCGCGACGGCCCCGGCCTGACGCCAGCGTGGCTCCTCAAGCGCCGCAATGACGTCCGGCGCGTTGTCCAGGTCCTTCAGAGCGACCCGCCGGCTTGGGTCAAGGTTCCGTCGGTGCGTAGCGCCGAGCTTCAGCTCCGCGTTGGTACGTCGCAGGTGATGAGCACCGAGACTTGGCGGCCCATGAGTCGTGACATCAGCGGGAGCCACGAGCTCGTGCCGCATCTGCCAGTTCGGCGCGACCCGGCTTGTCGGCTCGCTCGCAGATCTTCAGCAGCTGCGCATAGTAGCCGTCGGCCGCCGGATGATCGCCTGTGAGCGCCGAAGCGCGCGCGGCGCCATACACCGCTCGAAAACGGTTCGGCTCCTTCTTCAGCGTGGCTTCGAATTCCTTCCGCGCCTCTGCAGGCTGCTCGAGCTCCAGCAGCATTTCCCCGAGGAGCTCCCGTGCAGGCGCGAGTGGTCCGGGTGTCACCGCGGACTTCTCCGTGCTGTCCTCGAGCGCGGCGGCGGCCCGCATGTCCGCCAGCGCGTCGGTCTTGCGATGTTCGGCGAAGGCCAGCCAGGCGCCGGCGGCGCGGCGCTGGATCTGCGTCTGCTGCGCCCAGTAGCCTTCCCCCGCTTCGGCGAGCTGGTGCTCGATCCTCTGCAGCGCTTCAATGGCGGAGCGGGCCGTCGCCGTGTCGCCGAGGCGTGCCGCGCCAATCGCACGCGCGAAGTAGGTCACGGCGCCGGTGTAGGGGAACTTGCTCGCATGGGGCTCGAGCGCCCCGGCTTCGGCCCATGCGCCGCGCTCGAGTGCGTACCGAGCCGGAATGGCGGCAAGGGCGAAGACGCCCGCCGATCCTGGCGCGGCGGAGCCGCTCGCGTCGGGATCGAAGCGCGCCGCGACGTCCGGCAACGTGTCCAGCATCCGTCGCGCCTCACGATCCTGTGCGGTCTGCAGGTACGCATAGATGCGGTAGTCCATGGTGTGCAGTTCCTCGGCGACTGAGCCGGCGCGCCGTGCCGCCGCGGCCGACGCCGTGTTGGCGTCGATCGACTCCTGCCAGTAGCCGAGCCGCGTGAACGTGTGAGAGGGCATGTGCAGCGCATGCGGCGCCGAGGGCGCCAGGCTGGCGTAGCGCCGCGCCGCCTCCAGCGCCCGGTCTGCGAGGGGGGGCACGTCGTAGCTGTGGATGATGTAGTGCGCGAGGCCGGGATGATCCGGCTGGCGCGGCAGGAGCGCTTCGAGGATGGCGCCAGCCTTCAGCTGATCGGCGAATGTCTTGTCGGCGGGCGAGGCCGCGGCCGCGATTGCCAGCGCGTAGAAGATCGAGGCCTCGCTGTCGTCCGGGTAGGCCGCGGCCAGTCTGGACATCGCGTCGCGATACGCCACCACGCGGGCGGCCTGGCCCGACGTCTCGAAGTCGGCGTACAGGCGCGACACGGCGTCCACATATGCGCGCTCCCGATCGGTTTTCGGCCCAATCGCCCGTGCGCGCTCGACGGCGGCGAGCCCCAGCCGTAGTCCTGCGGCCGGTCGTATCCCGGCAACGAACGGGTTGCTCCATCGACTGAGCGCGATGCCCCACTCAGCCATCGCGCAGGACGGATCGGCGGTGAGCGTCGCGCTGAAGCCCTCGATGGCCCGCAGGAACTCGAACGAGTGGAGAAGCGCGACTGCGCGGTTGAATTGCGGCTGCGCCCCGGCGCCGCAGGACGTCGCAAAGGCGACAGTACCCAGCTTCTCGCCCGCGGTGGCATGGTCATGAGCCTGTGCGCTCGCATCCGCGGGCGATACCAATGCCAGAGCCATCATCCAGACCAAATGTCTTGACGTCATGCGTCGCAGTTTACCGTGATTGACGTCGCCGTCCCCCGCCTCCCTCGCCCTCGGACACACCTCGACGCCCGGCGTCACACGCGCGGCGCCCGGCGCTTCCGCTGAATGCGCTTCGTCTCGGACGCCTTCTCAGAATTCCACAGGTGGAGACGCGTCTCGACCGAGCCGACCCTGATGACGGCGCCGTCCGTCAGGTCGACCGGTCCATCAATCGAGACGCGTCCCAGGAACGTCCCGTTGCTACTGCCCAAATCGTCGAGTGTGAGCCGTCGTCCGACGCTGTCCACCGTGATTCGGGCGTGCCGGCGTGACACGCTGCCCGAATTGAGCCACACGGCCGAGTCCGGGTCGCGCCCGATGACGTTCTCCCCTTCCGTCAGGCGGAATGTCTTGTCTCCACTGATGAGCCAGTAGCGCGTGGCGGCCGCGCCTCCTGCCTCCTCGGTCGATTGAGCCGCGTCGTCGCAGAAGGCGTATCCGATCCCGTGCACCGTGCGGATGAAGCGGGGCCGCTGCGCGTCGTCTCCAAGGGTCTGGCGGATCTGCCCGATCAGCACATTCAGGCTGCCGTCGACCACGAACGTGTCCGGCCAGAGCCGCGCATGCAGCTCGGTCTTTTCGAGCACCTTCGGCCGCCGCTCGACCAGGCTCCACAGCAGGTCGAAGGCCTTGGGCGACAGGTGGCACTCGACCTTTCCGCGCAGCAGCTGCCGCGTGTCGGGGTCGACGGTGAACGGGCCGAATCGGATTCTCACGGGTGCTGGTCAGACCTAACGATTCCTTACGGATTTCTTTAGGACTTGGATCCCCTGAACGCTCCATAGTGCTCGAGATGGGCCACATGGTAACCGGATCGCCCGCATCGTCATCTTTCGGGAGCCCTTTGACTCCGCACCCAAGCCACCCCGGCCCGCCGGCCGCGCGTCGGCCCGCCCGCGACATCATCGACGCCGTCGTCGAGAACATGCGCAAGAACCTGGAGCCGCTCAAATACTCGACCCTGGCGCCGAGCCGCTACGTCGTCTACCTCCATCCGGACGAATACGCGCGCCTCGACGGGATCATCCCGATCCTCCGGGAGCAGACAACGCGGGCTCTTGCGGAGGAGCTCGGGAAGCTGAATCGACGACGGCCCCTCCGACGGTGGCTCGGCCTGTGGCGCGGCGACTCGGAGCCGGCGATCAGCAATGCGGCGGCCGAGTGGCAGGTCGAGTTCCTGGCTGACCCCGACGGCGACATGGGCGAGGGAGATCTCCTCATCGACTCCGAGCTCCTGTTGCCGGCGAGCCCGCACCTGGGTGTCGGCGAGCGGACGCGTCGCATCACGACTGTTCACGCACGGCAGGGGACGACAAGCCGCGAGCAGACGCTGACCCGCACGGCCGCCGCGCCCGGCGTGCACGTGCTCGCGCGTCTCGAGTACGACGATGACGCCGGGCACCACACGTACAACGTGCTGAAGGACTCGATTTCGATCGGCCGCGGCGGCATGGCTTACCCGGTCGACGTCCGGATCGCGTCGTCGCCCGACGTCTCGCGTGAGCACGCCCGCATTCGCCGCGACGCCGCGAGCGGCCGCTTTTTCCTCGTCGACCTGAGCTCGCTCGGTACGACGTTGAACGGGCGTCACGTGCCGAAGGGATACGACGAGGTGGACGGCACGAAGCGCGAGAACGGTGCCGAGACGGCGCTGCCCGAGACCGCACGAATAGGCCTGGCCGATATCGTGAACCTCGAATTCGGAGTAACCCGTTGATGGCTGCGCTCCAGTGGGCTCGTCCGATCTTTCCCCTGATCCTGCTGGCCCTGGCTGCCCTGTACGCGTGGACGGCATACCGGACGGAGAACAGGAAGTGAGTGGACCGATGGAGATGGTCAGCGTGCTCAGGGCAGCAGGCGACACGGATCCGGGGTTGCAGCGCGAGGTCAACGAGGACCGGTTCCACCTCGATCTTGCGCGGCGCCTGTTCATGGTGATCGACGGCGTGGGCGGGCAGGCGGCCGGCGGCAAAGCTGCCGACACCGCCATCGCCATGCTCAGGTCGCGGCTCGAACGCGAGACCGGGCCCGTCGTCGACCGCCTTCGCGACGCGATTACCGACGCAAACAACGAGATCCACCGGGTCGCGGCCCTGCGACCCGAATGGAACGGGATGGCCTGTGTGCTGACGGTCGTTGTCGTAGACGATGCCCGCGCCACCGTCGGACATGTGGGAGACACGAGGCTTTACAAGGCTCGCCACGGGCGCATCGACAAGGTGACGCGGGACCACTCACCCGTCGGCGAGCGGGAGGATGCGCACGAGCTCTCGGAGGTCGAAGCCATGCACCACCCGCGCCGGAACGAAGTGTATCGCGACGTCGGCTCGGAGCGTCACGACGCGAACGATCCCGACTTCATGGACGTGAGGGAAATCTCCTTCGAGCCGGACGCCGCGCTGCTGCTCTGCAGCGATGGCCTGACCGACCTTGTCGATTCCGACGCGATCAGCCGGATCCTCGGGCGCTGGGCCGGGCAGCCAGACCAGGTCGTTCGGGCCCTCATCGACGCGGCGAACGACGCCGGTGGAAAAGATAATGTCACCGTCGTTTACGTCGAAGGCGAACAGTTCGGCCCTGTGAGGAGCGAATCGTCTCCGGCGGAGATCACGCGGCGGCTGAGTACGGCCTCCTCGAGCGAGGGGGCGCGCACGGCGGGCGAAGGTGAGGGGGCGCATCGGCCCACCGGACGTCGTGAGCAGTCCGTCCGCGCGGCGCTGCTGGTTCTCCTGACGGTGGTGATCCTGCTTGCGGCGGGCCGGTCTCGACCGGCGGCGCCGCTGTCGGCACCTGTGGATCAGCCGCCAGGCATTTCGAATACCGGGCGAAGTGTCGTGCAACCGACGCAGTCGATTGCCCTGGCGCTGCAGGCTGCGACTCCGGGGACGACCCTTGTCGTCGAGCCCGGCGAATACCGCGAGACGCTCACTCTGAGGAGCTACATCCGACTGATCAGCCGGGTCCCGCGGGGGGCGGTGATCCGGCTTCCGGGCTCGGCGTCGGACGCCGACGCCGCCGTGTTGGCCCGCGACGTGACCGGCGCGGCGTTCGAAGGCTTTGTCGTCATCGGGGACGCGGCGACCCCGCTCGGCACGGGTATCGCGGTGAAGAATTCCGAACTGTCGTTGGCCGGCATCGAGGTTACGGGCGCGGCCACGGCCGCGATCGCCGTCGATCCGACCTCCCAGCTCAGCCTCATGGGCAGCGATGTTCACGACAACCCCGGAGCCGCCCTGTTTTTGCAGGCGGGGGCGAACGCCACCATCTCCCACAACGTATTCATGCGCAATGGTTCGGCGGGCGGCGTCCGGAGCTCGTGGATTATCCAAGCCGACACAGCGAGAACGTTCGTGGCCAACGTCTTCATAGGGACCGCCCCTGACGGGCCCGCCGCGTCGAGTGACGCACGCGCCATGCTGGCTCGCGACAACTGGTTCGTGGACGCGCGGAGTCTCCGCGTGAGCCATCCGCGGCCGGGCGGCCGCGGAGATCCACGATGACAACGGTGTTTCACCGGGTCGGCGCCTACGAGATCCTCCACCAGATTGGCAGCGGGGGCATGGCGGCGGTGTTTCTCGCGACGGACAGCCGGACCGATCGCCGGGTGGCGCTGAAGCTCGTCTCGATCGAGGACGATCAGGACGGTCGGCAGATCATCGAAGCCGAGCGCCTCGGAACCAGGCTGCAGGAGGCATTCTGCCGCGTGAGCAGATATGTGCCGACGGTCTACGAATACGGCACGCAGGACACGTACTTCTTCATCGCGATGGAGTACCTGGACGGCCAGAATCTGTCGGACGTGATCAGCGGTGGCGCGCTGGCCCCCGACCGCGCGGCCCGCGTGGCGATCCAGTTGTGTGAGTTCCTCGACGCGGCGATCGCCTTCACGACGACCGTGGACGGCGAGACGCGGGGTCCGCTGCTGCACGGAGACCTCAAGCCGCGAAACATCCGGGTCCTCGCGGACGACGAAATCAAGGTGTTCGACTTTGGTATCGCGAAGGCTCTTTCGCTCAGTCGCAAGGTGACTCGAAACGATTTCGGCAGCACCGCGTACCTCTCGCCCGAGCGGATCGAGACAGGGGACGTCGACGCCCAGGCGGAGTTCTGGGCGGTCGGCGTGCTCTTGTACGAAATGGTTGGCGGGGCCCAGCCGTTCCAGGCTCCGGACACGCGCCGCCTCGAACAGCGGATCCGCGCGCGCCGTCCGCCCGCTCTGTTCGACGGGGGATGTCCCGCAGCGCTGGAAGCAATCATGGCGAAGCTCCTGGCGGGGAGCGTGGCGGACCGGTACGGCAGCGCGACCGACATCCGCGAGGACTTGCAGCGCTTCATTGCCGGGGAGGAGACGCACGCGCAGCGCGACGGATGGCCCGCGCGAGAGCGTGACGAGGCCGCGACACGGCGCACGCACCGGCCGTCGGCTGGCGCAGAGGAGGCCACGCGCCGCACGCTCAGGGAGCCTCTCCCGACCCCCCCGGTCTCCGAGCCTCGGGCCGTCCCGGCACTTCACCCGCCGCGCGTTCACCGTCGTGAGGGCCGGCGGACACGCCTCCTTCGGTTCGCGCGCAGGGCGCTGATGGTGGCGGCACTGCTCATCGTCTGGAACGAGATGTCCGTTTATTCCCTCGCCTCCGGGCTCGCCCAGCAGGTGCCTCAGGAGCTCGACAGCCTGAACGAGGCCTGGACGCAGTACGACGCGCTGAGCGGGCGCAGCCTCCGAATCGGCGTCCTTCCACTCGAGCGGGTGCTGATCCCGCAGACCGGGGTCCTCACCGACCGCACCTTCGCCAGGTATCGCGCGGCGAACGCGGTCATTCGCGAGAACCAGTGGCGCGTGGCCCGGACCGCGCTGGCCCGCGCGCTCAGGGCCGCTCCGTCGGATCGAAACCTGAAGGCGGGGCTGCTCTACTGCGAAGGGCACCTTCGGCGGATCGACGGCGAGGCCCGCGCGAGAGCGAAAGACGCAGATGCCGCGAAAGTGCAGCTCAGCGCCGCGGTTGCGGCATTTCGCCAGGCGGCCGAGCTGCGTCAGAACTGGCCGGACCCTTTTCTCGGCTTGATGAGGACCTTTGTGGCGCAGGAGGACATGGAGCGGGGCGCGGACGCGCTCGCACAGGCGCAGCGTTATTCGTACACGGCCGGCAATCGGGACTGGGCGCAGCTCGCCGACGGGTATTTCGCACGCGGTGAGAAGCTCGCCGGCGCAGACGACCTCGACTCCCTGACCCGTGCGGGGGAGGCCTACGCCCTGGCCATCGACGACTATTCGAAGATCGCCGGCTTCGCCAATGCAGCCCAGAAGATGCGCGAGGCCCAGCGGCGTCTCCACCAGGTCCACGACCGCATCGCCCACCTGTCGGCGCCCGTGAGCGGACCGGCCGACACCATGACATCGCTCGCACCGGTCCCAACTGGGGGACCCCGTCCGTCCGGCGGCTCGCGGGTATCTTCATGACGGTCACGTATACGCCGGCTGCGGAACGCGACCGGCGGAGCGGGCGGCGCACAGGTCGCGGCGGATGGCCCGACACGGGGCTGCTCGCCACGTCGTTCGTGGTCGTCCTCGCGATCGCGCTCGCGTACTTCGGCCGCGTTCGTGCGTTCGACATATCCGAGCAGGCGGCCCATCGTGACCAGGCCGTCAATGTGAATGCGGTCCGGGACGCCACCGAACTGGAGACGGCGCTCGGAACAGTTTTCCCGGGCGCAGGCGACCGCGTATTTGCGGCGCACGAGTTGTTCGGCTTCCTGACGGCCGATCCTGCCCGGCGGCTCACGCTCCCGAACGTCGGCGCGATCTCGCGCGCCATCGTGCGCACGGCCGCCATCGAGGGCGCGAAGAACCTCCAGGCGTTTGCGGGGCGCGTGAAGGAACGCGCCGGCCCCGGCGCCGCACAGCCCGAATCGCTTCCCTTGTTCACACCGGGCGAACTCACGGCGCTCAAGTCGTCTCTCGCCGTACGGACCCGCGACCAGTTTCGAAACCAGGTGCTGCTGTATGCCGCGTTATATGTGCTCAGCTTTCATGCCGTGGCGCTCGCATGGCGGGTGCGCGGCGTCCATGGCGACCGCCTCCTGCTGTCGACGACGCACCTGCTCACGGGGATTGGCTTTGCCGCCTTACTGAGCCGCCCGGATCCCTTGCGAGACACGATCCTGTTCGCGAGGTTCGCGGAGACGACCATTGCCGGCCTCGCGCTCATGACGGGGCTCTCACTGGTGCGCTTCACCGCCGCGGGCTTCGTCACGTTCAGCTACCTGCCGCTGGTCGCCGCCTTCTCGCTGTCGGTGCTGTTGATCCTCTTCGGAAGCGGACCAGGCACCAGCTCCGCACGCATCAATCTCGGCCCCTTTCAGCCGATCGAAGCCATCCGCCTGCTCCTGGCGTTGTTCCTGGCGGGGTATTTTGCCCGCCGGTGGGAATTGCTCCGGGAGGTCCGCGGCCAGTCGTTTCGGAGCCGGCGCCTGCCCGGCTGGCTCAATCTGCCCCGAGGCGAGTACGCACTGCCGGTGCTCGTCGGGGTCGCCGTGGCGCTGATGTTCTTCTTCGTTCAGAAGGATCTGGGCCCGGCGCTGTTTCTCTGTTGCGTCTTTCTCGCCTTGTACGCGGTCGCGCGAGGTCGCGTCGGCATGGCGGTGGCTGGATTGCTCCTGCTGGCGGCCGGTTTCTACCTGGGGTACCGCCTTCACGTATCCGCAACGCTGGCCGACCGCGTGCGGATGTGGCAGTCGCCTTGGGACAACACCGTCGCGGGCGGAAATCAGATCACGCACGCGATCTGGGCGATGGCGACGGGCGGCGGATTGGGGACCGGACTCGGACTCGGCAGCTCCCGATACCTGCCGGCCGGGCACACCGATTTGATCCTCGCGGCCATCGGTGAGGAGCTGGGCGCCGCGGGCCTCGTCGCGGTGGCGGCGGTCTTCGCCGTGCTGACCTGGCGGGGGTTTCGAATCGCGCGTCTGGCGCCGAACGACTACGGATTCTTCCTCGCGACAGCCCTGACGCTGTTTCTGGCCGTTCCGGTCCTGATCATGGCGTCCGGAATCACGGGCGTGACGCCGTTGACCGGAGTCGTCACCCCGTTTCTGAGCTACGGCGGTTCGGCCATGCTGGCGAACTTCGCGGCGCTCGGCATGCTCGCCGCCATCCATGCGGATCGCCGCGCACCGGGTGACTTCGAGCCGTTCCGCCTCCCGATGACGTGCCTCGGGGGCGTCCTCGCCGCCTGTGCGATCGTTCTCGTGGCCATCGCGTTCACGGTCCAGGTGGTGAGCGCCGACGCGAATATGGTCAGGCCCCACCTGGGAGTGCAGGCCGACGGCGCCCGGCGGTTCGAGTACAACCCGAGAATCCTCGACGTCGTGTCCCAGATCCCGCGTGGAACGATTTACGATCGCCGCGGCCTGCCGCTTGCCACCGACGATGCCCGGTCCGTTGCCGACGCGCGGCAGGCGTATGGACGAATCGGCATCGACGTGGCCGCGGCCTGCCCTGATGCGTCCGAACGGTGCTATCCACTCGGCGGCGTGGCATTCCATGTCGTCGGGGATGCGCGGACACGCATGAACTGGACGGCGTCGAACACCTCGTATGTCGAGCGCGACGCCGCGGACCGATTGCGCGGCTTCGACGATCACGCGGTGAACGTGAAGACCGTCGACCTCGCCGGCCGGCCGACGTACACGGTGCACCGCGACTATCGCGATCTGGTGCCGGTTCTCAGACACCGGTACGAGCCACAGGATCCGGCGGTCGCCCGATTCCGAGGCGAGCCGCGCGATGTGCGCCTCACGCTCGACGCGATGCTGCAGTTTCGCGTTGCGGCGATCGTCGCCGACTATGGACGGAAGGCCGATGGCAGAGCGGCGGCGGTCGTGCTGGATCCCGACACGGGCGCCATCCTCGCAAGCGCGAGCTATCCCTGGCCGACCTCGTTCGATCTTCCGGCTGCGACCGGCAGGGACGCTGCCGATGCGCTGCTCGATCGCGCGCGCTATGGCACCTATCCTCCGGGATCGACATTCAAGCTGATCGTCGGTCTGGCGGCGTTACGCCAGAATCCTGCCCTCGGTGCCACGACCTACACCTGCGCGCGTCTACCGGACGGCCGCATCGGGGCGTCGATTCCCGGGTGGGCCCGCCCGGTACGGGACGACGTGCTGGACACGCAGCCACACGGGACGATCAGCATGCACGACGGGTTCGTGCGCTCGTGCAATGCGTACTTCGCGCAGCTCGCGACACGGCTCGGGCCGGAGCCACTGCTCGCGATTGCGGCCCGGCTCGGCATATCGCTCTCGCGGGATCCCGCCAGGTCCCTTCAGCGGGTGCGTGACACCCTCCCGCAGGTCGGGTACGGACAGGCGGACGTGCTGGCGTCCCCGCTTCGGATGGCGGCCGTCGCCGGCGTGGTGGCGGCGAATGGGATCCTCCATCCGCCCTACATCGAGGAGCGGATGGCCCGAGATGCGCCAGAGGCACCGCTCGTCGACGTCGAGACCGCGCGGCGGCTCGGCGGTTACATGCGGGACGTGGTCCTGAGCGGAACCGGACGAAGCCTCCGGAATCACGAAGGGCAGATCGCGGGCAAGACCGGGACGGCCGAAGTCTCGAACGCGCCGTCGCACGGCTGGTTCGTCGGGTTTGCGCCGTACGGCGCAGCGAAGAAGCGCATCGCCTTTGCGATCGTCGTCGAGCATGCCGGCTACGGCGGCGCGACGGCAGCCCCCGCGGCCGGCGAGATCGTCGCGGCGGCGACAGCGGCCGGCCTGATTGAGAAGTGACGCATATGGATATTCTGCGAAGGGTGCGAGACCTCGAAGCGAAGATCGCCACGACCGTCGATCGCACCGTGGGAAGCCTGGTCCAGTCCGGCACACGCGAACCGCTCGAGGTCGTGCACGCGATCGTGGAGGCCACGGTGCCTCAAGTTCAGGCGAGTGGTCGGGGTCGCCGCGTGTTCCCGTTCAATGCCGTCGCCGTCTCCGTCCTTGCGCCGTCGCGCGACGCACGGGCACGGTTCGAGGCGGTGCTCGGCGACGGACCGTCGCTGCGCGACCGGATTGTCGCGCGGCTGCGGGCGGCCGGATGTGAGGTCGCTGACGTGGACGTGACTCTCGAGTTCGTGGCACGGTTGCCGAAAAGCTGGCAGAGCCCGGACTTCCATGTCGAGTTCCTGAGAACACCAAGGGCGGCGCCGCCGGAGACCGGCGGAGAGCCACCGCCCGTGCGCGTCGAGGTCACCGTCCTGCAGGGCGTCGCCGAACGGCGGACCTATTCATTCAGCTCGGCCCGCATCGACCTCGGGCGATGCGGGGAGGTCCGCGACAGCCGGCATCGTCTCATTCGAACCAACCACGTCGCGTTCGTCGAGGGGTCCGGCGACGTCAACCAGAGCGTTTCGCGCCGGCATGCGCACATTTCGCACGACGCGGGTTCGAATGAGCTCCGGCTCCACGACGACGGCAGCGAACACGGGACCGGGATCGTCCGAAGCGGACGGACGCTCGCGGTGCCTCGCGGATCTCGCGGCGTCCGCCTGCACTCGTCCGACGAAATTGTGCTCGGCGACGCGCGACTGCGGGTCAGGCTCGAACCGCCCGCCCCGTCACGTCCTCGTTGAACGGCGGCAGATCCTCGTGTCAGGATGTCTGGCCACGGAGCCGTCACGAGGACAGCGCCCGGCCGGCGTCACGACCGCCACGAGGAACGCCATGAACACCCGCAGGCAATTTCTCATCACCGCCCCGCTCGGCGTCCTCAGCGCCGCCGTCGCGTGCGGGGGTGACCGTTCGGGAACGACTGCCGGGACGCAGCCCGTCGCGACACCCGGCGCGCCGCCGACGTTCGGCTCCGCGCCGGCCGTCGGTCCGCCGGTGTCGCCGTCGACTTTCGCGGAGGCAGAGAAGCTCGCCCAGGTGACGATGAGCGCGGCCGAGCGCGAAATGGCGTCAGCCAGCTGGCCGCGCTCGATGGCACCGCTTTTCGAGCGTCGAGTCGGACCACGCAAGGTGGCGCTCGCGCCGGACGTGGCCCCGGCGACGCGCTGGAATCCGCAGCTTGCCGGGGACCCCCACGGCCCGGTGCGCGACAGGTTCGTCCGCACCGCGGCCGAGCCGACCCGGCTCCCCGCCGAGGACAGCGACATCGCGTTTGCCCCCGTGACGCGGCTGTCGCGCTGGATCGAGCAAAGGCAGCTCACGTCCGAGCGGCTGACGCACATCTACCTGCGCCGGATCGAACAGTTCGACCCGAAGCTGCGGTGCATCATCACGCTCACCCGTGACGCGGCGCTCGGCCAGGCCAGAAAGGCCGACGCTGAAATCGCGGCCGGGAAGTATCGCGGACCGCTCCACGGCATCCCGTTCGGTGTGAAGGACCTCCTCGACACGGCCGGCGTGCCGACCACCTACGGCGCAGAGCCATTTCGCAATCGCGTGCCCTCGACCGATGCCGTGGTGGTTCGGCGCCTCGCCGACGCGGGGGCCGTGCTCATCGCCAAGCTGAGCCTTGGAGCCCTCGCGCTGAACGACATCTGGTTCGGGGGCCAGACGATGAACCCCTGGCTGCTCGAGGAAGGGGCGTCGGGATCCAGCGCGGGACCGGGTGCCGCGACGGCAGCCGGGCTCGTCGGGTTTTCGGTGGGCAGCGAAACGGGCGGGAGCATTGTCGCACCGGCGATGCGCTGCGGCATCACGGGGCTGAGGCCCACGTTCGGACGCGTGCCGCGCACCGGGGCGATGACGCTCTGCTGGTCGCTCGACAAGCTCGGGCCGATGACCCGGAGCGTCGAAGACGCGATGCTCGTGCTGCAGGCCATCAGCGGGCCTGACGCCGGGGACTCGTCGAGCCTGCCGACCGGGCTGGAGTTCGACGCGACGGCGCCGGTCAGGAATCTGCGCGTCGGGTACGTCCCGGCGTGGATGAGCGAGTCGCCGGCGACCGACGTCGATCGCGCGGCCCTCGAGACCATCGGGAAGCTCGGCATGGTCCCGACCAGAATTCACCTTCCGGACTGGCCGTACAGCTCGTTGATGCCGGTGCTCTTCAGCGAAGCGGCGGCCGCGTTCGAGGACATGACGCTCAGCGGGGATCTCGCAAAGTTGAAGGTGCAGGTGCCGGACGCATGGCCCAACCTCTTTCGCCAGGCGCGGTTCCTTTCAGCGGTGGATTTCGTGCAGGCGGATCGCTTCCGCCGCCTCGTGGCCCTGGAGATGGCCCGCGTGTTCGCCGAGGTGGATCTGCTGCTGGTGCCGTCGCTGCGCGACGAAATGCTGACCGTGTCGAACTTCACCGGCCATCCGTCGCTCACCCTGCGCGCCGGGTTCGTCAACGTGTCGGAGGCGCGAAGCGACTGGGCCCCCGATCCGAAGAACCCGCTGCCCAGGTTCTCTCCGCCCCGCCGGGTGCCCCACGGCGTGACCCTGCTCGGCCGGCTCTTCGACGAAGGTACAGTTGCGCGCGCGGGCCTCGCACTGGAACGGGCCTTCGACGTTGCGGGAGAGCGCCCCCCGGGCTTCTAGCGTGTCGCGGACCGCCGCGCGGCCATCATCCGGCCGACAACTTCGCCGCCAGCACGTCCACGCGCTCGATCGTGGGAGGCTGGGCGAGCAGTTCCGGCGCCTTGGCCATGAGGGCGGCGGCGATCTGGCCCGCGAGATGCGCCTGACGGCCCGACTCGTCGGCAAACGCATCGAAGATGCCAAAAGTCGAAGGTCCGAGCTTGAGCGCAAACCACACGGTGGTCGCCGGTTCCGCATTGGCCAACGGCAATGCTCCCTTCAGCAGCGCCGCGACGGCCTCTTCTTTTCCCGGTTTCGCTTCCAGGCGGGCGAGCAGTGCAACATGAACCATCTGTTCCTCCTCCATGGCGCCAGGCGGGCGACGCCGTGAGGGGCCATGTTGCCAGAACCAAGGCGACCACCGCAAACCGACTCCCGACGCGCCGACCATGCCCACTGCCGGGCGGAGCCGCTCAGCGCGGCGTTTCCTCAGGCGGCCGGACGGCCACGAACTGTTTGTAGAGGAGCAGGTCGTAGAACACCTTCAACGTCCCCGCGATGAAGAACGGGAAATTGATGAGTGCCGGACGGGCGAACATGAACCCGACGAAGAGTGGACTGATCGCCGCACCGAGAGTGCGTGCCACGCCGGTGATCCCGGCTGCCGCGGACCGCTCCTCGGGCGCCACGACCGCCATGATGTAGGACTGTCGCGTCGGCACGTCCATCTGGCTGATGCTGAAGCGCAGCAGCAGGACGAGGACGGCGAGGGGCAGCGTCGGCATGAGCGGCACCAGGATGAGCAGCACATTCGACGGAAGGTGCGTCGCGACCATCGTCCTGATGAGGCCGAAGCGCGCTGCGAGACGGGACGCCAGCAGCGCCGATATGCCGGCGAAAATGTTCGCCCAGAAAAACACGGCGCCGAGCATCGCAGGGTTCAGGCCGAAGCGCAGGTAGAACCAATACGCAGCAAAGCTCTGGACCACGAACCCGCCGCCGAACGAATCGAGCGCAAAGAGCGCCGAGAGTTTCACGACGACATCGCGCGAGCGGTCGAGCCCGGAGAGCCCTGCAAACGTCGCCCGGAACGCCTTTTTCTCGCCGAGTGTCGCCGCCTCCGCGCTGGGGGACAACCGCGAGAACAGGACCGCCATGACCATCCCCAGGGCCCCATACAGGACGAGGACTCCCCGGTAGCTCGCGACCGAATCGAGACCGATCGCCGACGTCTGGAGCATCCGGGTCGCCATGCCGCCGGCGAGCGCGCCAAGGGCCGTGGCCACCGACCCGGTCAGTGTGTACCACGCAAACACTTCTGTCCGGGTTCGGTCTGTCACGACATGCGAGAGCGCAGCCTGCTCAATGGACAGGAACGGGCCGACCTCGTTGCCGCTGGGACTGATGACTCCCACGGTGCCCGCGAGCAGGAGGAGCCACAGCTGCCGCGTGCTCGCGAAAACCACTCCCGCGCCAACCATCAGCACGGCCCCGATGATCAACATGCGCCGACGGCCGATCCGGTCAGCGCGGGTCGTCAGGAACAACGAGACGATCGTGTCGCCCACGAGCGTCAGCGTCAGCAGCATGCCGGTTTGCGGCTGGCTCAGCCCGATGCCGACCAGGTAGAACACCAGGACGACGGACAGTGAGCCGTACGCGAACAGCCGGATGAACCTGGTCGAGAAGAGCAGCCAGGCGTCCGGCGTCAACCGTTGAAGCGTGGCTGGTGTGAGCACTGCGTCCTCTGCCCGGTGCAGCCGTTGTCGGAACAGCTCCTGGAGACCATGGTAAACGCATCACGAACTCCGCCCCAGCGGGATCCGCGAGCCAACCCACGCATGCTACTGCAGCCTCGGCCGGTGCGCCCGGGTCAAGGACGCCGGGTCGAAAATCGCAACGACGAGCTCGCTGATGCAGGGCGCGCTCTGCTCTCGCGAGATGGGAGACGGGCCTGGAGCCGCAAGGCGGTCCGGGCGATTCGTCTGAAAGACAGCCGTCGGGCACGTCCTGTAATCTGTTGACGGAGGCGGCATGCGGGATTCGGATGTTCGAGGCACTGCGATGAGGATCGCCCCGGAGCTCGAAGCGCTCAGGCAACGCCGGGCGCCGCTCGAGATGGCGCCCGCCGAGTTCCGCGAGATCGGCCATCGCCTGGTCGATGAAATCGCCGAGCGGCTGTCGAACGTGGCCGGCGGGCTGGTGACACCCGACGAATCGCCCGCGGAACTGCGCCAGGCTCTTGACGCAGCGCAGGGGCTCCCGCCTGTCGGCGCCGACGCGGCTCGAATCGTCAGCGACGCGACGACTCTGCTCTTCGAACACTCGACGTTCAACGGCCATCCCAGGTTTTTCGGGTACATCACATCAAGCCCCGCGCCCATAGGCATGTTCGGCGATTTCCTGGCGGCGGCGCTGAACCAGAACGTCGGGGCATGGCGCCTGGCCCCGCTCGCGACCGAAATAGAAGCGCAGGCCGTGCGGTGGATTGCCGAGCTGATCGGGTTTCCGACCAGTTGCGGGGGACTGCTCGTCAGTGGGGGCAACCTGGCCAACTTCGTGTGCTTCGTCGCCGCCCGCGCCGCGCGGGCCGGCTGGGACGTCCGCACGAGGGGGGTGGCTCACGGCGGCAGGTCTCTGCTGGTGTACGCGTCGGTGGAAACACACACGTGGATTCAGAAGGCCGCTGATCTGTTCGGGCTGGGGACCGACGCGATTCGACTGATTCCGGCCGACGATCAACAGCGCATGGATTCCACGGCGCTCCGTCGCGCGATTGAAGAGGATGTCCGGCAGGGCCATCATCCGTTTCTGGTCGTCGCCACCGCCGGCACCGTGAGTACGGGGGCGGTGGATCCGCTTCCGGAAATCGCCGCGATCTGTCGGGAACACGATCTCTGGTTCCACGTCGACGGTGCCTACGGCGCGCTGGCCGCGCGAGCGCCAGGGTCTCCTCCGAGCCTCCGGGGCTTGAACCTCGCCGACTCGATCGCCGTGGACCCGCACAAGTGGCTGTACGCGCCGCTCGAAGCCGGCTGTGTGCTCGTGCGGGACCCCGAGACACTGCGCCGTGCGTTTTCGTATCACCCCCCCTACTATCACTTCGATGGGGAGGTCGTGAACTACTTCGACTACGGACCGCAGAACTCACGGGGTTTCCGTGCGTTGAAAGTGTGGCTGGCGCTCAGGCAGGTGGGGAGCGCCGGCTATCTGAAAATGATCGGCGACGACATCCTGCTGGCCTGCCACTTCCACCAGCTCCTGGGAGAGCATCCCGAGTTCGAGGCGATCACAAGGAACCTCAGCATCACGACGTTCCGCTACGTGCCGCCCGACCTTCGGTCGCAGCTCGGAACCGAGTCGGTCGAACAGTACCTCGGTGCGTTGAACCGGAACCTGCTGACCGCCGTTGAAAGGAGTGGCCAGGCGTTTCTGTCGAACGCGGTCGTCGGCGGGAAATTCCTGCTGCGGGCCTGCATCGTGAACTTCCACACGTCGCTCGCCGACATCGAAGCCGTGGTGCCCCTCCTGTGCCGGCTCGGACGGGACGCGGATCGCATCCTGAGGCCAGAGCGCACACTCCCGTGATCGCGTTGTCGTGCGTGAGGGCTGCGGTCGTCAACGCGCAAAGAATGGAAAGAGCCGCGTGATTTCTTCGGCATTCGGCCGCCGCCCGTACTCCGAAATTTCGAAGGCCTCCGCCGCCTGCACGGCCTCGCCGCGCTCCGGGCCGTAGAGGTCGCGCAGCTTCGCCCGATATTCGGTCGCGGTCCGCACGAACCGCCGCCGGAACGAGTCGCGCACCTCGGCCTTGCGCCGCGCCTTGCCGGCTTCATCCGCTGGCATGAGCTGCGGCCCCCCGTTCGCGCCCCCTTCGTAGAACTGCGAGGGAAGGGCGTCGACCGCGGCCAGCTTCTTCTCCAGCACGTCGTCGATCGAGACGACGACGTCGGCTCGAAAAGGATTCGGCCTGGTGAAGTCGTCCTCGTACGACAGGAAGACCGGGTTTCGCGGCAACGCAGGCACGTCTGGACAGAAGAAGGGCACCGTGACCATGTAGGAGGCATCCTGAATCAGCTGACCGACGGCCCGATGGTCCGGGTGGTAGTCGTTGGGCCGATGGCCGATGACGATGTCGGCCTTCCAGTCGCGGATGAGCCGGGTGATCGTGCGGCGGTTCTCGAGCGTTGCTTCGAGCTCCCCGTCGTGGATGTCGAGCACCTGCGTCGTGATGCCGAGGATGCGCGCCGTCTCCTGGGATTCCGCCGTCCTGCGGTGCGCCAGCGGGCCACCGGCCTCGCGCCAGTGACCGATGTCGCCATTGGTCACTGAGACGAACTTCACCTGGTGCCCCAGCGCGGCCCATTTCGCCGCCGTGCCCGCCAGCCTGAGCTCGTTGTCGTCAGGATGGGCCCCGAACGCGATGATCCGGAGGGGGGCCGCCTGCGCGGCCGCGGTCTGAGCATTGAGACCGAGTGCGGCAAGCAGCGCCACGGTCGCGAGTACGTGTGAGGTCTTCATATGGTGTCCTGAGTCTTGTCTCCGTAGCCAACGCATCGGAAGCGCGATCGCGCGACGGCCGACAGTCTAGTCCAGTTGACCCTCGATTTCTCTGCCTTGTCCGGCTGGTCCGCTGCGACGCCGAATGCGGAATCAGCCTACACTGACGTCACGTCAACCCGTTTTGCCCAACCAAGAGGTGTGGAATGAGCCGGAATGGAACGTTGCTCGGCGTCGTCGCGCTTGTCTCGGCGATTGCCGCAGGTGCGTCGGTGACCACGCTTTCGGCGCAAGGACGCGGACACGGCCGCGATGCGGGACGGAAAGCCGGCAGAGCGGAGCACCGCGAGGACAAGAAGGCGAAGGCGTCGAAGCAGGAGGCACGAAAGGATGCGGCGATCGACCGCGACGCGCACGTTCGTGCCATTCGTGAGTACGCTCGGGGCGGGTCGCTTCCGCCCGGCCTGGCGAAACGACGTCCGCTGCCTCCGGGACTGCGCAAGCAGCTGCGCGAACGCGGAGAGCTTCCGCCCGGGCTGCAGAAGCGGCTCGTGCCGGTGCCGCCGCCGCTTGCTGCCCGCCTGCCGCCCGCGCCGCCCTACTATGACCGCTACTTCGCCGGAGACGACCTGATCATCGTCGACACCAGGACGCGCCGGATTGCCGCGATCATCCGCGACGTCTGGCGTTAGGCGGGCAGCCTGACCAGGCGAGACGGACGACGGACGACGAGGCCGACAGGTGGCGTCGGGTGGCGTGATGCGATCGCGGATGGCGGGATCCGGGCCGGATGCAGCTAGGATTGTTGAGAAGCGGTGCAGCGGTGCCGTCACGAATCTGCGGTCCCACTGCGATCGCTGGAGAGGTATCCTCGGCTCATGGCGCTCGATCCCGCGAACATCCCGGCCACGGCGGCTGCGTATGCCGGCCGCCATCCACGAGACATCCTCGCTTTGGCGTTGAACGAGTACGCGGCCGACCTGGCGATTTCATTCAGCGGAGCCGAGGACGTGGTGCTCATCGACATGGCGGCGAAGCTTGGCGGCACGTTCCGCGTATTCTCCCTGGACACGGGGCGGCTGCATCCGGAAACGTATCAGTTCATCGAAAAGGTGCGCGGCCATTACGGCATCCAGGTCGACACGTTCGTCCCGCAACCCGGTGCCGTGCAGTCGCTCGTACACGCGAAAGGTCTGTTTTCCTTCTACCGGGATGGACACACGGAGTGCGGCGGCATCCG